>JAJRQY010000012.1 GCA_024280015.1 Actinomycetes bacterium
CCGCTATGCCGCTGAGCTGAAGTCTGGTGTGCATCTTCGTCGTTCGCCCATGGGGGAGTGGCACGAGCCGACTCCGACTTCGTGGCGCCCAACTCCGATCATTGATGCTGTTGGGCTGTCTGCCTGGTTGACGGCGAACTACTCCCGTGATCAGCGGCACGAGTTGGCCCAGATGGTCGCTGATCTTCGAGAACGACGGTTCCAAGTGTTTGGCACCAAGGTGCAGATGGAGAACTGGCACCACGATCCCTTCGCTGGGGTTCGCTATCCTCGCGAGACCCACTGGTCACAGGTCCCAGAGTTTCCCAATGCCGACCTGAAACGAATCTGGGAACCAAGCCGTTTCGGCTGGGCCTTTGACCTTGCTCGTGCCCATGTCGTTGTGCCCGAGTCCGGTGCTGGTGAACTGTTCTGGGACCTGTTCGATGAGTGGCGTGACCAGAACCCGCCGAATGAGGGCGTGAACTGGCAATGCGGCCAAGAAGCAAGCCTTCGATTGATGGCTGTGACCTGTGCTGCTCAGGCCATGCCCGAACTCTTGACCGATGTGCGAATGGGCCAGCTGCAACAATTGGCCGCAGTCACCGCGGACCGAGTCGAGTCCAACATTGCCTATGCCCGTAGTCAGAAGAACAATCATCACATCAGCGAGGCTGTCGGCTTGCTGACAGCAAGCTACCTACACCCTGATGGCAACGGTGAGCAATGGCAGGAACTTGGTCAGAAGCATCTGAACGAGGTGGCGGAGAGCCTCATCTTCCAAGACGGCGGATCGTCACAGTACTCAACCAACTATCACCGGGTGTTCGTTCAAAACTTGATGTGGGCCAGGATGCTCGCGCTCCGAACCGGACGGGCACTCTCGACAGAGGCCTCCGGTGCGCTGGACCGGTCGGCACTCTTTCTGTCGGCCCTGGTCGAGCCAATTTCTGGGTCTGGCCCCTTCTTTGGGCCCGATGACGGAGCGAGAGTGCTAGCACTGGACCGGGTTCCTCACCGGGATCTAGCTCACGACGCACACATCGCCAGCGCCGTAGCCGGCGGTGAATGCGGATGCGGACTGACCGGGAGCGCAGCTTCAACCGAAGGTTTGGCCTGGTTGGGCCTAGACCAGCCGCAACAGGCCAAGAACAACAAGTTGGCGCCCTGGGTCCGATCATTCCCTGACATGGGTCTGCACCTACTGGTTCATGGATCGACTCGTGTGTATGTGCGTTGTGGATCCTATGAGTTCCGGCCAGCGCACGAAGACCAGCTCCATGTTGATATTTGGATTGGTGGACGAAATGTTGCCGGTGACTCGGGGACCCAGAGCTACAAGCCCGCGCCGGGTGAGCCCGGTCCTCTCAGTGGGGTCTCAGCCCACAATTCGCCGCACATCGAAGGCGAACCACAGATGCCATCGGTTGGGCGATTCCTCAAGGCTCGTTGGCCAACTGGGACAGTTGTCCGGTTGGCGGCTAGCGGGGACGGTGCTTGTGGTGTGTTCGGCGTTGATACCGATGGTCCGCATCACTTTGAGCGGACGGTTGAGGTGTCCGCCGCTGGCGTTCAAGTGTCTGATTTGTGCGAGTCGGACCCGGTGTTTGTGACCCATTGGAGCGCGCCATATGGGGTCCCAGAGGTCCAAGGATCTGGAACCCATACCGAGGAGCAGGTCGGGTTCAAGAGTGACGCCTATGGCCGGTTCACCGAAGTGCCGGTTCTGGCCTATCAGTCATCCCAACAGGCGACAGTCTTGTGGGCCACAGAACGGGAGTATCGACAGCAATGAATCAAACCTGTATAGGCCATATGACCAGTGCCAGATCATGGCGTTCCCGCTATTGTCGATGCGTTCGACAGGTCGGGGTGTCGACATATTTGGGCGTCCCGAAAACGGCAGAGGCAGAATGAAACAAGTAGTTCAGTCAGCAGGTGGCGGATCCATCGAGGTCATCGAAGCTCCGGCTCCACGCATGTCATCGGTATCGGTCCTGGTGGCAACATCGGCGACCCTCATCTCGGCTGGGACCGAGCGGGCGGTCACCCAATTGGCTCAGGCCAATCTGGTGGCTAAGGCGCGGGCCCGCCCCGATCTAGTTCGACAAGTTCTTTCCAAGGCCAAGACCGATGGTCTGAAACCAACCATCCAGGCCGTCCGCAGCAAGCTGGCTGATGATCTTGCACTCGGGTATTCCGGCGCGGGAACGATCCTGGAGATCGGACCTGGAGTCCGCGGCCTTGCTCCCGGCGACCGGGTTGCGACCGGTGGTGGCGGTTTCGCCTCTCACGCCGAGTTCCAATCGGTGCCGTGGGTTCTGGCTTCTAAGATTCCCGATGAGGTCAGCGGCGAAGCAGCCTCGTTCAGCACGGTGGCCAGCGTTGGGCTCCATGGTCTGCGACAGGCCGACATCCGAATTGGCTCCAAGATTGTCGTTGTTGGCATGGGACTGATTGGGCAGATGACGGCCCGGATGGCTGCGGCGTCGGGTTGTGATGTGCTCGGTATTGACCTTGATCAGCGCTTGCTGGACCTGGGCGAGCAGCACGGCATCAAGGGTGTACTTGAAGCCGGAAGCTCCACAACGGCTGAGATCATGGAGTGGAGTCGAGGCCGCGGCGCCGACGCGGTGATCATTACTGCTGGCGCGCAAGGTAAGTCGCAAATCATTCAGGCAGTGCCAGACCGGTGTCGTGATCGGGCAACCGTGGTGGCGGTGGGCGATGTTGGGCTCGATCTGAACCGGAACGACTTCTACCACAAGGAACTGGACCTCAAGCTGGCCCGAAGTTATGGGCCCGGTCGCTATGACCGCAGCTATGAGGAGTGGGGTGTCGACTACCCAGTGGGTCATGTTCGCTGGACCGAGGGACGCAACCTTGAGGCAGTGTTGGACTTGATGGCCTCTGGCCGACTCGATGTGTCGGACCTGATTACTCATCGGGTTGACATCGCCGAAGCCACCAAGGCGTACGGAATCCTCGAGGACCGTTCGCAGAACGCCATTGGCATCGTGCTGACCTACTCGGGAAACACGGAGCCTATGCGCACCGTCGAGATCAGGTCGGACAAGACCCTGCGGCCCGTCAAAGGCCAGCCTTCGGTTGGCATTTTGGGGGCAGGCAACTTCGTGCGGGGCATCATCGTTCCGTCGCTCAAGGAGGCAGGTTTCGGACCTGTTGTCCATGTGGCTTCGGCTTCGGGCTTGAGCGCAACTCGGTTGGCCGAACGCGAAGGAATCGCCAAGGCGTCCAGCGACCCAGCCGCAGTCATCAACGATCCGGATGTTGATGTGGTTGTGGTGGCCACGCCACACTCCACCCACGCCGAGTACACCGCCGCCGCGCTGCGGGCGGGCAAGGATGTGTATTGCGAAAAGCCCTTGGCTCTGTCGTGGGAAGAATTAGCCGACGTCGAAGCTGCTCTGGAAGAGTCGGATGGGCGTCTGTATGTTGGATTCAACCGCCGGTATGCGCCAATGGTGGTTGCTGCCCGTGATGCGTTGAAAGGCCCAGGGCCTCTCCAGATTCAGTATCGAGTCAATGCTGGAGCCTTGCCGGCAGGCCATTGGTACTCAGATCGCCGCGAGGGTGGTCGGTTGTTGGGCGAAGTCTCTCACTTTGTTGATACCTGCCACTTCTTGGTTGGCGATCAGGAAGTAACCTCGGTCCATGCCTTGGGGCCTGGTACCGACGAGCATGATTCTTACCACCTACTCATCGGCTATGCCGATGGTTCTTCGGCATCAGTGGTCTACTGTGCCGATGCCAATGCGGCCACACCCAAGGAACGAATCGAAGTCAACGGCCGCGGACGCACGGTCGTGGTTGATAACTTCCGACAACTCACCGTGGATGGCGACAAGGTGAAGGTAGAACAAGGCAAGGGCCATGCCGAAGGCATGGCGTCCATGCGAACTCAGCGGCAGCAGGTAGCAGATGGTGTCATGGAGACGATGAGAGTAGTTCTAAGGTCCCATGTTGCAGGGAATGCGTCTTGACAGGGGTCTGCGACAGAGGACTCAAGTGAGCCAAGACGCGGGTAGCGCCGTGCAACTGGAGGCCACGGACCGCTCGTACCGAATGGTCAACCGGATCCCTCTGTTCTCGTTGTTGATACTGGGCATCGCCCTTTTTGCGAGTACCTTCGGCAAGCCTGGCCTGGTGTCACTTCTAACCCTGATCGCAGTAGCACCACTGATTGCTTGGCCACCGCGTCAACTAGTGGCGAACATGCTCTCGCTGCATTCTCTGGCCGTGCTAACGCTCGGGGCCTATGGACTTGCCGTGCCGGTGCACCACTACTTCTACAATGACTATGACGCTGTGATACTCGAACAGGCACTCCAGCTACATGTGGCTGGTATCGCTGGCTACGTGGTTGGCATCGTCATTTTCCCTAGTCGCAAGAGTCAGCTCGACCGGAAGGACTTGGACGAGAATCCAAACTCCTGGGGCAGATTGGCCTTGTCTGGTTGGTACCTCGCAATATTGGGCACCGTGGCGGCCTTCGTGGCGGTAGCTGTGACAGTCGGCTTTAGTGCGTACCTGAACGCGGGCTATGCTGGACGATCCGTCCTCAAACGTCAAACTGGTCCAATTGAACTTGGCTTGTACTACGTCGTCATTGGGCTAACAGCAGCGAATATTGGCCGACTGAAGTCCGAGTCGATGAGGACAAAGCGAGGTCCGTTCTTGGCCGTGGTTGTGAGTTCATTGGCCTATATAGCCTACGTATCACTGTTGGGAATCCGCAGGCCAACATTCTTCTTGGCTATTGCTCTGCTGCTCTCGTTTTCGGTGGCGGGGCGAGGTCTGACAAGACGTAGCCTTCTTCTCTACGGGACACCGTTACTCCTTCTGTTTGCGACGTTTGCCCAATATCGTCAGGTCCTTTCAGATCAGGGAAGTGACCAGGCATTGGTGTTCGTGGGTGAGAACGCCTCACTCGATTGGCTTGACTTGTCGAGCACCGAGCTGGGCGCCCCATTTCGAGCCTCAATGGATGTGATCTCAGGCTGGAAAGGGGACGGCC
>JAJRQY010000013.1 GCA_024280015.1 Actinomycetes bacterium
GCTGGTGCTGTCTGGGCCATTGACGAACCGGCGGAGTTTGATCTCGGTCAGTACGACGAGCGCACCAGCACCGATCTTGTTGACCAGGACGGCATTGCCTTTGATCAGCTGACCCTCAAGCCAATCGGCCCCGACGGAATCGGTGTGCCCAAAACCGATGATTTGGCCTGGTGGAGCACCGACTGGAACATTCGCCATTGTTTGGTTATCGACCACACCGACCCAGCGGCCACATCGGTGGACCAGTACCAGATCCGGGTCGAACTCGATGTGGAGGGCTTGATCACCGACGGGTATCTCCAGGCCGACACCCAAGACTTTCGGGCTGTGGCCAGTGATGGTACGACCCAACTCCCCTTGTGGGTTGATCCGCAAATGGACGCGGTCTGGATCCAGGTCGATGCCATTGCCGCGGGCACCAGCCAGACCATCTGCCTCTACTACGACCACCTCCTTGGCGATCGGACGGCCTTGGCTAACCACAGCGAAGAGGCGGTGTTCACCTATGCCACCCCAAAGCCTGTGTACTACGGCGTTCACGAACGCTACGCCGGCGGTATTCCGCTGGAAATTGCTGGCTATGTCAATGGAACCCAGTTCAGCTTGGACGGCGGCCCAGTCTCAGATCTGGGGTCGGGTCAGCTGCTCACCGTCAACGGGGTCGAGCCCGGCAGCATCATCTCGACCACCGGACCCTTGTCTTCTCGAGCTCTCGGCGATGGCTATGACTCACTCGTCCCTATCTCGTGGGCTGCACGATCCTTCATCGTGCCGTCGGAGCGTTCCGCTATTCAGCGGCTCTCCATCTTCGCCCCCTTCGGCGACACGACGGTCACGGTCTTTGAGGGGGCCAATCCTGGCCCGCTGACCACCCTCACAGTTCCTGCCAACACCGCGGTCTGGTTAGAGCCGCCCGGCGACACCATCAACAACGAGTCCATCCTCATCGAGTCCGATCTTCCCATCTTGTTGTTCCACGACTGGACCGATGGACGAGACAGCTTTCCCGTCGCTCCTTTCTTGGATGATGAGTGGTTCGGTATTGCCTCCACCCGAGCCCACATCGGAGCCAATACCACTGGCACTCATATTGATGAGTACCGCTCGGACTCCTTGGACGAATTGGATCGGGCATTGAATCGAGGGGCCCACGTTGTCACCGACAATGGTGGTCCTCAAGGCGGAGGCGCCAACGCCGGCGTGCGGCTGGTGTTGGATTCCTCGGCTGACCCAGACCCCGAGATCAGCCCAGTTGGAGCCGAGTTTGCCGCCATTAGTCAGGCCGATAGTGATGGTTGGGAGTCCGTTACTTTCTTTCCCGCCCAGGAGCTGAATAGTCGCTATGTGATCCCAACCTCATCCCAGTACATCGTTGTCTCTTGTCCGGTGCCGGGCACCTTGATCGAGGTTGCTCCGCCGACAGGACCAGCAACCACCATGACGTGTGCTGGTCTCGACTCAGTCGGTTGGGCCAAGGAGACCGTGAGCATCCCGGTCACTCCAAGCACATTCACCATCAATGGCCCGGTCCTTGGGGTGGCAACTGTGATCCGTTCATTGGATGGCGCGCCGTTCTACCTGCATTATGAGAACGAGGCCAGCAACGACGAGACCAATGTTTTGGGCATGAAGCAGGCCCGACAATACACCTGGCCCGAGCCGGTGGTTAGCGAACGAATCGAGGGGCTGTTCCCCGAAGAAGGCTTGTGGGTCAGTCCCGAGCTTGCCGTGCCCGCCGGCACCCGGGTCTTTGGAAATATTGATGTTACCGCCATCACCCCGAACGATACCAATGTGGAGATCCAGGTCGCCAGCGATACGGCTCCAGCCCCGACCAGTTTCGCTGGGCCCGACGGTACGAGTTCCACCTTCTTCACACCAGACGAGCTTCCCGCTGTGTTGGACTTCGCCCACGATGGTGATCAATTTGTTCGGCTGCGGGTTCGGTTGACCGCGGTTGACCGCACCAAGACTCCCCGCTTATCCAAGGTCGGTGTTCGCTACAACCTGCCCCTAGTTGATCGTGATCTCGGTGTTCCAACACCCTTGACTGTTCAAGTTGGCGTTGATCCCGAACGGTCGGTCGTTCATCTTCTGCGGGTTCGAACCCAACGTGCCGACCTGACCGGAAGCACCCTCGGTCTTGAGGTTCGGTCCAGCGGCCAAGGGTTCGGTGTCGTACGCCTCCAGCTGGAAAACGTTGCCGCCGGAATCGCCTCGATCCAATATGGAGGGGTCCCCGTCAACGGTGGCCCTCAACCGTTCGATTCGGCGTCGCCGGTTTCGGTGGTCGCTGACCTGTCTCTGCTCACTCCCTCGTCTCAAGACACCTTTGATGGCTTCATTCGGGTGCACATCCAGGGCGACGCCACTGTCGCCGAAACAGACTTCACTGTGGAGGTTTCCAGCCAATGACCGCAATTTCTTCCAATACTTCGGAGTCACCCCGATCAACACCCAGCAAGTTCCAAGACGAAATCAACTATGACGAACTGGTGATCAGCGCGGCCAAGGCTGCCTTGCTGGTCCTTGGGGTCAAGGTCTTGTCTGTGCTTGTTCTGGCCCAGTTCTTTGAGGCCCCAATCCGGTTCGAGTTGTGGCGAGGGATTCTGCCCCACTTCGCCTTTTCCACCACCCCAGAGACCTTCGCTTCGATCGTGACCTGGTCGACGATCGCCATGGCAAGTGCCGCCTTGGTGCTGGCAGCAGCCACCGTGGCCCGCACTACTGATCGTGACCGGCAGAGACTTTGGGGCCGCTTGATTGCTGGGGTTGTTGTCTTGGAAACCCTCGCCTTGCAAGTCTTTCGCCAGCCTCAGGGCGGACCGAGCGTGCAGTGGCAATGGTCCTGGCTAGTCGTTGTGACTGGTGTTGCCGGAATCATTCTGCTTGCGGTTCCCTTGTGGACCGAGCGAAATGAGACAATCCGTTCCGCACAGATCAAAGCGGATGCCGAAGCCAATACTGGAGAGCAGTCATGAGCATTCGTTTGAGAGCCAATGGATCCTTCACCAAGGTCGGGGCTATTGCCACGATCCTGCTGATCCTGTTTGCCATTCCCGTTGCCGCCGATGTTGCCGTGCAGAACTTCATGGCGGCCGAAGTGGTGACCGTTGACGCCTGCTTCACCAAGACTCCGGGTGCTGATGCCACCTCGGTCACCGGCTTCTTCTCCTTTGATGACACCACGACCGTGACCGACGATGGGGTTGACCTCTTGCAGGAGACCAGCACCATTCGTGCCTTTGCCGGGGACCGGCTGCTCTATAGCGAGGCCGTCGACTTCAACAATGCCTGCGGCAATGATCTGACTCTGACATTCCTGAGTACAGATGACCCGGCTGGCGGCCTGGCTCTTGAACCGGCAACCGGTGGGATCTGGGATGACGTCAATGTCTCCTTCTACTTGGCAGACCCCGCCGGAGTTGTCGTCCCTGGCCTTCCCGGTACCTGGGTCGAGATGATGAATGTGTCAGGGGGTGTTGTCACTACCCCGGGTTCCGTTGTCATTGCCGATGGGACAACGTCAACCATGGCCGTCGTTGTTGATACCGATGATGCCGTCACCATTGGAGCAACCGGGACCCTCCGCTGGATCGCCGCCGCTGACCATGGCTAGCACCTACGGGTCTACAGCGAATTGGCACCGGTAGCGATCCATATACGACATCAGTTCGGTGCCAGTTCAAAATCAGGGGCGAACGACAGCACCAAGCGTGTCGACTTCGAGTTGGAGGATGTCGGCATCGCCAGGCAAGGCAGCCACAACAGTTTCAACCTTGGTGGCTTCGGCGATGATGGCGATTGTTGGGCCCGAGCCGCTGAGCCAGGCCGCTGCTGCTCCCGCTTCAAGAGCGGACTGCAGAGCCAGCTTGGAGGCAGGTGCCGCGTCCAACCGCTCAGGTTGATGGAGCCGGTCCTGTGTCGCCTTGGCCAGCTCCGATAGGTCCCCCTCATAGAGGGCCGAGATGAGTAGGCCGATTCGACCGAGGTTGAAGATGGCGTCGGCGCGGTCAATCTTGGTCGGCATTACGGCCCGGGACGCGTCCGTTGGTGTGCTGGCGTTGATGGGAACCCACGCCAACAACTTTCCGGGCATCACCAGGTTGAGTCGGTGGTTCTTGTTGTCAACAAGCACATGAAGGCCACCAAAGACGGCGGGAGCAGCATTGTCGCCGTGGCCTTCAAGATCACAAACAACGGGGTAGGCGGCTAGCTGAGCCTGCTCTACTGACAGACCTTCCTGCACCTTGGCCAAGACAGCACCCGCAGCGCGGGCAGCGGCAGAGAAACCAAGGCCACGGCTGGGGGCGAACCCAAACCCAAACCAGATTGGCACCGAACCGCCAGCGGCCTCATAGGCAATGCGGGCAATATGTTCGGGGCCACAAACCTCTGCTTCGAGCTTCACGTGCTTGGCATAGCCCCTGTCGTCGGGGGGAGTGTCGCTGACCCAGCAATGTCGGTCTAGAGCTAGCCCAAGTACGTCGAAACCTGGTCCGAGGTTGGCGGTTGATGCGGGGGCGAAGACGGCGGTCACGACCGGCAGGTTAGTTCAGAGCGTGCTCGAAACTGACCTTGGTTGGAAAGCAGTCGCCATAGGTGTCGGCGTAGCGGGCCAACCGGTCCGATCCTTCGAAGTAGGCCTCTTGGCACCGCCGAACTGATTCCAGGGTGGCGTCGGCGAATTGGGTTCCGATGGCGACCAACGAGTCGATACTGCTGGTGTCAAAATTCCAATGTCGGCTGGAGATTTCGATATTGATCGCCGCCAGATTCAAGAATGCTCGCTGGCGTGGAGGAACCTTGGTTCGGGGGACGTCAGCCAGGGTGTCGTAGTAGCGAATGGACGTTGGCCGGATATAGCGGTTCACCAGCTCATCGGACAGCTCTCGCACGGTCGGGCCGCCGCGAGAAGTGAGATGACAGATGGAGTTCTCGGGTAGCTGCTTCATTGCCGCCAGCAGACCGGTTTGGAAGGCATCTTGGTGGAGAAGAGGAATGATTTCTTGCGGGGCGACATAGTGCAGCTCTTCGTGCCAACGGTCCAACAAGAACCGCTCGACTCCAGACCAGAGCTGATAGAGGCCATAGCGCGGCCCGGCATAGTGGCCGTCACGACTGTCGCCAATAACAATGGACGGGCGAAGAATGAGAAAGGGCAAGCCGCTCTCGGCCACGATTCGCTCACCGCGGCGCTTACTTTCGGTGTAGAACGTTGGATCACCGCTGGGCTCACTATGGAGCCGTTCCGGGATCGGTCCGTCAACAAAGCCACTGGCAAAAGCGGTGGAGATATGGATGAAGCGGTCGACCTTCCAACGCTTGGCTGCTTCGACCAGCCGTCGGGTCATCTCCACATTGACAGCCAGCAAGGCAGCTTCGTCAAAATAGTTCAGGCAGCCAGCAGTGTGGATGACTTCGGTAACTTCGAACTCTTTGACAGCCGCGTCCAGCTGGCCTGTCGGATCTTGCATTGTCGGGTCATCGATGCCATCGGGCAACGACACCTGATGCAGTCGACTTGGCCAGTTCGGGTCCTTTGGTTGGCCAACAATCTCGAACTCGGCCGCCACCAGCTGGTGGACTGCATCAGCTGGGTGGTGAGCCCGAACCGGGGCGACAACATCGACGTTACCGTGGCGAAGCAGTGCGGTGGCGGCAAGACTGCCCAGAGTTCCAGTTCCCCCCGTCAACAAGATGGCTTTCATCACTTCAACAGCACTTCAGCGGTCCCCGGACCACCCGGATTTTCCGATCGTCTTGTTCCAATGAGGCCAGCTGGGCCATGAGGGGAGCCGTGACTTCAGATGGGAAGCCGACGGCATCGAGTGCGGTCAGATACTGGGTGGCGGCCCGCGCTCGGATCAGGTCAAGGTCTGCTCCAATACTGAATGGGTCCAGGTCTCCACAGTTAACCGACAGCTCATCACACAAGGTCGCGCAGTCGGTGCTCACCGAGGAGAAGAGCTGGGACATGACCAGCGGGTGGGCCCATTTCAGGGCCTGGTCGACGGAGTATGGGTCAACGAATCGGAGCTGGCGAAGTCGATCGATCCCAAGGGAGAGGTGTCGTAGCTCATCGGCCAGGATGGCCCCGGTAACGGTGGCGGTCAGCTCATCAGTCTCGACTTCTTCGTCACCGGAGAGGGTTTGATAGAGGACGATGGCCATGGACTCAGTCATCAGGTCTTGGATGATGAGACAGGCTGGCAGGTCCTGGTTGGCAACAGCTTGGCGAAAGACCGAGCGAATGGCTTTCCACTCCGGCTCGATGATGGTTTGCTTCACCTCGAAGTTCAGCCTTTTGCCCAGGGCAGTCAGTTGGCGGATGTGCCGTCCTTCGTCTCTTGCTTGTTCGACCGCTTCGAGCTTCTCGTCGACGGTTTCGAATAGGGAAACCATGTCGCTGTAGTTCTCAACGGCCATGATTTCACCAGCAACCGCGTTGGACATGACATAGGAAAGCAACTCGGTGTAGCTGTCGGGCCGGCGTTCTACGGAGGCTTGTTCGCCGCAACATCCCTCAGCATCCTGATTTGGAACGGCACCAATCTGGGCGCTGACCGAAAGGCTTTTGATACTGGTCAACGCGTCAACGATTTCTTCTTCGGGGTACGTAGCGCCAGCATCAGCCAAGACTTCCAAGACCCGAGGGTCATCGGCAGCAACAATGTCGCTGAGAGTGAAGGCAACCTCGACATCAACCTGACCAAATCCGGCCCCTCGAATCAGGTCCATGTATTCTTCCTTGGTGGTCGCCCCACCGACACAGCCGACATAGGCCTCGACGCTTTGTTGCACCTCGACCGGCAATTCCTTTTCAACCACCAGGTCCGATATCCGAATTCGACCGCCCGGCCGCAGTACCCGGGCTGCTTCAGCAAAGACACGGTCCTTTTCTGGTGAGAGGTTGATGGCACAGTTCGAGACAATGACGTCGATGCACGAATCTTCGATGGGCAGGGCTTCCATCGTGCCGAGACGAAACTCGACATTCTCATATCCTTCTCTTGTTGCCGTTGCCTGGGCTTGCTCCAGCAGTGCTTCGGTCATGTCAACACCGATGACGCGACCGGTCGGGCCTACGGCCTTGCTGGCAATGAACACATCAAAGCCAGCTCCACAGCCAAGGTCTAGGACGATGTCACCGGCCTTGAGGGTTGCTCCCCCGGTTGGATCACCGCAGCCAAGTCCAAGGTTGGCGGCGTCTGGCGCTTCGGACAAGGTTGCAGGGTCATAGCCAAAGGCCAACGCTTGAGCATCCGCATCCTTGATAGCCAACGCTCCGTTGCCTTGGGCAACAGCGGTATAGCCAGCCCGAACCTTCTGTCTCACTTGCTCGGCTTCGACAAGATCAACCGGGGAAACAGACATTGGGCTCCTGACGCGGGGAAGTCGATACTGGTAGCCAGCCGACCAGAAAGTAACCGGACTCCACCACTGACTATTCCGTGGTCAGCTCGATATTCACTGCCAATCCCACGCGTTAGCAGGCAGACTGGAAGCATGATTCAGATCGATGCGCTTCTGGCCCTCGAAACTGCCGTTTGGGTCGCGTTGTAAGCTGGTGACGCCGAAGCCGACCAGCAGTCACTGTCGGAGGACTTTCTTGGTGTCTACCCCAGTGGGTTCGCTGACCGTTCTGACCATGTTGCTCAGCTGGCAGGTGGGCCAACCATTAGCGAGTTCATCATCCGTGATGAACGAATGATGGTGGTTTCTGAACGTGATGTCATCTTGTCGTGTCGGGCTGATTTCTGGCGGAACACCCCGGGCGCCGTGCCGGAGTCCATGTTCGTCTCGTCACTGTGGTCCAAGCGCGATGGATGCTGGGTCAACACGTTCAGTCAGGACACGCCAGTCAGCTAGATGGCGCGTCCAAGAAGGAACATCAAGAGCCCGACGACAAAGGAACCGGCGGCGAACATCGTCATGGTTCCGCCCGCCAACAAGGCCGCTGGATTGAGTATGACAATGCCGCCTAGAAGCTTTCCGTAATGGCTGTCGTTGAACAGATCCACGACCTCCTTGGTTCCCAACGCTGACTTGATGAAGGCCCGAGGCGACTTTGGCTTCTCAACCATTCCGTCAAGCACAGCCAACATCGGGGTCAGGTCCTCTTTCACTTCTTCACCGCTGGTTGGCATGGCCCGAAGTTGAGCGGGAACCAGTACCGCTGCTTCCAACGCGATACGGAAGCGCCACAAAACAAGGGCTGGCCAGCACATGCCAATGCCGATGATCAAGCCCAGCCACCACCACCAGCCGGCCAGGGTGAATCCGACAAACATTAGTAGCCCGCCAAGGATAGCCAGTCCCATAAAGAGCCCGGCGATGGCCCGTAGTCCCTTGACAATGATCGTCAGTCGTTCAAGGATCCCGACCAGTCGCTCCAGATAGCTATGCACACCGGAACTCTAGTTGGCATCGGGCCGAGTCTCTGGCTTGATTCAGATGGACCGTCTAGCGTGCGACTATGGAACTCTCCAATGCCCATGTTGTCATTACTGGTGGTTCTCGAGGAATCGGCGCTGCCATGGCTCGCTCGTTCGTCAAGGCGGGGGCCAAGGTTTCGCTGGTGGCCCGAAGTGTTGACGCCTTGGCAACGTTGGCCAGCGAACTCGGCGGCCGTTCTTTCCCCGCCGACTTGCTGGATCCTCGCGAGGTAGACAACCTCATCCCCCAAATTAGAGAGGAGGCAGGACCCATCGACGTCTTGGTCAACAATGCGGGAATCGAGACCAATGCCTTCTTCCATACCGTCACCGCCAAGCAGATCCGTGACATCACCACCCTCAACTTGGAGGTGCCCATGGTGCTTACCCGAGCCGTATTGGACGGAATGTTGGAGCGCAATCATGGCCATCTGGTGTTCACCAGCTCGCTGGCTGGATCGGGCGGGTTCCCGGGCCTGACAGCCTATGGAGCCACAAAAGCCGGGTTGAGTAATTTCGTTGCCGGCCTACGTATGGAACTCAAGGACACAAATATTCACACCACCGTGGTCGCTCCTGGCCCGGTAGACACCCAGATGTGGGACAAGCTTGAGGTGGTTGACGAGCTCGCTCCCATGCTGAAGCGCCTTCGTCTTCTTCAAGTCATCCCGATGAAGACACCCGAGTTCATCGCCGAGCAAACCGTTGCCGCGGTCGAAGCGAATCGTCGGCATTTCCGCACTCCGCGGCGTTTGGCTGCCACCGGCATGATGCGGGAAGTTCCTTCTCGGATCACCGCGTCATTGTTGGCCGGAGTCCCGCTTGGTCCTCAGCTCAATAAGTAGTCACCAGCTTTGACGATCCACGTTTTAGAGAGTAGTCTCTAAAACATGTCTAGGCCTTCCAAATTCAGCAACGAACAAGTTCTGGATCACTGCCTACGTCTCAGTAATCAGGAAGGGATTCAGGCACTAACGGTCAGCGCTGTCGCCCGATCGATGGGCGCACCCAGCGGGTCCATCTACCACCGCTTCGCCAGCCGCGATGTCCTGGTGGCGTCGCTATGGCTGCGGACGGTTGATCGATTCCAGCAGGGATTCCTTGCTGCACTGGACAATACTGACCCCATGACCGCAGCAGTCGAAGCGGCCCGCCACACCCTGACCTGGAGTCGCGCCAATATGGATGATGCTCAGTTCCTCCTGGTGCACCGTCGCCAAGACTTGCTGGCTAGCGGTTGGCCCGAGGAGATCCGAGAAGAGTCAACCAGGCAGGATGACCGAGGCCGCCAAGCCATGGAGCAACTGTGTGGAGCATTCGGTGTGGTCGACGCCGACGTCGAACGGGTCCATTTCGCCGTTGTCACCATCCCAATGGGTGCGGTTCGCCCTGCCCTCAGTCGGGGTATCGAACCGAGCGAAGCCACCGAAGGCCTCACCCTTGAGGCCGTTCGAGCGGTCCTCGCTCCCCTGGCCCCAAACCTACATTCTCATGGCGCCTCTGGAGAACCAACATGAACCAGGCATTTCCAACCAAGTCCCCGGACATCCCCCTCGAAGGAATCAGCCATGAGAAGTGGCTGGGCATCTGCCAGACCGTCAATCGTGGCTTGGGTTCCAGCCTGCACTGCTCGCTCGCCACCATCAACCAGGACGGCTCGCCTCACCTGGCACCCATTGGTTCAGTCCGCTTGTTCGAGTCGGGCCCGCAACACCATGGGCTCTTCTTCGAGCTCTTCGCCACCACTCAAGCCAAGAACCTGGAACGTGACCCTCGTTTCGCCCTGTTGGCCGTCGACAATTCCCTGGAGTTCTGGATTGATTCGATGACGGAGGGCAGCTTCGGACAGCCTCCGGGAATCCGGCTGGCGGGAGCAGCTGGCGTTCGTCGTTTGGCAACCAAAGAAGAGATCAAGCACTTCCAACGATTCACCAAACCGCTCAGCCACCTCAAGGGGCATGACATGCTTTGGGGCAACACGAAGTGGGTCCGTGAACTGCATTTTGACCAGGTTGACCCTCTGCGCGTCGGCCCGATGACGAGATCAACTGGCTCGATGGCCTCCTAGGCCATGGTCATGCCGCCACTAACCGACAAGGTCTGGCCAGTGATGTAGCCTGCCTCGTCCGAAGCGAAAAATACGATTGCGGGGGCGACGTCGGATGGCTTGCCAATACGCCCCGCCGGGATAGCGCGCCCCAGGGAGGAGACCAGCTTGTCTCCTCCATCCGACATTGTCTGTCCTAGATCACTGAGCAGCTGGGTGTCGGTCGGTCCGGGGCAAACAACATTGACCGTCACACCCTTCTTCGCCAGCTCACGGGCCAGGGTTTTGGAGAAGGAGATCACACCACCCTTGGCTCCGGAATAGACACCTTCTAGCGATGAGCCAACTCGTCCAGCGTCAGAGGCAATATTGATGATCCGGCCGTGTCCTCGTTCGACCATGCCGGTACCGACGGCCTTGTTGCAGCGAAGCATGCCGACATAGTTGATTTCAATGACCTGTTCCCAGAACTCTTCGTCAGTATCAAGGAAGGGATAGAGCCGATCCCAACCAACGGAATGAACAAGGATGTCGATTGGTCCAAGCTCATTCTCAACTGTCAGCACAGCAGCTTCGACCGATGCCATGTCGGTGACGTCAATCTCGACTGCTAGGGCTAGCCCTCCATGGGAGCGGATGGCTTTTGCCACCTCTTCGGCCGCGTCAAGAGACAGGTCGGCGATAGCTACCGCTCGACCGGCTGTCGCCAGCCAGCGGGCTGCCTCGCTTCCGATTCCGCCCGCTCCACCCGTGATCATGGCAATTCGATGCGTCATGTCTTCCTACGTTAGTCTCACCATTGTTGTCGGCAGGTGTCATCAATCACTTGAACGCGATTCATTCCGACATGGATCATCGCAATACACCTGTTTCCTACTGCTCGTCCACCAACTGAAATGGAACTGTTCTGATGGAACTCGATCTCATGGTGAGTCCAAGTCGATGGGACGAGGCAGCAGACTTTGCTCGCTCGGCCCAGGCGGCTGGCATCTCCGGCTTGGTATTTGTCGAGACTGCTCACACGCCCTGGATGAGCATTGCCGCGGCTTCAATGGCTGCACCCGAGCTCTCTTTCGCCACCGGTATTGCTGTCGCCTTTCCTCGCTCACCAATGATGGCCGCATCCATGGCGTGGGAGTTGGCCGACAACACCAATGGTAAGTTCCGACTTGGCCTTGGTAGCCAGGTCAAGGCCCACATCGAGCGCCGCTATTCTGCTGAATTTGATTCGCCAGGGCCCCGGCTCAGAGAATACGTCGAAGCAGTGCAAGCCTGCTTCCGAGCCTTTCGGGGCGAAGAGCGACTGTCTTATGAGGGCAAGTTTTACAACCTGAGTTTGCTCCCAGCCCAGTGGACTCCCGCCAAGCATGCCCATGGCGACATCAAGGTCGATGTGTCAGCGGTTGGTCCGTGGATGTCGCGCATGGCTGGCGAGGTGGCGGACGGCGTGCACGTGCATCCGTTGCATTCAATCCGTTCTCTCCAGGAGGTTTTGATCCCTCGCTTGGAGGAAGGGGCAGCCAAGGTTGGCCGTGACGCCTCAGAGATTGATCTGATCGTGCCTGTGTTTTCTGTTGTTGGCGACAGCGCCGATGAACAGGCCGCTTCTTTGGATTTTGCCAAGCAACAGATCGGCTTCTACGGCTCGACCCGCAATTACGCCTTCCAGTTCGAGATGCTCGGTTTTGATGGCTTGTCGGCCCAGTTGAACGAGAAGCTCAAGGCTGGCGATGTCGAGGGAATGATGGATCTGATCACCCCCGAAGTGATGCAACACTTCTCGGTGACCGCAAGCTGGTCGGATCTGGCCGACAAACTGGTTGACCGCTATGCCGGTATCGCCAGTCGCCTGGTCATGTACTCCGCCCAACCCGACATCAAGGCCAACCCTCAGAACATGTCCAAGTGGGGCGCCACCGCCAAACAAGTCCGGGAAGGTTGAGCGGCTGAGGGCGGTTCTTCTTGTGCCCACATATTGTTCGCATCAGCGAGCAATACCGACTGTGCCTCGGGCGGCACGAACGCAATTCCTGCTATAGGTTGGCGCGATGTCCATCTGGTTGATCATCCCACTCATTGTCCTCGGTCTCTTGTTGATCGTCGCCCTTTGGGATGTGACCCAGAAGAAACACGCCATCCTGCGAGCTTTCCCGGTGGTCGGCCACATTCGTTATTGGTTGGAATCGATCGGACCTGAGCTACGTCAATACGTTGTGGCCGACAATAGCGAGGAACGTCCTTTCAGCCGGGATCAGCGCCGCTGGGTCTACGCCTCGGCCAAGTCACAGAATCCGTACTTCGGCTTCGGAACCGAATCCAAGCTCGATTCGACCCAGCATCTGATCATCCGCCACAGCCCGTTTCCCTTCCAAGCCGAAGAGCCAAACCCTCAGAGCATCGTGCCCGCGGCCAAGGTGATCGGCGAATGGAACAACCGGCCCGGTGCCTTCCGGCCCCAGTCCATTGTCAATATCAGCGCCATGAGTTTCGGCTCCCTGTCCGGACCAGCGGTCGAGGCCATCAATCGTGGTGTCAAGATTGCCGGCTGCATGCAGAACACCGGCGAGGGCGGCATTAGCAAACACCACCGCCACGGTGGTGACCTGATCTACCAGCTCGGCACCGGCTATTTTGGGGCTCGCGGCTCGGACGGCCGATTCTCCATGGAAACACTGATGGAGACGGTCACCTCGGCTCCGGTGAAGATGATCGAGATCAAGCTTTCTCAAGGGGCCAAACCCGGTTTAGGTGGGGTGCTGCCCGGAGCCAAGGTGACCCAAGAGGTAGCAGAGGCCCGAGGCGTCCCCGTTGGCATCACCGTGGCCAGTCCAAGCTCCCATCGAGAATTCGAATCAATCCCAACCATGATCGACTTCATCGAACGAATTGCTGATGCCACCGGCTTGCCCGTTGGCATCAAGTCCGCGGTTGGCAACGAGGCGTTCTGGCCCGAACTTGCCCTCCAGATGAAGGCCCGCGGTGCTGGCCCCGACTTCATCACCATCGACGGAGGCGAAGGCGGAACCGGCGCCGCTCCCCTGGTCTTCAGTGACCATGTCGCCCTCCCCTTCAGAGCTGGTTTCGCCCAGGTCTTTCGAGCCTTTGCCCAAGCAGAGATGGACAAGAATGTGACCTTCATCGGGGCAGGCAAGGTCGGCTTCCCCGGAGAAGCCCTGCTGGCCCTTGGACTGGGAGCAGACATGGTCTATGTCGCTCGAGAAGCCATGATGGCCATTGGCTGCATCCAGGCTCAACGCTGTCACACCGGCCACTGCCCGACGGGAATCGCCACCCACAACAAGTGGTTTGTTCGCAGCCTGGACCCGACAGATAAGTCAGCCCGGCTCGCCAACTATGTGATCTCGCTTCGCCACGGCCTGCTGGATCTGGCCCACGCCTGCGGTGAATCACACCCATGCCTGGTGACCGGCTCGGCCATTGCCCTACTCGGCACTGGCCACCTCACCGATCCCCTGTGGGAGCGCTACAACTATGACCCAAGCTGGATGAGTGTCAGTGACGGATTCCGTAAGGATGTTGGCGAGTTCATGGTCAAGGCGGCAACCAATGAAGCTGCCTGAGGTATGGAACCTGGCACCGGGCAACAGTTCGGCTCTGAACCGGCTGGTCCAGGACGGACAGCCCGACCTGCAATCGGCCTTCGAGGTCGACGAGGTGACCCTGACCTCGGTGTCCGCCGCGGCCTTAGCCATTGCCGAACTCGGACATCAGCGGGGATTGTCTGCCAACGAAGTCCGTGTCAATGGCGATGACGCCAGGGCGGGCTTTGCCAATCATCTTCTGGTCAACGACGAAAGGCCACCGATCTGGTCAGACTTGTCGGGCTACTACCGATGCCAAGACGACCGGTTTGTGCAGTTCCATTGCAACTGTCCCCATCATGCGGCCGGTGTGGTTGCCCTCTTGGGCGGCGATCCCGACCGGGCCTCGGTCGAAACAGCAGCGGCAACGTGGGATTCTGAGGATCTCGAAGCAGCGCTCATCGAACGGGACATGATCGCAGCCAAGCTCCGGACTCTGGAGGAATGGGATGCTCATCCTCACGCCATCGCCACACGGGACCTGCCGCTTCTCACCTTCGAAAAGATCGGTGAGGCCGACCCACGGCCACTGCCCCCGCTCACCGAAGGTCCGGGAGGTACGAGCCAGGCCATGAGCGGGGTTCGAATTATTGACTGCTCGCGAGTACTGGCCGGACCAGTGGTTGGCCACATGATGGCCGCTCATGGAGCTGACGTTCTACGGCTGAGCTCACCCCACCTACCAGCGGTGGAAATCTGTGTGCAGATGACTGGCGCAGGAAAACGGAATGCCTTCGTCGACCTCGATACCGCTGAGGGCAAGTCCACCATGGAATCTCTTTTGGCTGACGCCCATGTCTGGGTTGATGCCTACCGACCAGGTGGATTGGAAGGCAAGGGTTTCACCGCAGAGTCAGCAGCGGAGTTGAATCCAGGAATTGTGGTGGTCCAGCTGTCGGCTTTTGACTGGGTTGGCCCGTGGGCGGGTCGCCGTGGTTTTGACTCCATCGTGCAATCGACAACGGGCATTGTTGACGCCGGTTCCAAGGCTGCGGGTCGCGAGGCTCCAACTCCCCTACCGGTTCAAGCCTTGGACTATGCCACCGGTCAACTTGGTGCGTTCGCCGCCGCTCGCGCCTTGCAGCATCAGAGCGTGCACGGTGGGTCGTGGCGGGTCAGGTTGTCGCTGTTGCGAACCCGTAACTGGCTGGTTGGATTGGGCGGACCAACACCATTTGAGCCGGCTCCCGCCGTGGCTGCCCCCCAATCGGCGTATGAGGTCGATTCAGCGTGGGGGCGGTTGAACCTGGCGAAGCCTCCGACCGGGTCCTTCACCAGCCCGCCAATGAAGCTGGGAACGGCGGACGCGGTTTGGCTGAACTGACCGTCAACCGGCTGACCAGCTGACCAGCGACAGGCTGACGTTCGGGACTGGGCCGAATGATCCTTCAAGCGTGACCGGTTAGGGAAGACTGTCGCGAACCTCAATGTCATCGATCCACAGGTCAACGGCCTCGGCATTGGAATACAGGGTGAAGGGCATCCACCGGTCGAAGTCTTCCGCGCCGCGATTGGGTCCCATCCTGTCCGCCACCGTCTCGCCATTGACCCGCCACCAGAAACGGCCATCGTCACCGTCACTGCGATGCAAGAAGACTTCGACCTGGAACCATTCACCAATGGGGACAGCAAGGTCACGATTCTCCTCCTGCCAATACTCCTCATAGACGGGCGCATCATCGGTCTCGTTATCCCCGTGGGCGTACCAGTAGAGGTTCTGATCGGGGTCGCTATAGACATAGACGGCGATGCGGTAGCCGTTGCAGCAGGTCTTCCATTCCAAGAAGGCGAACCAGCCATCAGGGCCAAGAGCACTCGGCAGATCGTCGGGAAAACGCATCCAGTATGAGACATACAGGTCGCTGTCTTCGGTCTTGGTTTCGATCAGGTAGGGATCTTGAGTCCAGTCTTCCGCCTTTTGGAACTGGCGTAGGTGCAGTGCCCGGGTTGTCGTCCCATCGTGGCCGATTGTTTCTTCCAGCTCATTGCTCAGATAGTCCCCGACCGGCAGGCTGCTGTCCACCAAGACTTGGAGCGCCCCGTCGCTACCCCAAATGTTCATGGGCCACGCGTAGCCACTGGCGTCCTCACCCTCGATTGGCTGCCACCAGGTGCCACCTTCGTCGTGAAAGGGATCAGCGAGGAAGACACCGTCTTCGAACCCAGAGCGGAATAAGACGGAGGAGTCGGACTTGCTCTCCTCGTTCCCCTTGTTGACTTCGTTGGTTGCTCCGCCACACGCGGTCAACAGGGCGGCAGCGAAGGCCGCCATTGCTAGCCGCATGTCTAGCGAGCCCAGTTCGAGGCGAGGCCAAGCTGGGTTTCGATCGAGCGATCTGTCGGCTTGGGAACCCCCGTGGCGTCCAGCAAACGATTCATCATCTGGAAATTGCCAGCTGCTCCGGCGGCGGCCGCTACTGCCCCTGATCCGAGAGTTTTCGCCAGGTCTGATCGGGTGGTCGCCAGGTTCTTGTCGTCGCGGGCAACAAGGGCAGTGGTGAAGGCCAGTAACTCTGCGCCACCAGGGAGAAGCGGATCAAGAGACAGGTCGGGAATGGCCCTGAGGTTGAGGGTGGTGTTGGTGGCTTCGGCGCTCGCACGGAGCATCCTGGCGTGAGCAATCAGTCAGTAGACGCATTGGTTGATGAGCGAGGTTCGAGAGGCAACCAGCTCGAGTTGAGCCCGAGTGAGACCCTTCACAATCTCCATGTCGCCCATCTCCTCGTAGCTCAAATAGAGAGCTCCGTGCAGGTCGCGTTGGGCCTCGTCCTCCGCTGCTACACCCGACAAGGCGGTGACGGCGCCAGCGGCCCCGACCATGGGGACCCATGCCGACCGCTTCTTTGCCTTGGCCGGCACGATCTGAGAGGGTTCTCCCGACGACGGGGTTGGGAGAGGTTCTTCGTTTCCTCCGGTGCCACGAACTGCGGTGTCGATCGCCACCATACGGGCGACAACACCGACGATTTCGGTGTAGGCGGAAGCGGAGAGGCCATCGGCTTCAAATTGGTTCAGCATGTCCGAGCTGATTGAGACTGGATTGGCCGCCACGGCGGCCGCGGCCTGGGTTGCTGCCAGTGGAAGCATGAAGTTGGTGGTGTCAGCACCAGCCAGAGCCTTGCGGGCTACCTCGGCGATGGCAACACGTTCGGCTCCCGTCCACCAGGTTCCTGCCTGGCCAAGCCGTTGCCACTCTCGCCGGATCCCATCCAGCATCGCTGGTGACATGACGTGGTGCTCGCCTTGGTTCGCTCCGGCTCCATACTGATCGAGGGAGGCGAACGAAGTAGTCATGACTACATAGTAGACCGATGCCACACTAGGGGGAAGTCAAGATCACGCGAGAATGAGATCCTCGATGTGGCCGAGACGTGGTCCATACTTGGGCGATGACCACCGCCACCGCTCATAGCTATTTCGATTCTGCTTCTGACGTTTTGCTCGATTCGTGGTTTCCTCCCGAGGGCATCGAGCCCAAGCGGTTCTGCTTGGGCGAGCGGGTTGGTTTGATCGTCGGCCGGGTGCAAGAGGTTGAGCTTGCCGGCTTGGATGAGGCTCCAGCATCGGCGGGCGACGTGTACTACCGGCTTCATCTATTGTCTCGTTGCGAGGTGGCACCAAACGAAGTCAACCTCGAAGGGATCTTCGGCCTGCTACCAACGATTGCTTGGACCTCGGCTGGCCCGGTTCTTCCCGAACACGTCGATCAACTCCGTTCATTGGTGGCTGGGCATGAACATCACTTGCAGGTGACCTCAATCGACAAGTTTCCCCGCATGACCGACTATGTCATCCCGGTCGGGGTTCGCCTTGGTGATGCCGATCGGGTGCGTCTGGGTGCTCACCTTGCACCGGGCACAACGGTCATGCACGAAGGGTTTGTGAACTTCAATGCTGGATCACTGGGTCCGGTGATGATTGAGGGCCGGGTGACACCTGGGGTGACCGTTGGCGGAGGTTCAGATATTGGTGCTGGCTCCTCCATTCAGGGGACCTTGTCTGGCGGCGGCAAGCAGGTGAATTCCATTGGTCAGAACACCTTGCTTGGAGCCAATGCTGGAATCGGGATCTCCTTGGGTGATCGCTGCATTGTTGAAGCTGGGCTCTATGTCACCGCTGGCACCAAGGTCCTATTGGCGGACGGGACAGTGGTGAAGGCTCGAGAGCTGTCTGGCCAGTCCGATCTCCTGTTCTGGCGTAATAGTCAGAGCGGTGCCATCGAGGCTGTGCCCGCAGCCAGCTCAAACTGGGGCGGGCTAAACAGCGATCTGCACTAGGCGCTGTCTGCAGACCGCGCCTGTCTGAGTTCGAGGATCTGATCACAAATCTGCATGGCGTGGGTCCAGATCAGCAGGTGCCCGGCCCCACTAATCTCCGTGCTGAGCGTGCCCTCGATAGCTTCCCCAATTCGGCGTTCTCAAACAATGGAGTGACCGTGTCCCGACTACCAAAAACGAGTCGAGTCGGAACCTTGATGCCGCCTAACTGACCGCTGACATCAAAGGACCCCAGAGCACGAACGCACTCCTTGATGGCCGAGAGATCTACTTCGCCAGCCGATGAGCGGGCAGCCTCGATGAGTTGCGTCGACCCGAATCGCCCAAACATCGATTGGGAAGCAATGGGCCGAAAGAGCGGCATGTCGTGACCGGCGATCCCCAGCAGTGGGCCGAGCAAGCCGAGCCCGAAACGCTGGTAGGCCATCGAGGCTCGGGCTGCGGTCGCGACCAAGACCAGTCCCGTTACACGCTGGTCAAAAGACGAGTCTTTCTCAACGGCGTAGCTCATGGCCGCCATTCCACCCATGGAGTGGCCAACCAGTAAGACATTGTTGAGGTTCAAGTGTTCGAGTACTCGATGAATGTCAAGCCCCAACCGGCTGGTCTCGCATCCAGGGGTGCCGTTGCCCGTCACTTCGACCGCAATGGAGCCGCCGTCCGTGGTCTCTATTTGGTGCACCGTGCCCGCTGGAAAGCGAAGCTGGGGTACGGGATTCTCGATGCCGGCCTTGTCAAGCGCGTTCAGTGATCGACGGGTTGCCGCAGCGGCTGCACCGGCCAGAGCGACAGCAGCAGATCCGACCCAGAGACTAGAAGCACGCATGATGAGTAAGGATCCGTCTCGACATCAAGCCAGGATGCCTTCTGGCCCTCCTCAGAGACGCCCGTTCTGGTGGTGTGCGGTCGTGACAGAGTTGGCTGGGTGTACTGGCTCCTTTCTCAACACCCAAGCGCGTAGCTGAGTGCCGAGCAGACCCGACCCATCGTCTCGTGGTCAATGTCGCCGACATATGCCGCGAGCGTCATCTGGTTGATGGTGTGGAGGCCGTCGCAGTTCACCACCGATTCTCGATCGAGACCGATCGAGGTGTGGTCGAGGATGACTTCGGCTGCAAGGCCGCGAGCCGATGTACTGATTTCTGCCACGGTGACGAGAGCGCGGACGTCCAGCACCTCGGGGCGGGTGAGCACTAACACAGGCCGTCGCTTTGTGCCGACGGTGGCCAGCCACACCTCGCCTCGATTCACTCCGTTCCCCAAGCTTCGGTTTCGACCCAGAATCCATCAACGGCCTCCGGCGTCTTGGTGTATGCGCGTCGGTCAGCTTCAGCAAGCGCTGACCGAACCGCTGCAGCTACACCGTCGCGCGCTGCAGCCGAGACGTTGATGCCAAGACTGCGGGCCTGGTCAGCGAGGGACTCGTCAAGACTAAACGTTGTTCGAGTCGTAGTCATAGCATGTGATGCTAGCACGTATTGCTAGCAATTTCGATGAAAATCTATGCAGTCGGCACCTGATTCCAGGTTCTGAAGGTGCCCTCCTGCCGTTGTCAGCTATCCGCCTAGGTTTTCGCGCTTTTCGTAAGGCTCACGACAACCGAGACCATTCGGAGTGCGATGTCATCGACTTCGGGTTGAGTAACGGATAGAGCCGACTGCCAGCAGAGCCCGCTGGTTCCGAGCTGATGAAGCTCATTGTGCCCCCAAGCCGACGCTGCTCGGCAAAGCATCTCAGTACAACGGCCTGACCCAGGCCACGTCGTTGGTAGTCAGGCCGAGTGGCGACAGGGTCGATGGCGGCCACCCCGGTGATGGGGTCGACCTCACCCTTACAGTAGGCCGCGATGTCACCGTTGCTTGCCCGGGCTACCACCGACAACTCGCTTCGGTACATCGGGTTGGTGGCGAGGCTCATCAGAACCGGAATCCGGTCCCTCGTACCTCCAAAGGCGCCCTCGAGACAGCGGTCGATACCGGCGTAATCCTCGGGCCCACGGATGGAGTCGACCACAAAGCTCTCCGGTTCCAAGGGTTCGGGAACGTTTCCGAGGTCATAGCCCCACTCAAGACCGGCGACGTCTCCTTTCACGAACCCATGGCGCCCCAGCACCTCGTGTACCCAAGTCGCTTCGTCGGACGGGCACAGCACGACCTGTGTCCCCTGCCGTCGTTCAAGCAGCTCCTGTAACGCCCAATCAAGTGTGTGCGTGTCCTCGCTAGCGGTCAGGATGCAGTAGTCATCGCCGCCCTCCTCGGCAACGACAAGGGCGACAATGTCGCCACCCCGTCGCACCACCGTGCCATGCCGCTGGAAGAACCCCGGCTCGGCTGAATCGTTCAGAACGTTGACACCCCAACGGAAGTCGATGAACCGGCCCGTGTTCCACCCCCAAGTGTACTGAGAGAACGGATTGGCTGACTTCAAGAATGCGATCGACTCGTCGAGGACGTCGTCGGTGAGCGGTGCGGTGCCAAAGCCGCCGGGTCGTTTCACAGTCATTCCACAAGTATGCCCGTGGCCCTCGGGCGAAGGGGCTTCGCAGATGGGCGTTCGACTGTTTTCATCGAGTGTTCTTGACTGAGAGCCCGAGCCTTAGTGGCGCCAGTCCGAACCAGGCGACGAGGGGCATCTGAGCAGAATCGTGGCTCGAATCGATTCGCCTTGTGCAGGTTCGATAAGCAGCCTTATCGGCAGCCAGCCCCGCCATGATGTAGCGTCCCCGGGCATGGGGACTATTGCATGGATTGTTGGAATCATCTTGATCTTGATGTTTGCCATGGCCGGGATGGTCAAGGTCACAGATCACAAGATGGCAGTTGAAGTTCGAACCAGACTCGGTCTGGGCAAGAGCATGTACCAGGCCATCGGAGCGGCCGAGCTGCTTGGCGTCCTAGGCCTCCTGGTTGGACTCATCCGAGATGGCAAGTCGTTGGAGTGGGCTGGCCCATTGACTGCGATCGGTCTCTTCCTTACCATGGTCGGAGCCATCTTCTATCACTTCAAGGCCAAGGACGAACCGAAGGAATCCATTCCCGCCGCCATGATGGCCATGCTGTCGGTGATCTATTTCGTCACCATCATCGCTCGGTAGCGTCATCCAGATGGAGACGGTCGATAGCGCATTGGAATCATTGGCTGCATCAGGTCAGGAGTTCGAGCTCATGGCTTGTGATCCGGACCTGGCCGACACCGCCGAGTTCTGCGAGGCCTATGGATTCGCCGCCGAGGATTCCGCTAATACCATCCTGGTGGTTGGCAAGTCTGACCCGCGGGTCTATGCCGCATGTGTCGTGCTGGCCAACACCCGACTGGATGTGAACAAGACGGTGCGGAAACGCTTTGGTACCAGGAAGGCTTCTTTCGCCCCCGGCGAAGAGACTGAGGCGATCACGGGGATGACCATTGGCGGGGTCACACCCTTCGGTCTGCCTGACGACTTGCCAATCTGGGTCGACGCCGCGGTCATGACTCGCGAACGAATTGTGCTCGGTGGAGGCAGTCGTGACCGCAAGGTCGTTGGCGCTCCTTCGATCTTGACCGCCCTACCTCATGTCGAGATCGTCGAAGGCCTGGCAAAGCCGATCCCTTCCTAAACCAGCAACCTCGTAGCCGCCTCCGGGGACGATTCGGCTAGGTCCGTCGATGTCTAGAGAATGCTGCCTCCAGCATCCCTCAAACCAATGGGGGGTGAAATACGAGTAGGTGAGCACATGCTATTTTTCTTGTTGAATTCCTCTAATTCGATACATTCCAGTTGTAAATCGAACAACTGTTCGCTACAGTAACGCACATGGAACTCGGAGAGCTGACGGCGAAACTCCATAATCTTTACAACTTCGACCCCGAAGCGCTTTCCGATAGGGACCTCTTCCGGGTGACGGTGCAGATCGAAGAACTATCAGCTGCGGTGCTCGCCCACGGCATGCCGTTCCAGGCTGCGGCCCACAAGCGCAAGTCCTATCGGGCTCGCCGGTACCGCTCCTCGGCGACTGGTATCTCCAATGAGTCCCGTCTCTCCAGAACCACCTGTGGGCATCATACCAATCAAGCTGACACCATCGTCAACCGGCTTCCACGTGTACATACCGCCTACCTTGCTGGCATCATGAACCCCGATCAAATCCAACTCATCTGCCGCTACGCCGACCTCTCTCACCTGTTGGAATACGCCGTTCGAGATCAGACATCATTTGTCGACTGGTCTTGTGATCCATGGCCCCTGTTCAAAATCCAGATGCAAGCTTGGGCTGAAGCTGTCGACCCGCGTGATCCCACCGACCAAGACGAGAAAGACTTTCTTGATCGCCGGCTCGTCTGGGCCCAAGGTTTGGACAAAACAATCCTGATGGAGCTGTCGATGCCAAACCAGGTGTTTGAGGTGTTCCTCAATGCCGTCGGCCCGACGTATGATCAGCTCCTACGCGAAGAGATACGCGAGGCACGCCTTGCTGCCGGACTCAATCCTGATGAGCAGGATGATGGTGAACGGTTCCTCGACCTTGGGCGAACAGATCGACAACGCTGGTTAGATGCTCACTCCATCGTCCTTCGAGCCGGTGGCGCCGCCATCAAGAACATGCACTCGCAAGCTGCCACCAGCGGAGACGAACTCGACTCAGACGACATCGACCCAGGATCACGAACCTAGGTCATCGTCATCCTCGACCAGAAAACGGCCGAACGCGAGATCGCCCGCCGTCAGGGCCTTACCCTCCCCCCGCTCACCGCCCAAGACGCAAAGGACTACCGTTGTGAGACCCTGAGTGGGTTACCAATCTCCCCCGCCATCGCTGTCGACTTCCTCGAACTTGGCGATTTTCGTCGGATGATCCTCAAGCCGAACGATCTCGACTTCCACCTGTCTCGAAAGACTCGATTCTTCACCGGCGCCCGACGAACTGCTCTGATTGCCCGAGATCGGTATTGCCAAGATCCAGGATGTGGAACCCCCGCCAACAAATGCGAAGCCGACCACATCAAAGAATGGTCCAAGGGCGGAGAAACCGTCCCCGACAACGGGAAGATGCGATGCGGCCCATGCCACCGGCACAAGAGCTGGCTTCAAGCGCATGGGCTCTGGGTTGATCCTGACAAACCGAAAAAACCGACTCGACCCACAGCCTCGAATGATCCAGACCTAGCCGACCTGTTCACCGAACCGTTCGCTGCCGCATGAAAGCGGCATCCACCGCTCGAACCCAATAGTAAGATTGGGACCTTCGGTCCCATCCAGCGGCGCCGCGACCCAATAGCATTGCGCCGTGCGTATTTCGGTTGTTAAGGAAGTGCTCCTACTCGAGAAGCGGGTGGCCCTATCGCCCGACACCACGGCCAAGCTGGTGTCAGATGGCCACGACGTGTCAGTCGAAACGGGAGCTGGCCTACAAGCCGGGTACCCAGACTCGCTCTACGTCGATGCTGGGGCGACCATGGTCGATGCCGCCACCGCCAGTGGCACCCCGGGCCTCGTCCTAGCCATCAACCGACCGGCGGGCCCATTCTCGGCGGGGCAGACAGTACTCGCACTACTCGATCCCTTGTGGCGACCAGAAGAGTCGCAGGCCCTTGGCCAAGGCGGTGCCACCCTCATCTCGCTCGAGCTCATGCCTCGCATCACCCGGGCCCAAAGCATGGACGTACTCTCCTCCATGTCAACGGTGTCCGGTACCGAAGCTGTCCTCCTCGCCGCCCGCCGCCTCCCCAAACTCTTCCCCCTCATGATGACGGCCGCCGGAACTATCCCGGCCGCCAAGGCCCTCATCCTCGGAGCTGGTGTCGCTGGCCTGCAAGCCATCGCTACCGCCAAGCGGCTGGGTGCAATCGTCGAAGGCTACGACGTTCGGCCCGCCGCCGCCGAGCAAATTCGCTCGCTTGGGGCCAAAGCCGTTGAACTCGAACTCGAAACCTCTGATTCCGAAGACGCAGGCGGCTACGCCAAAGCCCAGTCCGAAGATGTCGCTGCCCGACAGCTTGAGCTTTTGGCCCACCACGTATCCGAAGCTGACGTGGTCATCACCACCGCCGCCATCCCCGGCATGGCCAGCCCTCGACTCATCACCACCGACATGGTTGAAGCTATGCGCCCCGGTTCCGTCATCGTCGATCTTGCCGCCGAGCGTGGCGGCAACTGCGACCTGACCAAGCTGGACGAAGAGGTCATTCACAACGACGTCCTCATCCTCGGCCCCTCCGACATGGCCAGCTGGTCAGCCCAAAGTGCCAGCCAGATGTTCGGCAACAACCTGGTCACCCTCATCCGCCACCTCAGCGATGACGGTGAACTCGTGATCGACCTTGACGACGAGATCACCGCTGGCATCGTTGTGGCCAAGGACGGCGAGATTCTCCATCCCCGAGTCCGAGGTGCCCTCGGCCTAGAAAGCCCCAGTTCATGAACTTCCTCATCCTTCTAACCCTGTTCACCCTGGCCGTCTTCCTCGGCATCGAACTCATCTCCAAGGTCCCGCCAACCCTGCACACCCCACTCATGTCTGGCTCCAACGCCATCTCGGGCATCACCCTGCTCGGCGCCCTTGTCTCCGCCGGCAATGACTACTCCACCCTGGCAACCTGGCTCGGCTTCGGGGCCGTGACCCTGGCCACCATCAATGCCGTTGGCGGCTTCCTGGTAACCCACCGCATGCTGGCCATGTTCTCAACAAAGAAGACAACGAAGAAGACGGCCAAGTGAGCAACCTGATCCAAGCCGGTTACCTGGTCTCCGCCATCCTCTTCATCCTCGGCCTCAAAGGCCTCGGACGTCCCCGCACCGCCGTTCGTGGCAACCAACTCGGCGCCCTAGGAATGCTCCTCGCCGTCGTAGTCACCCTTACCAACGAACAAATCGTTGCCTGGCCAATCATGATCGCAGGCATCATCGTCGGCACCGTGCTCGGCGCCCTCTTGGCTCTCCGAGTCCAGATGACCGGAATGCCCGAATTGGTGGCCCTCTACAACGGTTTTGGTGGCATTGCCTCCGTCCTTGTCGTCCTGGCCAGCTACGACCAGGTCATCCATACCGGAACCGAAGACCTCACCTACCTCATCGCCGCTGCCGCCTCCGCCGTCATCGGTGCCATCACCTTTACCGGCAGCATCATTGCTTTCGGCAAGCTCAATGAATCGATCAGCTCTGTTAATTCCAGCCTCATCCGACCGGCCAACGCCATCATGCTGGTTGGTGCACTGGCTGCTGGCATTGCCTTTGTTGCCAGCCCCCAGGGCTGGACCTGGCTACTGATCCTCACCGTGCTCGGCCTCATCCTTGGCCTCACGGTCGTCCTGCCAATTGGCGGGGCCGATATGCCCGTCATCATCGCCCTACTCAACTCCCTGTCGGGACTAGCTGCTGCGGCCACCGGCTTCGCCATCGGCAACACCCTGCTCATCATCGCCGGTTCCCTGGTCGGCGCCAGTGGCCTGATCCTCACCCAGGTCATGTGCAAGGCTATGAACCGGACCCTGACCAACGTGCTGTTCTCCTCTATGGGAGCGGGCGGCGCCACCGTAGACCCCAACGATGTGTATGAGGGCAAGGTCCGTACCACTTCAGCTGATGACGTCGCCATGATCCTTGACACCGCCGAGCGGGTCGTGATTGTGCCCGGCTACGGACTGGCCGTCGCCCAGGCCCAACACGCCGTCCGCGACCTGACTCGCACCCTGGAGGAAAACGGAACCGAAGTAGTTTTTGCCATCCATCCCGTAGCCGGACGCATGCCCGGCCATATGAATGTGCTCCTGGCTGAGGCCGAGATCGACTACGAAAAGCTCATCGAGATGGATGTGGTCAATCCCACCTTTGCCCAAACCGATGTTGCCATCGTCCTCGGAGCCAACGATGTGGTCAACCCCGTGGCCCGAGAGGCCGACAGTGCAATCTCTGGCATGCCCATCCTTGACGTTGATCAGGCTCGAACCGTGATCGTGATCAAGCGGTCACTCTCTCCAGGGTTCGCCGGCATCCCCAACCCTCTCTTTGCTGCGGACAACACCCTGATGCTGTTCGGCGACGGCAAGGCGGCAGCGGTGGACATCAACGCTGCCATGGCCGCCCTATAACCCGATCCTCCAGACCCCTATCCCGAAGGACCACTAGTCGGGTAGCCGATCAACGAACTGGTCCAGGGCTTCGGGGTTTGCCAGGGCTTCGAGGTTCTTGACCGGACGGCCATGCACCACATTGGTGACAGCCATTTCCACGATCTTGCCCGACCGCGTTCGGGGGATCTCACTGACGGTGCGTATCACCGCAGGAACATGGCGAGGAGAGCACTTGGTCCGCAGATCGCCACGGATACGTCGCTCCAGTTCTTCGTCCAGCCGCTGACCCTCCACCAGATGAACAAAGAGCACCACTCGGGTGTCATTGTCGTACTCCTGGCCAATGGCAATTGCCTCAACGACCTCGGGCAACTGCTCAACCACCCGGTAGATCTCTGCCGTTCCAATCCGCACGCCAAAACTGTTCAGCGTGGCATCGGAACGACCGTGGATGATCATGCCCCCGGTTTCTGTCCACGACGCGAAGTCTCCGTGAGCCCAGACCCCGTCAAACCGATCAAAATAGGCGCCGTGATAGCGGCTGCCATCCTCATCACCCCAGAACTCCAACGGCATCGAAGGAAAGGGAGTTGTGCACACCAGCTCGCCCTTGATCCCAGCCTCCTCGGCCCTGGCGTCGTCACTAAAGACCTCGATTCCCATGCCCAAGCCCTTGGCCTGGATTTCGCCGGCAAAAACCGGGCGCGTCGGATCCCCGGCAACCAGGCAGCCACACAAGTCCGTCCCACCCGACATCGAAGCCAGGTGCACGTCGGCCTTCACCGAGTCATAGACCCAAGCAAACCCTTCATGGCTCAGTGGTGAGCCGGTCGAACAGATCGTCCGCAGATTCGACAGGTCATGAGTCTGTCCCGGCCGAAGGCCACCCTTCATTGCCCCATCAATAAATTTGGCTGACACACCCAAGAAGGAGAGCTTCTGGTCCTGGGCAAGGTCAAACAGCCGCTCCGGATTCGGGTAGGTCGGATTGCCGTCGAAGAGCACGATGGTGGCCCCGGTGGCCAACACCGATGTGAGCCAGTTCCACATCATCCAGCCACAGGTGGTGAAGAAGAAGACTTCATCCCCCGGCCTCATGTCCGAATGCAGCCGTTGCTCACTCAAATGCTTGAGCAGAACCCCCAACGAACGATGCACGATGCACTTGGGTTTTCCTGTGGTTCCACTGGAATAGAGGATGTAGATCGGGTGATCACCAGGCAGTTGGGTGTAGCTGGGCTGTGCTCGCCTGTGTTGGGCCATTGCCGAGGTCCAGGCTGTTGCCTTGGGGATGAGTTCCACCTCAACATGACTGGTGAGGTTGGCTACGACCAGGACCTGCTCAACCGACGGCAAACGTTCAGCGATCTCGGCCAAGCGACTCAGGCAATCAAAGGACTTCCCGGCGTACTGGTATCCGTCGGCGGCCACCAGAATCTTGGGTTCGGTCTGGCCAAACCGGTCGACGACACCATCAACGCCAAAGTCCGCTGAGGTCGAGGTGAAGACTGCTCCAATGGATGCCGCAGCCAGAAAGGCAACAATGGTTTCGGGCACATGAGGCATCCAGGCCGCCACCCGGTCTCCGGGTTCAACGCCAACCGACACGAAGTAGGCAGCCATGGCCGCAACCTCCGCTCGCAGTACGTCCCAACTGACCTCCCGCTGGGTTCCATCCTCGGCTACGGAAACGATGGCCGTTGCATTGGCCCCTTCTCGCTTGGCCAGAAGATTCTCAGCAAAATTCATGGTGGCATCGGGCATGAAACGCCACTGATGGAAGGCCTCACCGACCTCAACAAGTCGCTCGCCGGGGTTCCCGACGACCCCACACCATTCCCAGATCGCTCGCCAGAACTCCCCTGGCTCATCCACCGACCATTGCCATAGCTCACCACTATCACTGGCTTGGGGCCGAATGTCTCGACGGAAGGCCTCCAGCTGGGTGGCCTCGATCCAGTCGTCACTCGGTGTCCACAGAGGGTTTGATTCGGCTAACTCGTTCATGGGGCTGAGACTAGGCGCTCGGGTTGCAGCCGGGCTAGCTTCGGTTCATGGATTTTGGCGTCATGATGTTTCCAACCGATGAGACCATCGGTCCAGTCGATATTGGCCAAGCGGCGGAGGAACGGGGTTTCGAATCAGTCTGGTTCCCCGAGCATTCCCATATCCCCACCAGTCGAGCCACCCCCTGGGGCGGCCGAGAAGGCGCACCACCCCTGCCCCGAGAGTATTGGCGCAGCTATGACCAGATGACCGCGCTCGCCGCGGTGGCGGCAACCACGACGACCATCAAGGTGGCGACCGGTATCTGCTTGGTGGCCCAACGCGACCCAATCTGGACGGCCAAGGAAGTAGCCAGCATCGACGCCATCAGCGGCGGACGCATGATGTTCGGCATTGGCTATGGCTGGAACAAGGAAGAGCTGGCCCATCACGGTGTCGCCTACAACCAGCGTCGTGCCCGCCTGCGCGAGTGTGTCCTGGCCATGAAGGCCATCTGGACCGAGGATGAGGCCAGCTTCGAAGGCGAACACATCAACTTCTCGCCCATCTGGTCCTGGCCAAAGCCCGTCTCCTCACCCCACCCTCCCGTCATCCTGGGCGGTAGCGCCGGACCAAAAACTGCGGCCCATATCGCCGAGTTCTGTGATGGCTTCATGCCAATCGACACCCGCGACTTCGGGCCGGCCTTGGAAGAAATCAAGAAGGCTTGTGACAAGATTGGGCGTGATCCCAAGACCATCGAACTCGGGGTCTTCGCCGCCAAGCCGACACCCGAAGCCATTGAGAGCCTCATGGAGCAGGGAGTCAGTCGGGCAGTCTTTGGGCTACCGCAAGGCCAGGCCGACGAGGTGCTGCCAGCGATGGACAAGCTGGCCGAACTGGCCAACAGCTTCGCTGGCTAACGGCTTCACTGGCTAACCGGCTGTGTTCTCCGTCGTGTTTTCTGCCATCTTTTCTGCCATTTTTTCGAGGATCCGGACGAAGTAGTCCGGCGACTGAGCGCCCGGGATGCCAAATGCTCGATTGATGACAAAGGTTGGGACGGAGCTGATGCCCATCTCCGCTGCTGCTTCCAGCTGTTGGGCGACATCGCGTAAGCCTTGGCCCGAATCCAGCCACCCCTGGGTTGTCTCCGGCTCGATGCCAACCTCACTGGCCAATCGGATCAACACATCAGGATCACCAATGGCCTCACCTTCACAGAAGTAGGCCCGCATGAGCCGTTCCTTGAGCTCCAGCTGCTTGTTCTCACCCTTGCTGCTATCAACCTCACCCTGCGCCATAGCTAGAAGCTGGTGGGCCACCAGGGTGTTCGCTCGCTGAGCATTTTTCATGTCGAAGGCAATGCCGACCGCAGCAGCTTCCTTGGTGACATGGTCCAGGATCTCTTGAGCCTTTTCTGGCCCACCAAACTTCTTGGCATAGACCTCAAACACCTTCTGGGATACGCCGGGAGGGGCCGTTGGATCCAGTTGGAAGGCCCGGTAGCTAACAGAGACTTCAACCTCGGGATGTTTCTGGCGAAACTGGGTCAACCCGTCCTCAAACTTGCGTTTGCCGATATAGCACCAAGGGCAGACCACATCTGACCAGATCTCAACCTCAAGCACCGGTGCTTTGCTCATGCGGTTTCTGTCACTTCGCCGGCCAGGTCCAGCTGCTCGATGGCAGTGTCACGCAGGATGAATTTCTGAATCTTTCCGGTCACCGTCATGGGGAACTCATCAATGACTGACACATAGCGTGGAATCTTGTAGTGAGCGATCTTTCCCTGACAGAACGCTCGAACTTCTTCCTGATCAAAATCGGTACCGGGTTCGACCTGGACCCACGCCATGATCTCTTCGCCGTACTTACGGTCCGGAACACCGACCACTTGCACATCGCGAATGCTGGGATGACTGAACAAGAACTCTTCTACTTCTCGGGGATAGACGTTCTCGCCACCCCGGATGATCATGTCCTTGATCCGGCCCACAATATTGAGATAACCCTCGTCATCCATGACGGCCAGGTCGCCGGTATGCATCCAGCCATCTGAGTCAATGGCTTCGTCCGTTCGCTCCTTGTCGTTCCAATAGCCGATCATGACCGAATAGCCGCGGGTACAGAATTCGCCCGATACTCCCCGCTCAACGGTGTCCCCGGTTTCGGGGTCGATGACCTTGACTTCGACGTGGGGATGGACCCGCCCAACAGTGCCGACCCGCTTGTTGATTGGGTCATCAGTAGCGGTTTGGGTCGAGACTGGCGAGGTTTCGGTCATGCCGTAGGCAATGGTCACCTGATCCATGTTCATCTTGGCCATGACCTGCTTCATGGTCTCAATCGGACAGGGACTGCCAGCCATGATTCCGGTTCGCAAGGCCGAGAAGTCATAGCCGTCGAAATCTTGATCAGCCAGCTCGGCAATAAACATGGTTGGCACGCCATAGAGGCTGGTGCAGCGCTCATTGGCTGTTGCTGCCAGGGTTTCCACCGGATCAAAAGCGGCAGCAGGGACCACAATCGTGGCCCCATGGGTGGTACATCCAAGCACCCCCATCACCATGCCGAAGCAGTGATAGAACGGCACCGGGACACAAACCCGATCCTCGTGGCTGTAGCGGCAGCCCTCGGCCACGAAGTAGGCATTGTTCAGGATGTTCTTGTGGCTGAGGGTGGCGCCCTTTGGAAACCCAGTTGTGCCCGAGGTGTATTGGATATTGATTTGTTCTTCTGGTTCAAGGGTTGCTTCGATGGCGGCCACATCGGCCGAACTCACCGCCGAGGCTCCCGCGATCAGATCCGTCCAGCCATCAGTCCCGATGAAGATGACCTCGGTCAGGTCTGGTAGCTCTGCTCGAACCTCGGTCACCATGGCTACATAGTCGCTGGTCTTGAAGTCGGTGGCAGCTATCAGTCCCTTGCAGCCGGAATGGTTGAGGGCGTAGCTGACCTCATGAGTCCGGTAGGCCGGATTGATATTGACCAGGATCACGCCGATTCGGGCCGTAGCAAACTGGGTGAGAATCCACTCGGCACAGTTTGGTGACCAGATCCCGATGCGGTCTCCCTTGGCGAAACCCTTGGCCAACAGGGCGCGGGCTAAGCCATCCACCTCGTCCCACAACTGCTGGTAGGTCCAGCGAATGTCTTGGTGGCAGACCACCAGGGCTTCACGTTCGGGGTACATGGCCACGGTGGCCGCCAGATTCGCACCGATGGTTTCATGGAGAAGAGGAACGTCGGTTGGTCCCGCAGAGATACTCAGGGTTGTGCTGCTGGTCATTGGACCATGGTGACACAAGACAGGCGTCGGACCACACTCAGTGGGAAGGAGCTTGAGAGTCGCTCTGGAATACCTCTGGATAGATTTGGTTAAAGATTGAAGTACCTGTTCATTTCAGACCTGTGAGGATCAGCATGTCGAACATCATTCTTGAGACCTTTCAACTTGGTTCCCAATGGCCAACCTTTGACCCCTTCTTGTTCTGCGCCCATCACCGCGACGACTACCCGCCCGGCAATGCGTCACTTGGTCCTGATGCCCCACTCACTGGTCATTCCATCGGTCAAGATTTCGAGCATCCCGACGGCTGGAATATGTATCACGGCACCACCGTCCCCGGCTTCCCCCAGCATCCTCATCGCGGTTTTGAGACCGTCAGCTATCTGCGTACCGGAACCATGGATCATGCCGACTCCCTCGGGGCCACTGCCCGGTTCGGTGCAGGCGATGTGCAGTGGATGACCACCGGTAAGGGCATCCAGCATTCCGAGATGTTCCCCCTCACCAGTCAGGATTCACCCAACCCCCTCGAATTGTTTCAGATCTGGCTAAACCTGCCCGCGGCCGACAAGATGGTTGATCCCTACTTCACCATGTTCTGGAACGAGGATCTACCCCAGATCTCCGAGTTGGACAATGCTGGCCGCAACTCAACAGTGTTGGTGTTGGCCGGAAGATTGGGGCAAACCGAAGCGATGCCCCCTCCGGTCAACTCCTGGGCTGCCCGATCCGAATCAGACCTGGCAATCTGGCATATCAAGCTGGATCCCAACGCCAGCTGGGTCTTGCCAGTGGCAAGACCCGAGACCGTCCGAGCCCTCTATCTGTTTGACGGCGGCGGCCTGAACCTGGGCGAAGAGCACTTGACCGCGGGCACGGTGCCCGGATCAATGCCAGTGACCAGATCGAAGTTCAGGCCGATGAGGATGGCTCCGAGTTTCTGATCATGCAAGGTCGACCGATTGGCGAGCCAGTAGCCCGCTACGGACCCTTTGTCATGAACACTGATGAGCAGATTCGTCAAGCGTTCGCCGACTACCAACAGACCCAGTTTGGCCACTGGCCTTGGCCAGACAGCGCGCCAAACCATGGGGCGACAAAGGATCGTTTCGCGGTTCACAGTGATGGCCGGGCCGAACAACCGACGGGCCAGTGGACGGCGTCAGCACAATGAGCATTAGGTCCGGTTGAGTTCCAGTGCGGTATCCTGAGCCTGTTGGAGTCGGGTCTGCAGCAGGGTTGTGAACTCTGCCATCTGGGCTCGGTTGGCACGTTTGCCATCTGTGCCCTGAGGTGCATCCAATGCGTCGCCAATAACAACGGCCACCCGACTTCGGCGGATTAGCTTCGATCCTTCGCCCATGGCCTGGCCAGTCCCGGCTACGCCAACTGGAATCACTCTCGCCCCGGTGCGGGCGGCCAACCAGGCTGTGCCGTCAAAGAGTTCGCCGATCAGATCTTGCCCATCACGACTGGCTTGCCTGGTCCCTTCTGGGAACACGATCATGGCCACCCCCGTGTCCAGTAAGCGCTTGGCCGACTTCATCGCGGCCAGATCGGCTTCTCCTCGTCGAACCGGAATCGCGCCCATGATGGCGCACAAGCGACCGAGTGCCGGTGTTGTGAACAGAGACTCCTTGGCCAATGCCCGTACCCGTCGCTTGCTCAGGGCGGCTACTACCACACTGTCCAGATGGGACCGATGGACCGGGGCATAGATGACCGGACCCGTGATGTTGAGAGTTTCTTGCCCCTGAACTTGTACTTGCAAGTAAGGCATGAGGCTCAGCTGGACGCTCCGTCGGATGGCGTCGTAAACCCGCAAGGACGACTTCTTGTTGCCGGTTTCCAGCGCCCACTGGCCAAGGTCATCGGTCTTGCTAGCGGTAGTCAAGACTGCTGAGTAAACCACATGATCTGCTCAACGACACGGGCTTGAGCCCAATAGTCTGCTGCTATTCGCCTCCCGCTTCGTCGTCTCACCCCTCAACTCTACGCCCCCGTCTTCCTGATCCAGATCGGGGCGGGCATGCTATTGCCGGTTCTCCCCCTCGCTCTGCTAGCCAATGGACTGGCCTACCAGAGCTTGACGGCAATCTTGGCTGCGACCGGCTTTGGCGCCCTTCTCTCACAAATTCCCGTTGGTCGGCTCCTCAACCGATATAGCGAGAACCAGGTGATGACCGCCTGCGTCGCACTGACCGCAGTATCAGTCGTTCTCCTGGGTTTCGTCGGAACCGCAGCTGGCTTGATGGCCTTGCGGTTCGCTTCCGGGATTGGCAGCACCGGTTGGCTGCTCTCACGCCAGACATTCATCACCCGAACGATTGAGTCCGAAGTTCGAGGTCGGGCCATGTCGCTGTTCGGTGGCTTGAATCGGGTGGCCTTCCTCGTCGGACCGCTGCTCGGAGGTTTTGTCGCCGAACAGTTCGGCTTTCGTCATGCCTTCATCATTGCTGGGATGTTCACTGCATCAGGTGCCGCTCCGCTACTGCTGGTTGCCCGATCGGCAGCCCCGGACGACGGCGAACCGACTCAGCCAGAGCGGCGACGGGTGGAAACCGCCCATCCCCTTGCCGTGTTTGCCACCCACCGGCGAACCTTGCTACCCGCCGGCGCGGCCCAGATCTGCATCATCGCCGTGCGCTATGGCCGCTTCATCATCCTGCCCTTGATTGGAGAATCCATCGGGCTCGACATCGCCCAGATCGGAATCCTGGTAGCCATTGGCTCAGCATCGGACATTGTCCTGTTTCCCGCCGCCGGCTACCTGATGGATCGATACGGGCGATTGGCCGCCATTGTCCCCTCATTCAGCCTCTTGGGGGTTGGGTTGCTCCTTTTAGCTGGTGCCTCCAGCCATGGAGCCATCATGATCGCCGCCGCGGTTATTGGGATCGGAAACGGTCTCGGCTCGGGGACGATGATGACCCTGTCGTCAGATCTAGCTCCACGAGACTCACCGGGTGAGTTTCTGGCTGCGCTGGGCACCATCCGAGAGGTTGGCCGGATCCTTGGGCCACTCGGCGTTGGCTTCCTGGCTGATCGGGCTGGGTTGGGGACCGCATCCTTTGCCATGGCGCTGGTGGCCTTTCTTGGAGTGACCATCATGATTTTCGGGGTTGGTGAAACGAAAAGAACCGACATCTCCAAGGGGGCAGGAGAGTCGGTTCAAATCAGTCGGCCTTGATCGGCTCGAGGTGTGAAGATCTATCCAAGGATTTTCCAGCGGCGGTCCAACTCCTTAGCAATAGCGTCCAGGCGATGCTGGCCAGCGGCGGTCAATCCCTCAATTGATGCCCGATAGGCCAATTGCTCTTCCTCCTTGATCAGCCGTGCTAGGCCGATCAGATTCAGGTTGTAGTGGGCGATTCGTGGTCGTGGCGTGAATGGTGCCGGGCCTCGCTGTTGGGTGAGGGGCGCATGGGTTGCTGGGATGCTGTTGGCGATTGGCGCTTCGAGAAGGCTCATCAGGCGGCCATCTTGATCTCGAATGCAACTTCAACTGAAGCCAAGGCGCCGAGCACGATGTCTTCGAACTCGCCTTCCACTGGGCCAAGTGCCCGAAGGTCATCAAGGACCTCGGTGATCAGGCCACGGAGCTGAACATCTTGAGTCGTTTGGTAGAGATCCAGGAGCCAGTCGGTGCAGCGGTCAAAGCTAATGGTGGTGTGCTCGTCGCTGGCGGCGGCCCAGAAGGCTTCGCTGGTGCTGGTGAAACGACCTGCTGTTTGGACTGCTGATGTGCTGGACTTGCTGGTGCTTGTCGTGTTGATGGTGATGTTGCTCATGTCTTCTTCCCCTTGTTTGTTGTTAGGGATGAAGATAAATCACGACTCGGAATCGTGGATCGGGGAAACCCCTAGGGTTTCGGGGATCCCTAGGGGGACGAGCTACCAGGGGTCGACAAAGGGCCGACGAGACTCCCCCGGCTTTGCTGCCCTCAGCACAGTCATGATCCAACGACGGGACTCCATCGGGTCAATCACGTCATCAATCTCAAAATGATCAGCCATCGAGGTGCCTTTCCCGATCTCATACATCTTGGCCACCATGGAGTCATAGGCCTCCTGCCGCTCTTGTGGATCCTCAATGGCCGCCAGTTCATTGCGATATCCAAGCTTGACGGCGCCCTCCAAACCCATTCCGCCAAACTCACTGGTCGGCCATCCAATGGTGAAGATCGGGGCCTTGAAGCTCCCCCCGGCCATGGCCTGAGCGCCGAGGCCGTAGCCCTTGCGCAGGACAATGGTGCAGAAGGGGACAGTCAAACTGGCTGAGGTGACGAACAGTCGCGCTGCGTGGCGAACCAGCGCCGTCCGCTCGACCTCGGGGCCGACCATGAAGCCTGGCGTGTCACACAAGAACACCAGGGGAATCCCATAGGCCTCACATAACTGCATGAAGCGGCATGACTTGTCGGCGCCATCACTGTCAATGGCGCCAGCCAGGTGAACCGGGTTGTTGGCGATCACCCCAACCGAGCGTCCCTCAACTCGGGCGAATGCGGTGATCATGCCAACCCCAAACTCTTGGCGCAGCTCCAAGACTGAGTCATCATCGAACATGATCTCAATCACCTGGCGAACATCATAAATTCGTAGCCGGTTCTCGGGAATGACGTGACGGAGTTTGCGCTGATCAGCTACTGACCACGCAACCTTGGGCCCTTGGAAGTAACTCAGGTACTGCTTGGCTACCCGAACCGCCTCGGCTTCATCGTCCACCAGCACATCAATGACGCCGTTCGCTGACTGCTCATTGGCTGGACCAATTTCTTTTGGATGGAAGACCCCAAGGCCTCCGCCCTCGATCATGGCCGGGCCGCCCATGCCAACGTTGGAGTCCCTGGTGGCAATGACAACATCACAACAGCCCAACAGCGCGGCATTGCCAGCGAAGCAATAGCCGGCATTGATGCCAATCAGTGGAACCTCGCCGCTCAGCTTGGCAAACAAGGCAAAGGCCATGCAGTCCAATCCGGCAACCGTGACCCCGTCAGTGTCGCCGGGTCGGCCACCACCACCTTCGGCGAAGAGCACAACCGGCAGTTTCAGGTCGTCGGCAATCTCAAACAGGCGGTCCTTCTTGCGATGATTTTGAAACCCCTGAGTACCGGCCATGACCATGTAGTCATAGGTGACGACAACACACTGACTGTCATCTTCACCAAACTCGTCCCCGTTGACCGACCCGATGCCACCAACCATCCCATCACCGGGGGTTTTCTCGATCAATTCTTCAATCGAGCGCCGCTTGCGCTGGGCAGCCACCACCAACGGACCCCATTCAGTGAAGGTGTCGGAGTCGACCAGGTCCGTGACATTCTCTCGGGCCGTTCGCTTGCCAGTGCTATGTCGCTTGGCCACTGCCTCGGTCCGGTTCTCATCCAGGCCAAAGCCGTGTCTGGCATCGACCTCGGCCAGATCGGGACGTACCCGGTCCAGGTCAATCTCAAGATTGTCATCGACGGTGGATCGACTCACATCAGCAGGGTCCATTTCCAGCAGCCCGTGTCCTTCGAACACGGCCTCTCCGACAGTGACCGGGATGGCCGTGACGATGCCGCTCTCTTCGGCGGAGATGAGGTGTTCCATTTTCATGGCTTCCATAATCATCACCGTTTCTCCGGCAGCAACTTCGTCACCGACAGCAATGTCGATCGAGATGATCGTGCCCTGCATGGGAGATCGGACACTTCGGGAGTCGGTAGCGGTGTCCTGGGCGCCGAGATGTTCGGTTGATGGGGCATCTTCTTCGATCATCCGAAGAAGATCGGATGCATGGTCGGCCACAAATTGGGTCGTGACTCGGTTGTCGAGGACCGCTGGGTGGTTAAGAAGCTCCCGCAGGAAGGCCCTATTGGTCGCCACTCCTTCGATCCGAAAACTGTCGAGTGCTCGACGTCCTCGGGCTAGAGCTGCAGCCAGCTCACCAGATTGGGAATGGACAATGACCTTGGCCAGAAGTGAGTCGAAGGCTGGCGAGGTGATGTAGCCGGAGTAGCCATGGGTCTCGATGCGAACACCCAACCCGGAGGGGGTTTCGAAACGGCTGATCTGGCCGCCAGCAGGGCGGGCAGTTCCGTCTGTCTGCATGACCTCAGTATTGATGCGGAGCTGTACTGCTTGGCCGGTTGCCGATGGCGGCTTGGCCAAACCAAGATCGACCAGGGACGCTCCTGCTGCGATGGCGAGCTGGGTCTGCACCAGGTCAGTGCCGGTGATTTCTTCGGTAATGGTGTGTTCGACCTGAAGTCTGGCGTTGGCCTCAATGAAGTAGGCCAGGCCTGTTGCTGAGTCGACCAGGAATTCAAAGGTGCCCAGACTGCGATAGTCCAAGGCCGCTGCCATCTTGGTCGCAGCGTCGAGCAAGGTCGCTCGCAATGCTGGGTCCAGTCCTGGAGCGGGAGCGAGCTCAACGATTTTCTGGTTCTGACGCTGCAGGGTGCACTCGCGCTCCCACAAGTGTGTGACGGCGCCGGTTCCGTCTCCCACGATCTGAACCTCGATATGTCGAGCCTCAGAGATGAGCTGCTCGGCATAGACCTGGTCATCCCCAAAAGCAGATTGTGCTTCGGAGCGGCAACGTTCCAGGGCCTCAGCTACGGCTCCCGACGAGATGTCATCAGCTCCGACCGGACGCATACCTCGGCCACCTCCACCAGCGACGGCCTTGAGCATCGCTCCTCCATGCTCGCTCACAAAGGCTTCAGCCGCCGCGGCGTCGGGCAGAACCCCCGTACTGGCCAAGACCGGCACACCGAGACTCACAGCGAGGGCAAGGGCTTCGGTCTTGTTGCCAAGCTTGGCCAGGGATGCTGGTGTTGGGCCGACGAAGGTCAGTCCAGCTTCTATCATTGCAGAAGCAAAATCTGCGTTCTCGCTCAAGAAGCCGTAACCCGGATGCACCGCGTCGCATCCGTGGCTAATGGCCACTGCCACCAGCTGCTGGATGTCCAGGTAGGCGGCTGCTCCTGTGCCCTCAAGCATGACCGCGGAGTCGGCTTGGGTGACGTGGGCGCACGATTCGTCGTCAGCGGGATAGGCGGCGACGGTTTCGATCCCCAGCTCGGCCGCCGCTCGCAGGATCCGACAGGCGATTTCACCCCGGTTGGCCACCAGCAGTTTGCGGGGATAGGGGATCAGCGGGGTGATCGAGGAGGTAGCAAAAGAGTCGGACATCAAAGCAGTTTGCTCGGTCTGGCACGACACCATCTAATCTGGACTCATGCTCTTCGTCATCCACGCATCCGACAAGCCCGACTCAGCCGAACTACGCCAAGCAACCAGGCCTGATCATCTGGCCTACATGTCCGACTTCGACATTCTTGTCGGCGGGCCAATGCTGGATGAGCACAGTGAGTCGTGTGGCTCGATCATCATTGTTGAGATGGAAGATCTTGCCGCCACCGAGGCCTTTGCCGCCAATGACCCCTACCGCAAGGTCGGTCTCTTCGACACCGTCTTGATCCGGGCCATGAAGAAGGTGATCTGGCCCGGTGAGTAGTAGCCCGGCGAACGCTCGACCAGCTCACAATCACAAGATCCTGATCGCCGGTGGAGGCATCACTGGCCTGACCGCCGCCCTGGCCCTTCACCAGCAAGGCCAGGACGTCACAGTCTTCGAATCAGTGGAGCGGCCGCGGGAGTTGGGCGTAGGCATCAATCTGTTGCCCCATTCGGTGCGGGTACTCCACGACCTCGGTCTGCAGGACGCCCTGGAGGAGATTTCCATACTGACCCGCCGTTTGAGTTTCTATTCTGAGGATGGGGTCAAGATCTGGGAAGAAGATCGGGGCTTGCACGCGGGCAACCCGTGGCCCCAATACTCCCTACATCGGGGCCGACTACAGATGTTGCTGTGGCGGGTCGCGGTGAAAGAGCTTGGTCAAGACCGACTCCTGACCGGCCACCATCTGGCTAGCTTCGAACAAGACGAAAATGAGGTTCGGGCCACCTTTGTCAACCGGGCATCAGGCCAGACGGTTGGCACCTATGGCGGAGACGTGTTGATTGCTGCCGATGGCCTGCACTCGGCCGCCCGCAAGTTTTTCAATCCCGATGAGGGGCCCCCGGTGTATTCCGGGCTGATGCTGTGGCGGGGAGCGATCGAGACCGAACCGTTCTTGGATGGCGAATCCATGTTCATGGCTGGACACGATGAAGCCAAGGCCGTGGTGTATCCCATTGGCGGGCCCGAACACCAGAAGGGCCGCAGCCTGGTCAACTGGATCGCCGAACGCCCCGTTGACTTTGATGTCAGCACAGCGGACTGGAACCGAGAGGCGAGCCCCGAAGCCTTCTCGGAATACTTCGAGGACTGGCGATGGGACTGGATCAATCTGCCCGAACTGTTCGCCAAGACACCGGTGTGTTATGAGTTTCCCATGAGTGACCGGGACCCGCTTGATCGCTGGTCCTACGGTCGGGTGACCCTGCTTGGTGACGCCGCTCACGCCATGCGGCCCAACGGTTCCAATGGAGCCAGCCAAGGAATCCTTGATTGTGAGGCCATCACCCAGGCCTTGAGCACCGAGTCCGACGTGACCGTTGCCCTGGAGCGCTACCAGGAAGAGCGGTTGGAGAAGACCGCCGTACTCACCCTTGCCAATCGGCAGTCTGGGCCAGAGCGAGTCTTGCAATGGGTTAAGGACCGCTGTGACCGAAGCTGTGTCGAGCAGCACCAGTGCGTTCCCCAAGATGAACTAGCCGAGGCTGCCAACGCCTACAAGCAACTGGCTGGCTTCGATCGTGCCAAACTGACATCACTGGCATCGGCAACATCTGACTAGGTATAGCCCCAACAAAAGGACGAGCAAACCATGGTTGATCTCACCCAAACCCTGCACTGGAAGGACAACGATGTTGAGGTACACAAGGTTGTTGTTGGGCCCTATGAGAACAATGTCTTCGTGATCCGCTGTCGTGACACTGGCGACGCGGTCATGTTGGACGCGGCCAACGAGCACGAGCTCTTACTGGAGCTCTGCCAAGGCCTCGGCGTCCAGACCGTGCTGGAGACTCACGGCCATTGGGACCACATTCAAGCCATTCCCCAGGTGCGAGATGCGGGCTTTGCCGTTGGTGTCACCGCCGCCGATGCAGCGATGCTGCCAAGTTATGACTACATCTTGGAGGACGACAAGATGATCGAGGTTGGCAAGCTCCGACTTCACACCGTTACCACGCCGGGACACACACCAGGGTCCATCTGCTTCAAGCTGGTGGACAAGCCACTCTTGTTCACCGGCGACACCCTGTTTCCTGGCGGACCGGGAGCAACCAATTCCGAAGGCTCCAGCTTCCCAGAAATCTTGGCCTCCATCGACGATCGCTTACTCACCTATGGAACTGAAACCATGGTTCTGCCTGGCCACGGCGACGACACGACAATCGGGGCGGAGCGTCCATCGTTCCAGTCCTGGGTCGATCGCGGCTGGTAGCAGGCACCGCGGCACCAACCGATTGCTTGCTTCGGGACAAAAGCCCCTGTACGGTGAAAGTCGTTAAGGCCTTAATGATTGACATCCGTCACATGATGGCAGAAGCCGCACCAACACCAACTCGACAAGGGACATCACATGAGCAAGAGAGCCAAACTCGCCCAAGACATGGAGTTTCCTCCAGAGATTGAACAACCGAACGTCTACCCACTCTCGTGGCACCGGGGAACTGAGAAGATGGAAGAAATCTACGAAGCGTCGCTTCGAGAGTTCTGGGACCCAATGGCCCTGCCCTGGGACACCTTCGACGTGTCCAAGTACAGCTGGGAAGAGCGCGAAGCTATCGCTTACTGGTGGACCATCCTTTCGGTCTTCGACGCCTCGGCTCCCCCGGTATTCGCCGGAGCCTTCATCAAGACCTATGAGGATCACGAGGAGGACGCGGTGCGCCGTTGCTTCTTCTCCGTCACCAAGGATGAACAGAACCATGAGCAGGTTTGTGGCCTGGCCATCACCAAGCTTTTGGAGCATCCAGACCCCATTACCTATGAGCCAAAGACCGACCTCGGCAAGCGTCTTCAGAAGAACGCCAAATGGCTCTACTACAACGGTGCCCGCTACTGGGACGGCTACAAGGCCGCCGTTCCCAAGTACAGCCTGGCCGTCCTGTTCAGTTCCTTCCTGATGGGCGAGATGGGTGCGGCCACCATCTTCCATCAGATGGCTGCCGGAGCCAAGGAGCCAGTATTTGAGGCTGCCTTCCGCAATATTGGTCGTGACGAAGGTCGCCATATGGCCATCTGTCTCACCCTGATGCAACGCGACTACCCCAAGATCAGCGATGAGGACAAGGCCACCGTCACCAAGCAGATTCGTGCTGGCTACCTGTTCTTGTCTGCTGTTCTGTTTGAGCCGCCAGAAGAGTTCTGGGACATCCCCTCTGACTTCATCGAGAACCAGCGAGCTGGCGAGGCCGTTGCCCGTGAAGCGGGATTCTTCGTGCCGGAGTATGAGGCCAAGAAGGAAAACTGGCGCAAGGCCATGCTCAACTTGAAGTCGGTGTTGGACAAGTACGACATCCCCTTCCCGGCCATTCCCGAGGTTGGGATTGACGGCCAGGAAATCACCGATATTGACATGGAAGACATCATTCCTGTCTTCTAGGTGACAGAAGACGTCATTCCCGTCTTCCAACGTTGGCCGTTCATTACAACCGAGGATCCTCCCCCATGCCTCCCACTGACAGTGATAATTCAGCAAGCTCAAGAGTGATCCGTCTTCAACCTTCAGGTAAGGATGTTCCGGTCCAAGCAGGTGACAGTGTGCTTTCTGCGCTTGAACGTCAGGGTTACGCCCTGCCCAACAACTGTCGAGCCGGAGCATGCGGGGAGTGTCGGGCCAAGGTCATCAGCGGCGACTATGACCAGGGAATGATCTTCACCATGGCCCTCTCCGATGAGGAGATCGAAGAGGGGTATGGCCTGATGTGCATGGCCATGCCAACGTCGGATGTACTGGAGTTGGAATACGGCACCATTGATGCACAGCCCAAGCTATTCCCACCACGCACCGACGTGCCCTTCGTCGTGGTGGACAAGATTCCACGTACCGGGAGGATCGTGGAACTACGCCTCCGACCGATGGGCGAGCCGTTGCGATATTGGCCCGGCCAGTATCTGCAATTGGGACAAACATCGGCCGGGGCGTCACCCCGCTGCTACTCCATTGCCAATGCTCCCAAACCTGACGGCGAGATTAGCCTGCTAATCAGCAGAGTCGAGGACGGCAAGACCAGTAGCTGGGTTCATGACATCCTGCAGCCGGGAGATCGGATCTTCGCTTCGGGTCCATTCGGAACCTTCGTTGGCGATGCCGCCATCGACACCCCCGTCGTCTGCTTGGCCGCTGGGTCAGGACTCGCTCCAATTCTGGCCCTAACCGATGCTGCTCTGCGGCGAGGATTCCCTCACCCGGTAACCCTGGTGTTTTCTGCGCCAACCGAGGACGCTGAGCTGTTGACTGGTCTGACCTCCTGGTGGGAGGCAACCCACTCCAACTTCAAGGCCATCACCACCTTCACTCGAGAAGCGCCCGATAGTGCCGAACACACCGGCCGGATTCCCACCATTCTGGAAGAACTCTTCGGTGACTTGTCCAATACCAGCGTTTTCATTGCTGGCTCCCCGGCCTTCGTGGACGATTGCACTGCTGCGGCTCAATCTCTTGGTGCCGAGGAAAACCTGGTCCACACCGAGGGGTACGTCAGCCAGTTCATTCCTGAGTCACCCCCGAAAGAACGGCTGCTCTAGCAAGGTTGGCTGCCGGCCAACTTGACTAGATTCACACCTAGTCAAGTTGGTGTTGAGAGGTTGAGCAGACGAGACTGCCCTCAATGACGTCTACTGAGCCGACAAAGGCCAAGCCAACACTGTCTAAGTCAACACTGTCTAAGCCAACACAGGCCGACCCTTCAGATAGCCAGACCGCAATGCCGGGCACTGCGGCCGACGTTCTACGCATCACGGCCTTTCGCCGAATCTTCCTCGCCTCATTCGCTTCGGCCATTGGCCGCTGGATGCAGAACGTTGCCCTTGGAGTCTTTGCCTTCAAGCTCAGCGGAAACGCAACCTTCACCACCCTGGTTGTCTTCGCCCAGCTCGTACCAATGCTCATGCTCAGCCTGGTTGGAGGATCCCTGGCCGACACCGTTGACCGACGAATGCTCCTCCTCGTGACTCAGGGCTGGCAAACCTTTTGGACACTAATCCTTGCTTGGCAGGTCATTGATGGCCAGATCAGCCGCGAACTCCTACTGGCTATCGTGTTCTTGATCGGGCTCGGTCAAGCCATCTTCGCTCCCACGTTTGGCGCGGTGATCCCAGGATTAGTTGGCCGCGAGAATCTTGGCGCCGCTATCTCCCTCAACTCGGCCTCGATGAACGGCGCCAGGGTAATCGGTCCAGCCATTGGTGGACTGCTGGTGCCATGGGCTGGCGTAGCGACCGTTTTCTTCATCAATGCCGCCACCTACATCATCATCATTGCCGTGCTGTTCATATCGAAGATCCCCAACGCCAAGCGGCAAGGAACCCTCTCTGCCTCTGATCGTTTTCTTGGAGGATTCCGACTCGCTCGCTTAGCGCCACAGATCGGACGACCGTTGCTGATCATGGTCATCTTCGTTCTGTTCTGTCTGCCCTTCATCGGCCTGATGCCGGTGATCGCCGACATCAACTGGGGTATCGACACTGAGAGTTCGACCTATGGCTGGATCTATGCGGCCTTCGGCATGGGTGCGCTCATCGGGGCAGCCAGTACAGGAACCGTTCTGCTGCATGCCTCCAAGCCACTCCTCGTCCGCTTGTCGCTGGCCGGATTTGGGCTGAGTCTGGCATCGTTGTCACTGGTGCGAGGGCCTCTTCTTGCCAGCCTCGGGCTGTTCTTTGTTGGCTTGTTCTACTTCATCTTGCCGGTAACACTCAGCACCTTCATCCAGCAGCATCTGCATGACGAGGTACGCGGCCGAGTGATGGCGCTTTGGACCTTGTCTTTCGGTGGAGTTGTTTCATTGACCAACCTCTGGTCCGGCTGGTTCACCGATCAAACATCACCAACAACCACAATGCTGTTGAGCGCAAGTGTTGCTGTTGTGCTTGCATTGATAGGCAGGATCCGAGCCGGCGACATTGTTGGCGAACGTCTGCTGGATGCTGACAAAGCGGCCAGGAAGATCAGCGGCTAGCACTGAGGTTTACCAGCCATCCCCTGCCTCCTCAGGACATGACAACGCCGTAGGCAGCCATGAGCACGCCGGCAGAGCGCATGTCACCATCCAGGGTTGGGTACATCCGGTTCATGACGTAGGAAACAGACATCTTCTGATCAAGGTCGACAACGGCGAGCGAGCCACCCCAACCACCCCAATAAAAGGCACGCTCGCTTGGCAAGGGAGTTGAGGGACTGGTTAGCCCAAATCCGATGCCAAGCCTGATGTCTTCACCCAAGATCCGGTCAACGCCCGACGCTTGAACCTCAAAGATCGGGTCCAGTCCGGACTCGCTCATCAAGGTGACACCATCAACTGACCCACCGCAGGCCAAGGCCGAATGGATTCGTGCCACCGAACGCGCATTACCGTGACCACCAGCGGCTGGAATCTCAGCCCGTCGCCACTCAGATTGACGAGGTTCAGATCCATCCATTAGCGGGTTTCCCAAAACCTGGGCAGTGAACTCGCTCACTCCGGCTTGTCCAAGCTCGAGATCGGGGATGCGCAGAGTTCCAACTCGATGATCTTCGGACTCGGCCAATCCAATGTGGAAGTCAGCTCCGAGAGGTCCGGCAACATTGTCAGCGAAATAGGAGGCGATGGACTGGCCAGTGATGCGGCGGAAGACCTCGCCCTCCAAGTATCCCTGGGTGATGGCGTGATAGCCCGAGCCATCGCCTGGCTCCCAAAGTGGAGCCTGTGCAGCCAGGAGGCCGACGGTTTTGTCCCAGTCATAGAGATCCTCGACGGTCATGGGTTCGGTCCAGCCAGCAAGTCCAGCAGTGTGACCCATCACATGGCGGACGAGCACTCCTTCCTTGCCGTTAGCGGCAAACTCTGGCCAGTACTGGGCCACGGGTGCGTTGAAATCAAGTTTTCCCTGGTCAGCCAGCATCAGCATGCAGGTTGCAGCCATGGTCTTTGTGGTTGACCAGACATTGACAATGGTGTCGTGCTCCCACTCTGGGCTATCAACCCCGTCGTTGTGACCATCCTTCTTGCCGGCCCACAAGTCGACAACCATCTCACCATCGACGGTGACAGCAACACTGGCACCAATCTCTTCGCCGTCACTGAAGTTGGCAGCAAAGGCGTCGCGCACCGAGCTGAATCGCTCGTCGCAGTCGCCGTGGATTATCGTCTGGGCATCAGCCTGGGTCTCGGTCGTCATCGGCGCAACCTAGCAAATAGGACGCCGGAGCAAGGAATCAGCGCGATAACTCATCCTTTATTGCGGTGAGATCTGCGACCAGTTGGTCGGCCTTGCCTGCAACAACTGTCCGATACACCAGCTGGCCCCTGCTCTCAAATATGGAGTCTTCAGGAAGAACCACTGTTTGCGGGCTGACCAGACCGGCAAACGCCAGCTTGGAGCTTTTCAGAACCACGCTGACTCCCCGCTCAGCGAATCGTTCGGGTTTTGCACACGATGTGGCTGCGAATCGATCCTGATCAGACTGGAGCATGATACAAATCGATCGCTCCTGGTTCTTTGGCAGAAGAATAATCCAGTACCGGGCGGCTCCGTTGTCCAGCAGCAGCCGACTATCGAGCGGATCGATGTCATCAGCACTGTCAGACCGGAAAGCGGTTCCGGCTGGCAGCATGTCTTCGGGCCTTGCCGCTCGGTTAAATGCGAGCGGCCGATTCCCCGCCCCGGGCTCTGGACTCGGCACCGCAATGACTTTGAATAGCATCACAGCCAGAACAATCGCTCCTATGGCGGTCAGAGCCAAAACAACCGTCGCGGCCACGTTTCTGACCCCGAGTTTGGTCCCCATGGTTTGCCGCCTTTGCTGTCGTGGTTGAGCAGGCACCCTGTCAAGGGAACATCCTGTGAGACACCCTACATTCTTGATGGGTCGCCGATCAGACGCCAACCTGACAGTGAAACGAGGTTTCTCCTACGCAGACAGTGTTAATTCGTTCACAGGCGTTTCACCGGTGGGCGCCGCAAATACACTGGAGCACTATGTCGGAATCGTCATCCCCAACCGAGCCAACCACTCCTCTCTTTGAGATTCGTGACCTCCACGTGCAAACCGTGTCCGATGGTCATCAGCCCTCGGTAGAGATCCTCAAAGGAGTCTCCCTCACCATTGGACAAGGCGAGGTCCATGCGTTGATGGGACCCAACGGTTGTGGAAAGTCAACCCTGGCCTCCACCCTTATGGGCGCCCCCGAGTATGAGGTGACATCGGGCCAGATCATCTTCCAAGGTGATGACATCACTGACTGGGACACCGATGTTCGAGGCAAAGCCGGGCTCTTCCTGGCCTTCCAGTATCCCCAAGAAATTGCTGGGGTCAGCATCCTCAACTTCCTACGCCAATCCCTCAGCGCCCGCAAGGGCATGGACATGAGCGTGCTGGAGCTTCGGCTTGAACTCATGGATTGGATGGAACGCCTGGACATGGACGAGTCCTTCATGGAGCGCTACGTCAACGAAGGATTCTCCGGTGGCGAGAAGAAGCGCAACGAGATCCTGCAAATGGCCATCCTCGAGCCAGAGATGGCCATCCTGGATGAGACCGATTCGGGTTTGGACATCGATGCCCTGCGCATCGTGGCAACCGGTGTTCAGGAGATTCGCAAGGATCGGCCTCAGCTCGGAGCCCTCGTCATCACCCACTACCAGCGACTACTGGATCACCTGCAACCCGATCATGTGCATGTCATGATTGACGGAAAGATCGTGAAGTCTGGTGGCTCAGAGATCTCCCAAGAACTGGAAGACAATGGATACGAGATGTTCTTATGACAGATCTCCCAACGACCGATCTCCCCAAGACACTGGACGTCGCCAAGATTCGGGCTGACTTCCCCATCCTTCAGCCGCTGCAAACAGCAAGTGACGGGATCGAACGACGTCTGGTATTCCTCGATTCCGCCGCATCATCGCAGCATCCAACCCAGGTCTTGGATGCCATGAACAAGGTGTATGAAACTGGCTACGCCAACGTGCACCGGGGTGTGTATCAACTGGCCGAGCGGGCAACCAATGCCTATGAGAGTGGCCGTACCAAGATCGCCAACTTCATTGGCGCACCCGAAGCAGCCGAGGTCATCTTCACCAAGAACGCAACCGAGGCCATCAACCTGGTCGCCGGGTCGTGGGGCCGGGCCAACCTCGGGCCAGGCGACGCCGTGTTGATCACCATGCTTGAGCACCACGCCAATATTGTTCCCTGGCAGATGCTGGCCGAAGAAAAGGGGTTTGAGATCCGCTGGGTTCCGGTGAATGAGTCGGGCGAGCTGATCCTCACCGATCTTGATCGATTGCTTGATGGGGTCAAGCTGTTCTCCTTCACCGCAATGTCAAATGTGACCGGAACACTCACCCCCGTTCGCCAGCTCGTCGATGCCGCCCACGCAAAAGGGGCCCTGGCTTGTGTTGATGCTTGCCAGGCCGTCCCCCACCTCCCCGTCAATGTGACCGAATGGGATGCCGACTTCGTTGCCTTCAGTGGCCACAAGATGCTTGGCCCAACAGGAATTGGCGTGCTCTGGGCTCGACGAGAACTGTTGGAAGCAATGCCTCCCTTCCTGGGCGGCGGCGGCATGATCCTTAATGTCACCACCGATGGCTTCATTCCTGATGGCATTCCCGGCAAGTTCGAAGCTGGCACGCCGCCAATCGCCGAAGCTGCGGGGCTTGGCGCCGCCGTTGACTACCTGAGCGCGCTGGGAATGGATGCCATTCGCCAGCACGAGATCGAGCTAACGGCCTATGCCATGCGCTCGCTCACCGAAGCCTTAGGTGAGGGCCTTACCATTCATGGCCCGTCGGAGCCAGCGGCGCGGGGCGGAGTACTCTCGTTGACGTTGGATGACGTGCATGCCCACGACATCAGCCAGGTCTTGGACGAGAAGGCCGTCTGTATCCGGCCTGGTCACCATTGCGCTAAGCCACTCATGCGACAATTTGGCGTCTCGGCAACGGCCCGAGCCAGCCTCTATATCTACAACGACCGCGATGACGTCGACGCACTAACCGAAGCCTTGGTTTCTGCTCGCGACTTCTTCGCCCTCTAGACGGGAGAGCCAGCCATGGCCGGACTCGAAGATCTGTACCGCGAAATCATCCTCGATCACTATCGCTCACCTCGCAACAAGGGCGAGCTGGAAACACCTCCTGCCCACAAGGTTGAGGGGTTCAATCCGCTTTGCGGCGACGAGATTGTGGTCTATGTGCAAACCGACGACGACGAGCGAATCGTCGACATAAAGATCGGTGGGCAGGGCTGTTCGATTAGCCAATCGTCCGCTTCGATGATGTCTGGTGCGGTCAAGGGAAAGACCATCGCCGAGGCCCGCGAAGTAATGTTTGCTTTCAAGGGGATGATGAACCTGCATGAGACGAGCATCGGCGGAGATGGATCAGAATCTGACCAGAGCGAGTCTTCAGAACCCGCCGAGACCATTGCCACCGCCAAGTTAAAACTGGGTGACCTTGAGGCCCTCAAGGGCGTGGTGAAGTTCCCAGTTCGAATCAAGTGTGCCACCTTGAGCTGGAACACCCTGGACCAGGTTTTCGACGAGATCCAGGCCGCGGACTAGCCAAAGCCTGCTCACGAGCAGCGGCTAGGGACCAGTAAGTAGGTCCCAGTCGGGATTGCACAACGCCCCGTCACGCAGTTCTGGCGGAGCGACATCGACCTCGAAACACAGGATTCTGGCACCTACGCCATCAATCATCCAGGTCGAGGGGATACCGGCCAACGAGTCGATCTGATAGGAGACGTCCTTGCCGTCTGCCTTGGCCTGATCCAGCAGATGGTGGATGGCGAACGGGTTGAGGATGCCACCGAACTTGCCTCCGGTTTGCTCGTTCAGACTTGGTGAGAAGTCGTGTCCGAACTCCCCACCGGGAGCGAGTTGGATTTGGAACGGGGTCGAGCTGCAACCATCGCACAAGGCAACCACCGTCATGTACCCGTAGGGGCCGACCGCCGCGGAGTGGAAAAGCGCGGCGGCTACACCTAGATCGCCGCCTAGCTGTTCGACCGTCGTCGGGCCTGCACCCAAGCCACTGATTCCCGCGCTGCCACAGCCAAGCGTGATCGGATCCATGCCTTGACCGCCAATGACTAGCTGATACTCGCGCTGGCGGGTGTTGGGAGCCAAGACATCGCCGAAGTGTTGATCCACCGGAACAGGATCGATAGCAAACCCATAGCCCGCTCGCCGCTCGTCATATGCGGCAGCCGTCAAGGCTGACTCCTCAAAGCGCAAGGGAGCCGCCCGAAAAAGGGTGTCGCCCTCACTGACTACGGTGGCGGAGAGGCCAGCAGGCAGGGTCGACCAGGTCACGGCGACTTCACTATCGCCGTCTATGGCCCGACAACTCAGCTCTTCGACCAGGGGAACAGAAAGATCCGTGACTGTGCTGCCAAATCCCAGCAACTGGAAAGTCAGTGGGTCAGGCGGCTGAAATGGATAGGTCAAGCCGGACAACACGTCGTCGCCAACTTCGACCTGGCCCAGTTCGAGACTGACAGCGCCATTAACGGCGCATTGCGTTGGCTCGGCTCCCGGTTCGGTGTCGTCATAGGGACCGAACAACGTCAGGACATCGCGGCCATTGATCTGGCGCAGGTCGACAATGACGTCGGCCGGGTCAACACAGGCCTCAATGGTGACTCGCCCATCGTCAGCCAACTCCCAGGCCACCGGCCGGGTCTCGAAGAACCCGGCGCGACGAAAGGCACAGGCGATATTGGTGCCATCGGGGGAAACAACAGAGAACGAAGTTGGAGTTGAGGTGAGGGGATCACGGTCGATGATCCAACCGGTTGGAAGTTGCGCAAAGGACGAGGCGTCGCCAACAAAGACGAAGTCTGCCTCGGAGTCTTGTTGCTGGCTCAACCTGTTGTCCAGCTCAATCTCGGTCAGGGGCGCGGCTTCTAAGGCAGCATCCAGTTGCTCGGCCGACGCAATCATGCCGTTGCAGGCAAAGACCAGGTCGTGCTCAACCGGGTCAGTGATGAGTGACGTGTCGATCAGGGGCTCAAATGTTGAGACCAGCTCAGAGTCCGAGCTGTCATCTGCTTGTCCTGGTTCAGTGGTTGACGAACCATCTGGCGAGGATCCAGCTGAGCCGTCAGAGGAGTCCTCGGAGCCAGAGGTGCACGCCGCACCCAAGAGGATGAGGACCAGAACGAGGAGTCCGTATTGCCGTTTTTGATAGTTCCACATGGGATCCCTAGTCTCCCACAACCTGCACCAGCAGTGGCATCATCGGGGAAGAGACTAGGTCCGGTTGATCGGACTCGTGTCGTCTTTCTCACATCCCAGTTCTTCAGTCTTCCACCTGAGGGCGACCCATCGGGGAGAGGTCAGAGCCGCTCTCAGGTGAAGACTCTATGAGCACCAAGCCAGAAGGCAAGGAGCCAGCAGCGGTGCTCGGTCGGGACGGTGATGACATCCCTGTACCCACCTATCGACAACAGCACCCTCATGTTGAGGATTCGCTGAGATGCTTCTCAAAACAATTCGAGATGTGGCCAACATCGTTGCTGATCTAGGCCAATGGATCGGCGAACATGTCAGCGAAGGTCTCACCGTCGGCCAGGTTTCGCTTACCCGCATCATCATCGTCGTCATCACTCACGAATTCGCCATAGCCAGTTTCCTCAAGCTCATCGGCCAATCCGGCTCCCCCACTCTTCACAATCTGGCCCTTGGCCAAGACATGAACCTGATCGGGGCGAAGCTCTTCCAACAACCGGCTGTAGTGAGTGATGACAAGCACACCAAGCTGGTCTTCCTCGGTCGCTGCCTCGACCCGTTGAGAAACCATACGGAGCGCATCGACGTCCAGCCCCGAGTCCAGCTCATCCAGGATCGCGATCCTGGGTTTCAAGACACCCAGTTGCAGGGTTTCGTTGCGCTTCTTCTCACCACCACTTAGGTCAACGTTGAGGGGGCGGTCAAGGAACTTGTGGTCAAAGCCAATGCGATCGGCTTCAGTCCGTATCAGGGAGTCAAGGTCCTCACTGTCGCGATCGCTAGCGGCAAAGGACGCGGCCAGCATGTCGTTCAAGGAAACGCCTGGCACTTCCGTCGGGTATTGCATCCCCAGGAATAGGCCGGCTTGGGCCCTCTGCCAGGTCTCCATTCCCAGAATGTCAACCCCGTCAAGCTCGACGGTTCCGCCAGTCACTTCGTAGCCGGGCTTGCCAAGCAGCACATGGGACAAGGTTGACTTGCCCGCACCGTTTGGCCCCATGATGGCATGCACTTCGCCGGAGCGGATAGTCAGATCAATACCACGGAGAATCTCGTTGTCGGTGTTGGCAATGACGGCACGAAGGCCACGAATTACGAGCTCACTCATGCGGAGTCTCCTGAGGTTTGGCCTGATGCTAGTTCGGCTTGGCTGATGTAGATGGTTCCTTCACGAACCTCAACGTCATAGACGGGAACAGGTTTGGTCGCAGGCAAACACTGGGGTTCACCATTCTCCAGAGAGAATGCTGCCCCATGCTTGGTGCACTCCAACGTCTTGTCTTGGACATCGACCTCGCCCTCCGAAAGAGAGAAGTTGGCGTGACTGCAAGTGTCGCCAATGACGAAGACATCTTCTTCGATTCGGACAACGGAGAGTTTGAGGCCATTGACAACAACAAGCTTGGCGCTATCTGGTGCCAGGTCAGCCAGTTCGCATACTCGAAGCACACTCATGAAGCGGCCACTCCGTTGAGGGCCAGAGCGACCTTCTTCTCCAGCTTGGCCACAACATGGCCGCTGATCTCGGCTCGCAGTTCTTCGGGGAACCGTTGGATCACTTCGTCGAAGAAGCCAGCGGTGATGAGCTTGTCGGCTTCGACGGGAGGTACTCCGCGAGCATGCAGGTAGAAACGCTGATCGGCATCAACTGGACTGACCGTTGATGCGTGGCTACAGCGGACGTCACTGTTTTCGATTTCCAGATTGGGCACTGACCAGGCCCATGCATCGTCGCTCAGCTTGATGTTCCGGTTGGTTTGATTGGCATTGGAACCCGCGCCATTTGGATGGATACGAACCATGCCGGTGTAGATGGAGCCGGACTTGTCATCCAGGGTTCCCTTGAACACCAGATCGCTCTGGGTGTCCTTGGCCGAGTGGTGTTGGAAGGTGCGGAAGTCATGTATCTGCTCCTTGTCACCAAAATAGACGGCCAGCAACTCGCCGGTTGCGCCTCGACCGGCAAGATCAGCGTCAGTTCGAAGCCGAGCATATGCCCCACCGAAGGCAGCAATTCCGCTGGTCAAGGATGCCTGGTCACCTACTGAGCTCACATTGCGAGCAAGGTGCCAGTGTTCGTCGGCAACTGCCTGCATGGTCCAGTGATTCAGGCGACCAGCCGAAGCAACTGATAGCTCAACCAGCGACACCGTCAGCCCTAGACCCTCGGCACTGGTCTGGCGTTCAACAACGGACAGTTCGGCGTTGTCGCCAACTTCAATGCGCATATGAGGGAAGGCGGCGATGCCTTCCCCACCATGATTAGTGGCGATCAGAACTGGGCCGCTGATTTGTGCACCACCTGCGGCGGAGATCACAAGACAGCCCGGGGTGTAGGCCGCATGGAGCAGATCGAGGCTGTTGCTATCAGCAAGGTCGCCGGAACGATCTGACCAATCTTGTACCTCGATGCGTAACCCAGCCGACTCGGCATCGGGAGCGATCTCGATCCTGGTCACCCAGCCGTTCTCGATCTCGACAACCGCACTCGCACCGCCATCCAGACTCGATCCAGGCTCGGTTGAACGATCGGGTGAGACCAGTTGTGGCGAGTAGTCCCCCAAGGTCAGGTCGCCAATTGGACTGTAGCGCCATTCTTCGGTCTCAGCAGATGGCAGCTCTGCTTGGAGGGCCTTGGTGGCCAGGTCAAAACGACCGTCGCCCCCGGGCAGGGTTTGCAAAGCCTTGGCTGATTCAGGAGTGAAACTCACGGTGATTAACACTATCGGCTTAGGACTAATTATCGGCCCTGATCTTGGGTGTTACTCAGCGTTTCCGACGGCGGAAGAAACGACCTATCCGGCTCTCTTTTTGGCTGGCGGCCCGACGTGCAGCATCTTCTTGATTGATCTGTTCGCGAATTTCCGGACCGGCCGAATTGATGATGTCTTCTGCTGCATCAAGAAGTTCCCCAACTGAGGGATCATTGCCGACGCTACTTGGACCTTCGGGTGTGGCTGGGGTGACGAGGCTGCCGTGATGCCAGGCAACATCAGCCAGGCGGCGCTCGTACCGCGGACAGTCCTGGGGGCAACTCCAGGGTGCTTCGGGGGCCAGATCGAGCGCGCATTTACGCATGGCGTCACCCGTTGCGTAGGTCCGGCTCTGAAAGTGCTTGCAGTCTTGGCGCATTGCCATGTCAATAGTGTGCCATCCTCAAGGGATGTCTACCCCTCACCTTCGAGCCGAAGCTGGCCAATTCGCAGAAACCGTCCTCATGCCAGGAGACCCCCTTCGGGCCAAATTTATCGCCGAGACCTATTTCGAAGACCCTGTCTTGGTGACCGATATCCGCAATATGTTGGGTTACACCGGGACCTACAAGGGCAAGCCAGTCTCTATTCAGGGCTCGGGCATGGGGGTTCCGTCAATCTCCATTTATGCCACCGAGCTGATTCGCTTCTACGGGGTCAAGAACATCATCCGGATTGGATCTTGTGGCGCCCTCACCGAAGAACTGTCTCTGGGAGACATCGTCATTGGCGTTGGTGCCGGCACCGACTCGTTGGTGAATCGAACCAGGCTGAATGGCTGGGATTTCTCCGCCACTGCAGACTTTGGGCTCACTCGCTCGGCGGTGGAAGCATCCGAAGCCCGAGAGTTGAACTATCGGGTCGGCAACATCTTCACCTCGGACCTGTTCTATGACCCCAACGAGGGCTCCTTCGACATCCTTGAGCGATATGGCTTCTTGGCCGTTGAGATGGAAGCGGCCGGCCTGTACGGGCTTGCCGCCGAACACGGCATTGCTGCGCTGGCCATTTGTACCGTGAGCGACCACATCAAGACCAAGGAAGTGATGTCTGCCGAAGATCGCCAGACCAGCTTCAATGACATGATGTTGGTCGCTCTCGATACTGTTCTTGCTATTGACTAGCTCTTGCTAGTAGCTAGCTTTTCCATTGACCTAGTTCCGGAGCCGGTCGGCTTGCTCGATCAGCTCCACCAGCTCCCGAATTTCTGACGAGTTGTCCGCGAGCACAGCGGCTTCTGCTGCCACATTGCTGAGGGTGATCTCCTCGGCGTACTGGCTTTGACGAAGGATTTCGGCGTAGGCAGCAACGGTCACTGCCAGCCGGAAATCATCGGCGGTGTTGTTCCATGAGTCTTGGAGAATCGAGCCAGAAAGTTCCAGTCGAGTTTCTCGGACATCACGAGTCTCGGGGTCTTCCCATCGCAGGGCGACTGTTCCCAAGTGGTCGCGGCCGCTGACACCTCGAGCTAGTTCTAGCTCATAGAGCGCCGTGACCTGATGGCCAGAGCCAAGTTCACCCGCATCGACGCTGTCATTGCGGAAATCGTCATCATGCACGGCCCGGTTCTCAAAACCAAGCAGCCGGTAAGCAATGACATTGTCGGAGTCGAACTCGACCTGAATTTTGGAGTCAATGGCAACGGTGATGAGGTTGGACAAGAGATCATCGGTGAAGATCTTCTGAGCCTGTTCCTCATCATTGACATAGGCGTAGAAGCCGTCACCGTCATCGGCCAGGGTCTCCATGACCACATCACTGAAGTTGCCCATGCCAACCCCGACGGTGACCAGCTGGATGCCACGATCTGCATCGCCCCGAATCAAGCGAACAAGGCCGTCCGGGTCGGTGAGTCCGACGTTTGCTACTCCGTCTGATGCCAGGATCACCCGGTTGATTCCGCCTCGTTGAAAGGACTCATCGGCCAGGTCATAGCCAAGTTGCAGGCCCGCTTCGAGGTTGGTTGAGCCTCCGGGTCGAAGGTCGTCGATGGCATCAAGGATTACATCGCTGTCTCGAACCGAGGTTGGCGGCAAGATCACGTCGCCAGAGTTACTGTAGGTCACGATGGCAACGGTGTCGCCACCATCCAACTCTCGCACCAGGTTCTTGAGGGCAATCTTGACCAGTCCAAGCCGGTCATCCCGGTCCATCGACCCAGAGGTATCAACCACAAACGTCAGGCTGGCGTCTTCCCGATCGGCGTAGCGGACTTCTTCGGCTTGCACACCGAGACGAACGATCACATTTCCTTCGTTGAAGGGTGACGGTCCGGCATCAGCAACAACGCTTAGCCCGTCGCGAGGTGCTGGGTAGTCGTAGTCAAAGGTGTTGACGTATTCCTCCACCCGCACCGAAGCCGTTGGTGGCAGTACCCCATCGTTGAGGAACTGGCGTCCAATGAAATAGCTGGCGGTGTCGACATCTAGGGCGAAGGTTGAAAGAGGATCCCGGTCAGTTTCAACGAAGGAGCGAACGCCGTAGTCCTTGAAGGTGTTGCTGGCTTCAGGCTCGCGAGGTTCTGGAGCTTCGGCGTCAAAGAATCCTTCGCCGCCTTCAACCGCTGCCGCTCGTGATGCTGGCGTAGCCGTCTCTTCTTCCATAGCATCTCCCTCGTCGCCTGAGTCAGCACGGTCGACATAGGTAGCTGATGGTGCTTCGGCGTCGTCTGAGTCGAGCGAGAAGCCATCGTCGGCATCGGCGCTGGCATTGGTCGTGGCCGTTGAGGAGTCGCTCTGGCCCGAGCCACCATCAAAGAGGCCCCCTTCGGCGTCGCTGCCGCCATCACTGCCGCCACAAGCGCTGGCGACAAGGCTGGCTGCGATCAGAGTGGCCAGCAGTTTTGAGCCTGCCCGGGCCTTGCCTGGTTGTGTGTTTCCCACGGTTATTCGTTGACTTCGTCTTGCCTGAGTTTTCCGCATGCCGGACTATGGCGGTTCCCGGCAGGCTGTGGTTCCCCAATTCATTGGTTCGTTATGTTCCCGACATCTGGTGACTCGTTTGTGACCTTCTGGCGTCGCCCAATGGTGAAGCGAGTGACTAGGCCATCGGGCCCTGTAACTGGCCGCTACGTCAGCATTTTGGTGACGTTGGTCCCCGCCAGCCAGCGACTAGGGTGAAAGAAGTTGTCATGATGACAAACTGTTGAATACCAGCAGCTGGGCGAATGCCGACTGCTGAACAAACTAAAGGAGTTCCCTCATGGGCTTATTGGACAAGGCAAAAGACATGGCTGGCGACGGCGGTCTTGACGACATGGTCGACAAGGCTAAGGACGCAGTCGAGGAGCACGGCGACAAGATCCCCGGCGGCATGGGAGACAAGGCAGCAGACGCCCTTGACAAGGCCTCTGACCTCGCCGACAAGATCCCCGGCCAGTAAAATCTTCGGCAGTGTGATCTCGATCGGGATCACACTGCTCAGGCCGGTCTACATCAGGCCGAAATGTCTAATGTGGGCGGTAGGGGAACCGGTCCTCAAATTCTGTACCAGCCGCCACCCATCGAACGACCAGGTGACGATCGAGCCCGTCCTGCATCAGCCCATACCAGTAGTTGAATCCTTCAGCTTCTGGCTCTCTCCCCAGGACGTTGAGATAGACAATCTCAAGGAACTTCCTGTCATCAACTCCTCCATAGGTTTGAGTAAATTCAGCCGAATTGGCAAAGCCCCACGCCATCGAGTCATAGTCGATGCCCCTCTTACTAAGATCCAGCCAGTACTTCACTCCATCGAGGTCCGGATCCCGGTCGAAGAAAGCCCGGTAGAGGCGCAAAGTGTCGGAATCTTCGGCCGAGTAATCTTCGGCAGCGAGAACATCATTGAGGCTCTCCGCCTCGTCGATGGAGCCCTCATAGGGAGCGCAGACAACATCGATTGTCACCGTGACGGCCAGCGAGGACAACAGAGCGTCGCTGGCCCGGTAGGCAAATCTGTCGCCTCCGCAAACTCCAGCATTTGGTATATAGCGGAAGGCTCCGTCCGCCTCGAGCGTGATAGTCCCTCTCAGAGGAGCAAACACAAGTACGGCGTTGAGTGACGCCGAATCAATGTCTTGATCGTTGGAGAGTACTCCGGGAGAACTCACATTCAGCACTCCGTTCTCAACCGATGTGTAGACGTCCCCGACCGCTACTGGATGGTCATTGACCGGCTCAATCTGAACCTGGACCGTGGCTGTCTCGCAGGTACCGCTGGCCCCACAAACCTGATAGGAGAAGGAATCACTACCATTGGCATTGGTGTCAGGGGTGAATTGGATTTTGCCGTCGTCACGAACAGCCTGGCCCCTTGATGGGCCGTCCACAATGGACAAGGTACCAGCCTCAAAGAACCGATCATTGACCAAGAC
>JAJRQY010000014.1 GCA_024280015.1 Actinomycetes bacterium
GAAGCGCCTCGTCTTCAAGCTGGGTCCCCGAAAGGTTCACCATGACTTGAAAGTTCGTGTCGCTTGACCGGAGAAGATCAGAAAGCTGCTCGTTGACTCCTTCGACAACAAGCGAGCCAAGCGCACCCATCAGTCCACTGTGCTCTGCGGCTGTAATCACTTCCATAGCCGACAGACCAACTTCGCCACCAAGTCGCAGGAGAGCTTCGGCACCAACAACAGCACCAGTCGGCATGTCGACGACGGCCTGATAGGCGAAACGAACATCGCGCCGGTCGATTGCTCGACGAAGTTGCCGCTCAACGACCAGCAGTCGCTGAGATCTCGCTCGTAGCTCCTCGTCATGGACCGCGACACGGTTTCGGCCCCGGCCCTTGGCCAGGTAAACGGCTGTCTCTGCCGCACTCAAAAGCTCGTCACCGCTCTGGCCATTCTCGGCCAACGCCACACCGATGCTGGCGGTTAGGGCGAGGTCATGACCCAGATCAGACAGGGTGGCAACGGCTAGCCGTACCCGGTCAGCCAGCTCTTCGGCGCTACCGCTCCGGCCCGATTCTGAGGCAACAATGACAAACTCGTCAGAGGGCAGTCGGAAGAATAGATCTGTTTCTCGCATTGCCGACCGGATCGTGCCACTGACGACTTCGAGCAGGCGGAGCGCCTCGATGTTTCCGACAAGATCGTGAACAACCTTGAAGCGATCCAGGTCCACATAGAGAACTGCAACCTTCTGCAATTTGGAGTCTCCAGTACTTGCTGCCGATGCTTCTGACGCCAGCTGGAGGGCGGCGTCGATGACCCCAATGACTTCGACCCGGTCTGTTACCTGGGTGCCACCAGTTGCTCCTTCAATGGCGACCACGGTAACGAAGCTGACCCCAAGCTTGGTCGCGGCCCCGATCAGTAGCAACTCGACCAGTTCTTCGCTTCCATCGGAGAGGACCATGGCCCGGTTTCGTTGCCAGGATTCATCAATATCGGGAAGAAGGACGTCGTCTTCGGCCTCGCCATACCAGTGACTATCAAGCAACTCTTGGACGCCGAAGCGAGAGGTCCAGCCCTCACTACTCCAGAGGATCTGGCCGCTTGATCGGTCCACTACTGCCATCGATAGACCAACTGCGGAAACCGCAACTGATAGTCCCTCAATCACCATCTCAGCCGTAAGGTCAGGCTGGATCGAAGGATCGAGTCCGTCGGACTCCCGATTCATATGGGACTGACTTGCCGCCCCAAGCAGCCGAGAGTCGGCTCTACGATCACCTCTGGCCGGAGTCGCCTCAATCGCATTCCAGTCTGGCAACGAGTCACTCCCCGGTCCGACCGGGTCCATTCCAGACTCGCTCGTAGCAGCCCTTAGACCGACAGGGTCAATTGCCGTCGGCTCACTTTCTTCTGCTGGAAGCGTGTTCTCAAACTGGTCAAGGGCTTCCAGATCTACCTCACTGACCCCATCAGGGAACGAGACAAGATTCGCGGCCGGCACCTCATCGTGAATCTGGGCTTCCGCAACGGGTGTCTGTTCCTCACGAACTGACTCATCTGGTGGTCCCGCCAGCGCCTCGGGAACAGCAAGAACCTCCGGAACAGCAAGAACCTCAGGAACAGCATTGCCCGTTGCGGCCTCCAGGGTCTCAGTATCTAGGGCCTTCGAACTCAAGGCATCCATCGACGAAGCCAGTGCCTCGAGCTCGGCGGCGTCCAGGGCCTCTGCTTCCTCACCCTCAGGCACGACCCGATCAGTCGCCCCACGAACTCTCGCATCCCAGCTTCGAACCACAATGGCTCCCTTGTCGTTTCCGAACTGCACCTGGCAGCCCACCTCAGAAATCTCCAAGAGTTCCCGAACCGGACCATCAATACAGCCACTGCTAGCCAAACTTGTTCTACCTGTCGGCTCCTTCAGCCCAGAATCAAGCCCGACTTGCCTAGGAACCTCCCTCAAAAGAAGGAGGGGGAGAACTGCTATTGAGTCGCTAGCCTCACTGGCCTATGTCTAAGCGCCGCAAGAAGAAACGCCTGGCCGCTCGCCGCAAGAAGGCGAACCACGGTCGGAAGCCAAACGCAGGACGCTAGTTAGTCTTCCAACGACTGGTGTGCGCCGAGTTGTCCAACCAGCGTCGACCAGGCTCAGAGTTGGCAACCCAAGGTTGGCGGGTTCCGAGTTGGCAGAGCCAGCGTTCTCTCCGGCAGTACTGCCAAGTCAAACGTTGAAGTAATCGCTCAGTTCCCGTTGGTAGCGGTCAAGCCGCTGCTTGGCGCGCTCCTGGGCATCAGCCAAAGCATCATCATTTTTGTTGTCCACTGGCTCGACAATTTCGATATAGGCCTTCAGTTTCGGTTCGGTTCCACTGGGTCGAATGATGACCCTGCTTCCGTCGGCATAGTTCAGCACCACCCCATCAGCCGCGGGTAGGGTTTCACCAAGCGACAGATCCAGAAACGCTACAAGTTCGGATTCAGCGAGAGTCGATGGTGGATCGGTTTGGGCCTGCTTCATGAGTTCTTGGCGCTTGCTCACGCCGTCGGCCCCAGGCAACCGAACAGTGACGGGACCGGTCACGTAGACTCCATGTTCTTGAGCCAGTTGATCCAACCGGTCCCACACCGTGCTGCCAGCCTTCTTGAGGGTCGCAAGCATCTCGGCGGCAACCAGGGCCGCAGAGATCCCATCCTTGTCACGGACCGCACTGCCAACGCAGTATCCGAGAGCTTCTTCATAGCCAAGCACAAACCGGAGCTCGGGCCTCTCCACGATTGGACGCGCCACCCACTTGAATCCCGTCAGAGTCGTTGCACTTTCGATCCCGGCCGAAGCAGCGATCCGGCTAACCAGGCGACTGGACACCAACGAGTTCGAAACGATCCGATCGGCGCCCGAGCCCTGGGTAATCAAGTAGTCAGCCAGCAGAATCCCGACCTGGTCACCAGACAAAGCGATGTGGCTTGGGCCAGCATCGTCCTGCTGCCGCTTCTTGACTGCGAGGGCCAGCCGGTCAGCGTCGGGGTCATTGGCAACAACGGCATCGGCATTGTGCTGTTGGGCTAAGGCCAGTGCCAGGTCCAGGGCACCTGCCTCTTCTGGATTCGGAAAGGCAACGGTGGGAAAGTCGGGGTCAGGGTCAAATTGTTCTGGAACCAGGATTAGCTCAGGAAAGCCCGCCTGAGCCATTGCTTTCACCATGTGTTCGCCTCCCACCCCGTGCATAGCGGTGTAGACCAGGGTGACGGATCGGCTGCCTGATACACAGGCGGCTACGGAGGCATCCAGGTGAGCCTGGGCAATCTCTGGCCCGAGCACGGTTATTCGCGCGTCATCAGCGGAGGCGAGCACCAGAGGCTCATCCAAACTCGCTTCGATGCTGGCTGCCACTTCTGAATCGGACGGACTCACAAGTTGGATGCCATCGGCGAGGTACAACTTGTAGCCATTGTCAGCCGGAGGATTATGACTGGCAGTGATCATGATGCCAGCGTCAGCAGTCTGACTCAGCACCGCAAAGGCCAGTACGGGAGTCGGCAACGGGCCCGGCAAGAGTTCTGCTTGGCCGCCGGCTCCAGCCACGACTCTGGCGACGTCACTGGCAAATTCGGCCGAGTGGTGGCGAGCGTCATAGCCAATGACAACCTTTGCTCCGGGCTTGAGCCATCTCATGAGGCCTGCGGTCGTTTGGCGAACTACCAGCCGATTCATCTGCCTGGGACCAGGCCCCATCTGGGCCCGTAAACCAGCGGTGCCAAAGGCAATCCGACCACCGAACATCTGGAGGAGTTGGTCAGAATCGGACTCCAACAAGTCAGAAACCTCGCTGCGGGTCTGCGGATCCGGGTCAGCGGCCATCCAGTCCCGGGCGGCAAGACGAATTGATTCAGGAATTGTGGTCACATCGAGAGTATGGCCTGGCTTTTGAGACCTTGCTCCTAGGGTCTCGGGATGAACCCCGTCCCCTCACTCCCCGCTCTTGTTCGGGAGTCCTGCGCGAAGGTATGTGAGACGGCTGCCCTTGTTGCCCTCGATCCTGATCGGCTCGCTTCGATTGGAGACAGGCTCAAACTGCCCAGTAAGCAAGACGACTTGGTCGAGGAACACTTCCTGACACAACACAACAAGCTTTTCGAGCCAAGAGCAGCAGGCCGCACCGAATTCGAGACACGCGGGTTTGAGATGCGTGAGTCCAGGATGATGGAACGTTCTGCTCTGCTTGTCTTCGCTCTGGACGCCATAAACTTTGGGTCCGGGTACCACGACATTATCGACAAGCTCCCCGGGCTTTCCGGCGCCCGTTCGATGGAAGCCAATCTCCGAGACTTTGAAGCGGGGGCCGGACCCCTCACACCCGCTGTCCTTCGAACATTGTCAGCATCTCGATGCGCCATAGTATTCCGACAAGAATTGCACGGATCTCGACCGGGGAACACCAAGGCTGAACGCAAGGCCAAGGCTGAGCTCATGGCACTGTTCTCCACGGCATTTGGTGCGCTCGCCACATGGCTTGACAACTACGAAGGGCAAGCGCTTCAAGCCATTGAGGCCGCCAACGGCTCGGCAGTCACCTTGGCCACGATGCTGTTGGGGATGCCCTTCTACCGAGACCGAGCGCACTATGACCGGGCGCAATCTGTCAGCGATCGGGCACTACCTGGCGGCCTTGACCAGCCGTCTCCACAGCACCCAGCGGCGACAAATCTTACAAGCCCGGCCCCCTCAGCAACCGTCCACTTCTACAAGCGCGCCCAGATCACTCCTGCGGACCTCCAACGGGAGTTGAATCATCCACTCTTTGATGATCTCGACAAGCTGACCGCCTTCGCCGACAATCTGGTGCCTCATCTTCTCCGCATCGACGGCGCCATCATTCTTGACCAAGAGCTCGAGAATCGAATCAACACAGGCATGCTTCTGCCTGCTGGCTCACCGGCAGAGATCGAGATACGCGCTGCTGGAATCGAAGCAGTCCGACAACTGGCACAGCTCACGGGAAGAACCGAGATGGAGCTGGATCTGCTGCTCTGGACCCAAGGCAGACAACCGAAGTACAAGAACGTCCCGCGCCACCGCTGCCGGACCGTCTTCTACTGACCGTCTACTACTGACCGTCTACTACTGACGGCTCACCGTCGTGGTCAGCCACACTGTCCTGACGCTCGATAAGGTCTTGGTTGTGTTGGATCATGTCTTTACTGACGCAATCGGAGCGCTCCGGGATGCCCTGGAAGAAGCCATGTTGGAGCGCCAAGCTCTGGAAGAACGTTTCCAAACCGACGTCTTACTGGGCGACCTAACCTGGGAGACCAGTTATGGATTGCCCGGTGAAGGCTCGCCGCCGCGGGTGCAGGTCGATCTCACCCTGGAATGGCCAACCTGGGCTCAGACCGCCTACCGCACCTGGTTCCTCGAGGAAACCTTTACCGAGTCACCCCATATCGAGATCGGTGTCGTCTTTCGGGTGCAGCGTCTTGCCTCTCCGCCCGAGCCGACAATCATCGTCGATGCGTTCCCTCGGAGTGCCCTCACGATTGGCACTGTCACCCTCGATCGGGCTGCACCGACCATGGAGACCAGGTACGACGACCACCTCAAGGTGCTTGACCACGCCGTCGAAGTCGGCTTCCAGACTTCTTACCCGTTGTCAGAAGCGATCCTGGAAGACGGGTCTGTCCTCGATCAGCAATTTGCCGATCTTGGTAGCTGGATCTTGTCTGCACTCGTCCGATTGGGAGACGTTCCTCTGGGGTTCTTGCCAGGTAGGACGCCGTAGTCCTTGTGCACAATCACCTAGCGGGACGACTTCACTGACTTTGACGAGAACGTTACACTCTGCCCCCATGGGGGCAGAGTGTACCAAAGCCGTGAGAACCGGGTCATTGGCGGGATTGATGGACGTTCGACGATGAGTCTTACCGAGCGCCACGTTCGCCGACCTCCTTTACCAACAGATCAGCCGACCCTCGTCATGCTCGGGTCTGACAATCCAAAGCTATTGCACACACTGGATCGGCTGCTCCACGAAGCCGCAAGCCGGCTCGATTTACGATCGAACGCGTTGTGGACCGAGGTGCGTAGCGGACATGCCTTCCTGCAAACCGTCATCGAAACGATGGAAGGCGACCTCGATCAGGTTCGCTTTGCTTTCGCCGCTCCTCACGCCACCGTGCAAGAGCTGCTTCGCCATGCCCTGCTCGCTTCAAGTCTGGACCGTCTCTCCCTCCATCTGGATCTGAGTCCAGCCAAGGCCCCGCACTACCAGGTGCGATACCAGCCAATCGTTTCGCTGAGTGATCGCTCAATCATCGGTTTTGAGAGCCTTATTCGGGCCAAAAGCGGAACCGACGCGATTACCGCTGACGACCTGATCAACCGAGCAGTAGCAGGTGGCTGGATCGCCGAACTCGACAGTCTTGGGCGTTCCCTGGCAATCGAAGGGATCGGCCCCTGGCTCGGTGAGGGATTGCTGTTCCTGAATGTGATGGCGCCGGATGGATCATTCGATGAAAAAGCTGTACTCGGGACAATCATGCAGGCCAAGGAAGCTGGACTGGCACCAGATCAGCTGGTCTTAGAGGCCGTTGAGCGAAACCGCTATTTGTCTCTGAATGAAGCTAGTGCGCAGGTCGAAGGCTTCCGTCAGCAGGGTGTGCGAATCGCCGTTGATGATGTCGGCGACGGCTACTCGAGCCTCCGAAAGGTGGTTTCGTTCAAACCGGACATCGTGAAGATTGCCGGCAGCCTGGCCAAAGATTTGGACAAGCCCGAGGGGAAGGCCGTCGTTCGCGCCATTGTTGAGCTAGCTCATGAAACTGGCGCTTGGGTGGTGGCAGAGAACATAGAAACCGCGGCCCAAGCACAACAAGCCCGGGACCTTTCGGTGGACTGGGGTCAAGGCCACTTCTTTGGCGCTCCCGGCTTGCCCTGAGTTCTCAAAGTAGCCCGAAACCAGCACAGCTAAGAGTGGCTGGCGGAGAAGGGGCGACTCTTCCCCGCCAGCACCACTAGTTTCTAGCGGGCATTTGGCCAGTCTCCACGCCAACAGCGCAAGCTCAATCAAAAATGATTGTTCACCTGATGAACAATATTTGAACAATCCCTGAATTCAGCGGGCTATGACCCCTCAAACAATTGTTAATATCCATCTCAAAATTGTTGAAGACGAGATACTTTCGGGCACCTTAAGCAGCGTCTTATCACTGCGAACTAGGCTAAATCAGCCAGTTCTTTCAATGACTGGATTGGTCGAGCACCAACATGACCGATCACTTCGGCCGCAGCCAGTGAGCCTAGGTAACCACAACGGGCAAGATCGAAACCCTTCGCAACCCCGTACAAGACTCCGGCTGCATATTGGTCACCGGCACCGGTGGTGTCAATAACCGCAGAGATCTCTTCAGCTTCAACTGCCAAGACGCCATCAGGAGTGACCAGCAACGAACCCTCCTCCCCCAAGGTGATGCAGCCAAGTTCGACCTCGGACTGAACTTTGGCTACGGCAATGTCGAGATCATCGGTTTCGTACAACGAGGCCAGTTCGGCCCGATTGGCAAAGAGGATGTCGACCGGACCACGAACAAGTTCGCGAAATTCCTGGTGATGACGATCGACACAGAACGTGTCCGACAGAGCAAGGGCCGATTTGCGACCAGCGGCTCGGGCAACAGCCATTGCCTTCCGGATGGATTGCTTGGCTGATTCAACATCCCAAAGATAGCCCTCACAGAAAACCACTCGACCAGATTCGACAGTTTCGGGAACCACATCGTCAGGGGCCAATTGTGAGGACACACCGAGGTAGGTATTCATTGTTCGATTGGCATCGGGCGTCACAAGGATCAGGCATCGGGCCGTTGCTGGCCCACCCTTGCTGGCTGGCACCTCATAGTTCACACCGCTGGCCCGCATGTCATGAGCAAAGACTCGACCGAGCTGATCATCGGCAACCTTGCCGATGTAGGAGGAGGTACCGCCAAAACTGGCGATGCCGGCCATGGTGTTGGCGGTAGACCCACCAGATGATTCGATTCCCGGACCCATGGTGGCGTACAGATCGTGCGCACGCTTCTCATCGATAAGCGTCATCGAATTCTTGGTCATCTTCTGCTCAACCAGAAACTCGTCCGTTGCCTGTGTAATCACGTCAACGATGGCATTTCCTACACCAACAACGTCGACTTCCTGAGGCTTGGTTCCATCCATGTCGCTCTTCCAATCTGGCTTGGCGTTCGATTCGTGACTCGACTCGCTAGTCACCAGTGCTCGGTTGACTGCGCTGCTTACCAGCAGGTGAACCTAGCGTGTCGATACCCTCATCGGTGTGTCTTCAGATCATTCAAGCTTCCATGACCCAGCCAACGAGCACGAGCCCGACTCGACTGGCACCGACCGGTACCGCTTGCCAGACTCCGCAGTACCAACGAACTATCGTTTGCGAATTGTTCCGGACGTTGACCAGGAGAAGTTCCGTGGTTCGGTCGCCATCACCGTCACCGTCCTGCGCCCGAGTGAAGTCCTCGTACTCAATAGTGATGCCTTGGACATCACCTCAGCCAAGGTCGATGGCAAGCCAGTCACGTTCTCTCTGGATGCGGAGCTAGAACGTCTCACGCTGCATCACCAAACCACTCCAGGAGAGCTCGTTGTTGAGCTGGACTTCAGCGGTAAGTTTGATCCCCAACTCGTCGGCTTCTACCTGAGTGCCTTCACCGATTCTGAAGGAACAGACCGGGTGCTTGCTTCCACCCAGTTCGAATCGACCTACGCCAGGAAGGCCTTTCCTTGCTGGGATGAACCCGCATTCAAGGCAACCTTCGATCTGACCATCGTCGCTCCCCCGAAAATGAATGCCATCGCCAACACCAGCGAGATCGCCAGGGAGGAAGATGAGGGTGGAACACAAATCACCTTCGCCACCACCATGGTGATGAGCACATACCTGGTTGCCTTTGTTGTCGGCCCGATCGAGATAACCGAACCTGTTGACATTGACGGCACTCCATTGCGGATCGTGCATGTAACCGGCGCCGGATCCACCACCGTTGCCAGACGAAAAGAGCTGTTGACCGGAGACGAAGCCGGCAGCGCAGCAAACGCCAGCACCGTTGCCCCATCTTCACCTTCTCAAGCATCTGAGACCGAACCTGCAGCTGTCGATCTCACCACGGTTGATCTGACCGCGTTTGCTGCAGAGTGCGGGGCCTTTGGCTTGCGGTATTTCAGCGAGTACTTCGGGATTCCCTACCCCGGAGACAAGGTAGATCTTGTCGCCATACCTGACTTCGCCATGGGAGCAATGGAGAACCTTGGTTGCATCACCTTCCGAGAATCCCTGCTGCTTGTCGACCCCGAAGCCAGTACCCAGTCCGAGCTGCAGCGGATCGCCGACGTCATCTTCCACGAACTGGCCCACATGTGGTTCGGTGATCTGGTCACGATGAAATGGTGGAACGGGCTCTGGCTGAATGAGGCGTTCGCCACCTTTATGGAGATGCGTTGCACGGACGCATTCCGTCCCAAGTGGCAACGGTGGGTCGACTTCGGGCTCTCGCGGACTGCGGCCTTTGACGTTGACGCCCTGGCATCGACTCGCCCAATCGAATTCGATGTTGTCAGCCCAGATGATGCTGAAGCCATGTTCGACGTGCTGACCTATGAGAAGGGTGCCGCCGTTGTCCGGATGCTGGAACAACACTTGGGAGAGGGCCCGTTCCGGTCGGGCATCCGCCGCTACATGACGGAGAACGCCTACGGCAATACCGAGACCACTGACCTCTGGGACGCCATCGAGGCACAAACCAATGAGCCTGTTCGCGCCATCATGGATTCATGGATCTTCCAGGGTGGGGCTCCAGTCATCCACACTGAGCTGGCGGCCAACGGCCGCTCGGTGACCTTCAGCCAAGAACGATTGCACTATCTGGGTGGCGACGAGGTTTCAGACCAGAACTGGATGGTTCCAATTCGTTACCGCTGGAAGCCCGTTGGAGGTGACCCGATCACGGGACACCTCTTGTTGGACAGCGACGAGGCCGAAGTTGAATTGGCGGCCGAGGCTGGCACGGGCAACGGGCCTGGAGGCGCCGAGTGGCTCGTCGCCAACGCCGACGGGGCAAGCTACCTTCGTGTGATCTACCCTCCCGAGGCTTTGGACATGCTCGGGTCACTGGCCTTTGAAGCGCTCGCTCCCGTCGAACGCTATGCCATGGTTGATGACGCTTGGGCTGCGGTGCTATCGGGCTTGATGAGCGCGGCATCGTTCCTCTCTCTATTGGAGTCCTTGACCGCCGAAGGTGATCGATCGGTTTGGCAACGGATCCTGGCGGGCTTCAGTTCCATCAGCCGACTACTGGATGGCGAAGCCAAGGTTGTGTTTGAGGCCATCGCCCATGACGCTTTTGCTCCCGCTCTAGCCGGCTTGACCCTTTCCCCCCAAGATGACGACGACGACCGCTCGCGTCAGCTTCGTGGCGATCTCATCCGGGCTATGGGTACAACGGCCAACGACGAGGAAATACAACGCGAAGCCCAGCGGACGGTTTCGGAGGGACGACGCAGCTCCGACTCGGTGGAAACCTCAATCATGGCCGCGGCAATCGATGTGGTTGCATCAATCGGGGACCAGACCGACCTGGATGACTTCCTGGCTGCCGCCGACGCGGCAGCAACCCCACAAGAATACTTACGCTATCTCTACGCCACCGCCGACTTCCCAGACTTTGAGCAGTTGGAGATCGTGTTGAACATGATCCTGAACGGTGAGGTTCGTTCACAAAACGCGTCTCTCTGGATCAATCGTGCTCTACGAAACCGAACGAATGGTCCCCGAGTCTGGGAGCTTGTCCAGCAGAACTGGGAGACGCTCACCAGTATTGTTCCCACCAGCACCGTCGCCCGAATGGTTACGGGTGTCTCGACGCTAACGGCCCAGGGTGCCGTGGATCAGGCCACTGCCTTCTTCGCCGCTCATCCTGTTCCTCAAGGCGAGCAGAACATCCTGCAGATCCTGGAACGACAGCGGGTCGGGACTGCCCTACGTGCTCGCGAAGCCGTCCTCCTCAACGCCATCCTGGCCCCTCGGTGAGGTTTCGGGCATCACCCCTGATGATCTGGGCGATCGAGGATGACGCCGTGCAAGTCGTGTGGGGTGATCTGCCAGCCGGAACGGTCCAGGCCGAAGTAGGCGAGCAGACCGCGGACCTTGACCATGTTGGCGGGGCCGGATCCCTCGTTGTCAACAACCTCCCACCTTCCAGCAAGCTCCAGATGGTTGTGCGCTCAGCAGCGGGAACAACAATACTCAAATTCACCACCCTGACTCCCCCGCCCGGCGAGCGACTGGCCCGGATCGCCACCGTCTCTGACCTCCACCTTGGAGCCGAACGGTGGGGATTTCTCAAGACAATGAACGAGTCAAAGATGGAACTGCCGGCGGGCGTTGACAGCAAGGTCGCCGCGACCCCTGCGGCGATGCGGAGTGCGACCGCAGCCATTGCCGAGGCGGTGAGTTGGGGTGCCACTCAGCTTGTCATCAAGGGCGATGCCGCCCACCATCGCACTCCTGAAGCCTTCCGACTCGTGGACCAACTGGTGGACAAGTACGTCGATCTTCCCATCCTGATGATTCCTGGCAACCACGATGTCGATGACCAGTCCGACATGGACGTTCCAAGCACCTTTGGGCAGCGCCAGCTTCCCCTCATTCGCAGCCAAGAACACCTTGACCTGCCAGGGCTCCGCTTGTTGGTTACCGACAGCACCATGGACAATGCTGGCCCTGGAACCATCATGGAGAACCGTAGCGAGCTGCTGGACCTTGCTGCTGACACACCAGGTCCCGTGTTGCTGGCAATACATCACCACTTCCAGCCGAAGTCCTACCCGACCTATTGGCCCCTGGGCATACCGGCTCCGGAGTCAACCGACTTCTTGACCGATCTTGGCCGCTCCAACAAGAACACCCTGGTGACCTCGGGACACACTCACCGCAACCGGGTGCGACGACATGGTCCCGTCTTGTTAACCCAGGTAGCTTCGACCCGTGACTGGCCAGGAGTCTGGGCTGGCTACACCATCTACGAGGGTGGAATCAGTCAGGTGGTCCGGCGGATCGCACAACCAGGGGCCATCCATTGGCATGAATACTCCAAAGACGCCGTCGGGGGTATCTGGCGATACTGGTCAAGTGGACCAATGAAACAACGCTGCCTCAGCCACTCCTGGACCTAAACCTTCGTTCTGGCGCCGGCAGCACGCTGCTATGCGTGCTTGGCTTCAACAGACTGCTCGCCATGCTTGGACCAGTCGGTCCAGGCCTTCCATCAACTGGGTCTCAGGCCGATCGAAACAAAGTCGAATGAAGTGATCTGCCTCGCTGGCCACCGAGGCAGAGGCACCAGTGGCAATGGTGACACCATGTCGAGCAGCAACCTGGGCCAATGGCTCGGCATAGGGACCGGGCAGCTCGATCCACATCGAGAGTCCGCCCAAGGGAATCGTCAGTCCCCACTCTGGCAGCTCCCGAGCCAAATACTCACTCGTTGTTGTTGCCCGACAAAGCAGGGTTTCCTGTCGAACCTTAGCGACTTGGTCAAAACTGGCCAACACCCCAGCAGCGATGACCTGAGAGGGGATGGAGCTTCCCAAGTCGTCCGACAGTCGAGCCCGTATCAACCGTTCTAGAAGTGAATGAGGGGCCCGAAGCCAGCCGATACGCAGGCCGCCCCATCCCAATTTCGACAGGCTCCCAATAGCCAAGATCGAAGCATGATTCACCCTTCCAGCCAATGGTGTCGGGCGCGAGCCGTCATAGCGCAGATCGGCAAGTACCAGGTCTTCCAACACCGTCAGGTTCAGCTCGTCACAGACCTTGGCCAGCGACCGCAGCTGCCAGTCATCCATGCTGAAACCGGTCGGATTGTGCACCGAGGTTTGCAGATAGGCCAGCGAAAGGTCGTACTCATTGACGAGACGCCGCAGTTCAGCGGTGTCAATCCCGCCGCCGGTTCGCGGCAAAGGAATTGGCTTCAAACCACGGGCGGAGAGGAGATCAAAGATCCCGGGATAGGTCGGCTCATCAACCAGCACACTGTCACCCCGATTTGTCAGCATGTTGAGGGCCAGGGCCAGGCCATGCTGGGCACCATTGGTGATCAGAACATTCTCCAGCTCCGTTGGCAAGCCGCCCAAAGCCAGGCGTTCAGCCACGGCTAGGCGTAGGGCTGGTAGCCCGGCTGGCGTGTAGCCGTGCCGAGGCCCGGCGCGAAGAAGCGCGGCAAGGTCGACCTCAACCTGAGGCAACGCCCTCGCGTCAGCGGGAACCGAAGCAGCAAGGTCGATTGCTCCAACCGGGACACTGCCCCTGCCCAAAATGCCCGGTAACACCGTTGCTCCTGGATCCTGTGCCGGAGAAGAGCCAACAACTCGGGTTCCGCTACCTTGTCTTGATTCGAGGACCCCTCGGGATTTGAGATCGTTCATAGCAGCGGTGACGGTTGACCGGCTGACGGACAGGGACCGGGCCAACGCTCGTTCTGCGGGCAAGGTTGCAGCCGCGGGAAGAACACCAGACTCGATGGCATCGAGCATGGCTTCGGCCAGCTTGGTATGGAGGGGGACCCCACGGCCAAGGGACCAATCACCCAACATGTTGATGAGGGCGTTGGTCCCGATTCGTTGGCTTACCGGCACTGGAGGTCCCGACCGGTTCTTGATTGCTCGACGAGCAGGGATTGGGCCATGGCTCCACGCTAGAGGAAAGTGGCCCAGCATCATCCAGGCCAATTACCCGAAGTTGGCCCGTGACCCTGCCGCCGATCCCCCTCAAGCTCAGTTATGGCTCTTACCGACCTGCTACAACACCCCGACAGTGTCACCGACCGATTCACCTCCTCCGTCATCCGAGATCTTCTGGTCCATGCTCGACAATCCAATGTGATCTCCTTGGCCGGAGGGCTGCCATCTGAATCGGCACTCCCGGTAGAACGGGTTGGGGTTGCCATGGACAAGATCCTGTGCCAACGCGGTGCCACCGCCTTGCAATACGGCTTGACGGCCGGTGAACCCGAGCTTCAGGAACAACTGGCCGCGGCTGCGCCCTATTGGCGAGAGCCTGAACAGATCGTCGTAACTGCAGGCTCGCAACAAGCCCTGGACCTGGTCATCCGAGTGATGGCTCGCAAGGACCGGCATGCAAACATTGCCGTGGTTGAAGACCCGGGGTATCTGGGCGCCTTGCAAGCATTCCGAGGGCATGACTTCACCCTGGCCCCGATCCCCGTCGATGAGGATGGTCTGGATGTTGAGCTGCTCGGCACCAAACTGGCAACTGGTTTGCGGCCACGATTGTGCTACATCAACCCGTCGTTCCAGAATCCAACGGGGGCATCACTTTCGCCCGATCGAGCCGAAACGTTGGTGCAACTGGCCGAGCGCTACAACTTCGTCATTCTGGCTGATGACCCCTACGTCGAGCTCCATCTGGATGGTGAGCGGCCAAAGCCTCTGCCTCAGAGCGAGATGGTGGTGTACCTTGGCTCAACATCCAAGACCTTGTCCCCAGGCTTGCGAGTCGGATGGTTGGATGCCGATCCCGCTCTCGCCTCAGTGGCTGCCCTGGCCAAACAGCCCATCGATTTGCAAACCTCGACCCTGAACCAATTGCTGGTGGCCGAACTTATGGGCGACAAGGTCTGGTGGTCCAGACACACCAATGCTCTACGGACTGACTACCGGACCCGACGGGCCGCCCTGACCCAGGCTGTTCAGCACCATCTCCCTGATTCGACCATTGCCAACCAGGGCGGTGGGTTCTTCCTCTGGGTGACGGTCAATGAACACACCAGCCATGAGCGACCGATGTCCAGGCTTGACATGATGGAACTACTTCCGAGGGCAGTCGAAAATGGCGTGGCCTACGTGCCTGGCGACGCCTTTACTGTGGCAACCAAGCAACCGAACACCATCCGCTTGTCCTATTCCAGTGGGGACCCCGAGCGATTCGATGAAGCCGTACACCGCCTGGCGCGGACGCTTTCCACCGGAGAATCCAGGGGTAGACAAAGCTGAACACGGCCGCCGGGTCCAGCTTCGATGGTCACGGAGCCGCCGTGGGCCTGGATCAGGGTTTGGGCGATGGCAAGCCCAAGTCCGGCTCCCCCGTGGCGAGACCGTGCCGGGTCGTGCTGGCTAAATCGCTCGAAGGCTCGCGGAAGAAATTCGGCATCGAACCCAGGGCCGTCATCGCGAACCTGGACGATGGCCGAACCATCTTCAACCTCGACGGCCACCACGACGCGTCCCCCCTCGGGTGAGTGCCGAATGGCATTGTCGACCAGGTTTCGAAGCACCCGTCCAATCGCAGTTGCGTCGCCTCGGACCGGAACCGCCTGATCCAGAACGGCCTGCAGGCCAACATCGTCTCCCGCAGCCGTTGGACCCATTGCTTCCAAGGCCTCATCAACCAGCTCAGCCAGATCCAACGATTCGGACTGCAAGGCCAGGTTGCCACTGTCGGCTCGGGCCAACAAGAAGAGGTCTTCGACCAGACGGTTCAGGGCTAGGACGTTCTGCCTCATGGCCGGAAGGTGCTCATCAACCTCGGCGATGCCATCTTCGATGGCGTCAATGGAGACTAACAAGGAGGCAAGTGGCGTCCGTAGATCATGACTCAGGGCACTGACCACAGACTGTCGCTCATCGTCAGCGGCCGAGCGCTCGGCTTCGACTCGAACCAACGAGCGCCCAAGCTCATCTACGGCCGAGGCCAACACGCCTAGTTCGTCTTGCCGGTCAATGTCAGTTCGGGCTGATCGTTCACCAGCAGCGATGGCACTCACCGTTGTTGCTACCCGGTCAAGGTCGTTGGCCAATGGTCGAGCCAGACGCCAGCCAACAATGATGGCCGCGACACCAGACAAGATCGTGACCGTCAACACGTACCCAGCGTCATGGCCTGACAAGGTCATCGCTCCGGTTCCAACAAGAGCGCCAACGATGGCAAGAACAGGGCCGACAAGGGCGAGTACGGGAACCGAACGCCGGAGCGAAAGTCGGCCCATGAAGATGGGTAGACCCAAGGCAACAAGGACGGAAAGGGCGACAACGACCACAACGAAGAGGGTCAGGCTCTGTCCATCATCCATCATGTCATTCTTGTCAACGGACTGGGCTAGTTGAACAGCTTGGGACGACCGAACAGACTGGGACAGCTGAACAGACAGTGTGCGGAAAAACAGCATCACGGATCGAACCGATAGCCAACGCCATACACCGTGACCAGGTGCACCGGGTTGGCCGGATCGGCCTCCAGCTTGCGCCTAAGGCGCCTCATATGAACCGTGACCGTGCCCGGGTCTTGCCAATCCGGGCTTGATCCCCAGACATCGCGCAAGAGGTCGGCACGACTATGGACCTCTCCGGGAGTACTGGCCAGCTGAACCAAAAGATCGAATTCCTTAGGAGTCAGCTCGACCTCAACCTCATCTTGGTGAAGTCGACGGCCACTGAGATCGATCTCCATGTTTCCAACCGTGATTGATTCCGGTCCGCCGGACCCGGAGCGCCGTAGGACGGCTCGGACTCTTGCCGCGACCTCGCGAGGCGAAGCAGGCTTAGCCAGATAGTCATCGGCTCCAAGCTCCAGACCGGCAACCCGCTCAGATTCCTGGCCCTTGGCGCTCAGCACAATGACCGGAACCTGGTCACCCGAAGCCCTCAAGCGCTTCAACACCGTGAGGCCATCCACCCCAGGGAGCATCAGGTCTAAGACAACAAGATCCGGCCGCTTCTTCGCCAATTCGGCCAAGGCGGCATTTCCATCGGCCGCGGTGCGCACTCGAAACCCTTCACGCTCCAGGTACGAAGCAACGATCTGTCGAACCTGGGGCTCGTCATCGACCACCAGGACGTCGGGGGCCTCTGAGCCGGTCATTTCCCAGATTCGTTCTGGAGACTGGTGTTCGGAGAATATTTGTTCTGGAGGTGTTCTCTCACCCAAGAATGCTGCCATGAATTGATCGAACCAGCTGGTCCCCACCAATCATTCCTTTGTCGAGCAGAGTTCACAGGCTCTTCAGATCTTCACCGAAATGGTCAAGCAAGAGGGGAAGGACCCCTCTGGTCGAGTCGCTACAGACGTCTCGTTCGCCAATCCAGGTGCGTATTTGGGACAGAGGCACATGGTCAAGGGCTACCACTTCGCCGTCCGGACAGCTCATCGGTTCATCAGATCGCACCACAAATGCTTCCCCAACAATCCGCATATCGGGTTGATCAAAGAAGACCGATCCAATTTGCTCAAGCTGGCCCTCAGCCACGGAGAGCCCGGCTTCTTCCCGTAGCTCTCGATATGCGGCCTCTGGCCAACTCTCACCAATCCCGGCGACTCCACCAAAACAGAGATCCCAGTAGCCGGGGGCGACATCCTTCCAGTTCGCTCGCTTATGAACAACAAGATCTAGACGACTCGTGAGGACGGCAATGTAGGTGCAGCGATGTCGGAGTCTTCCCCGTCTCATCTCCGCTCGGGTCACCACCCGCTGAACCCTGCCTTCGACATCGACGATCTCAACCGGCTCATCCGCTGGATCGACGTGCCCGACGGTCCGAGCAACAGATTCTCTGTCCGAGCTGGTCGACATCGCGCTAGGCCAACTCTTCGCGAGCTTCGTCCAGCGTCCCACCTCGGAGCAGCAATTGTCGGGCCTTGATGGCATGACGAGGTCGGTTCCAAGCAACCGCGCCAGTGAAGGCACCATCTTCGTCAGAATAGATCTGCACGAAGCGTCGTTCCTCCAAGGTGCCATGAACCAGTTCGGCGGTATTGCTCGGCACTCCAGCGAGCTGGATCTTGCGATCGTACTGGTCAGACCAGAACCAGGGAACCGGGGTGTAAGGCTCAAGGTCTGAGTCAGTCTGGTCAGGGTCAGTCTGGTCTGAGTCAGTCTGGTCAGGGTCAGTCTGGGCCAGGCACGCCAGTAACCGCTTCCCGACATAGGCCCCTTGCTCAAGGGCGTTGTCCCACTGCTCGACTCGCATCATCTTGTTGCCGTAGCGCTGATTTGGCCAACGGGCAACGTCGCCGGCAACGACCACTCGCGGAGCGGCCAAACAGGTGCTATCGCAAACAATGCCGTTGCCCAGCTCCAGGCCCGAGTCAGCCAGCCAGTCAGTTGAGGGAACAACACCAATACCGATGACAACAACGTCGGTAGCAATAGCAGTGCCATCCCCGAGCACGACCCGATCGACTCGACCGTCTTCTCCGTGGATCTCCTCAACTCCAACCTCGAGCCGAACATCAACTCCGTTGGATCGGTGAAGTTCGGCGATAGCCATGCCGGTTTCAAGATCCAGAACCCTCGCCAGCGGAGCTTCGGCTGCCTCGATCATGGTGACCTGGTGCCCGAGTTGTTGAGCCGTGGCAGCAACTTCAGCTCCGATGAACCCCGCCCCGATCACACAGACCCGACGAGGCTGAACAACTTCTCCCTGAGCAAGGTCCGAGCGAAGCGACCGGGCGTCGTCCAGTGTTCGTAGGACATGAACGCCCTCTAGATCAACCCCAGGTAAGGTGCGCGGTGTTGCACCGGTTGCGATTACCAGGCCGTCATAGGCAACGCGTTCATCCCCAATCGCTACTTCACGATTGGCCAGATCTAGACTAGTGGCAGCACGGCCCAACATCCAGGTCAGGTCATGCTCGGCCGGATCAACCGCACCGCGCAGGGTTAGCTTCGCCTCATCCCAAGCGCCAGCCAAGAACTGTTTGGAGAGGGGCGGTCGGTCATAGGGATAGTGGGACTCGGCTCCGACCATGACGATTTCGCCCTCGAAGCCTGATCGTCTCATCGTTTGGGCTGCCTGGAGGCCAGCCAAGGAGGCCCCAACGATCACAATACGGGGATGAGCAGACGTCAGATTCATGAACGGCAGTTTGCCACAAACAACCAGGTCCGATCGAAGGGCCTCTTAGAAACGGGTGTAGCCACCATCCATCACGATCTCATCGCCGGTGTGGTAGCTCTGGGTTGGATCAGCCAGGAAGGCTCCAACCGTTCGGAAATCCTCGGGAACTCCCCAACGGCGGATCGGGGTTCGAGCGGTGGTGTTCTGGAGGAACCGTTCGTTCTGACGTCCGGCTTCGGTCATCTCCGTTTCGGTCCAACCAGGAACGACAGAGTTGGCTCGAATCCCGAAGCGAGCAAGTTCGACAGCCAGCCCACGAACCATGGCCAACACGCCAGCCTTGCTTGACGCGTAGGCCTGAGCTTGGGGTGCACCATGAATGGCCGACACCGATGAGACTGCCACCAGGGCTCCCCCGTCTCCCTGCTTCACCAGATGCCTGGCCCCTTCGCGCAGGGTAAGGAAGACACCTTCCAGATTGACCGACATGACCCGACGCCACTCCTCCAGAGTCTGGTCGATGAATGGTCCGCCTCCAGATATCCCCGCGTTGGCCATCACCGAATCGAGACGCCCCATTTCCTTGACGGCATCGGCCATGCCAGCAATGACCGCCTCCTCATCACTCACATCGACCTGCTGACTAAGGACGCGACCGCCCAGCTCCAGCAAGGTCGCTGAGGCCCGCTCCAACTTGTCAGAGTTGGTTCCCCAGATCACCAGATCGGCACCAGCCATGGCACAGCCTTCAGCCATACCGAGGCCGATGCCTCCATTGCCACCGGTGATGAGAACTACTCGTCCAGCTAGATCAGTCATGGACCCAGTATGTCATGGGGCCAGTATGCGGTGCAGCTGACGAATCAGGCGGGTTGATGGCTAGGCGGCGCGAGCAAGTTCCAGAACTTGGTCGACGTCGAACGCTCCGAGCCAGGATTGAATCGGCTCGCCCTTGGCGTTCACCAGGAGGGCTGCTGGCTGTCCTCGAACACCGTAGTAACTCCAGGTCTCGAACGACTCATCCCAGATCATGGTCAGTGACTCAGTCCCCGTCGATTCCAAGAACTGCTCGGCCTGATCAAAACTGTCTTGGGCCCCCATACCAATGATGCGGACTTCATCTCCGTGATCTCGAGCAAACTGCTCGACGGTCGGGCCCTCAGCCCGACACGATGGTCAATGAGGCGCCCAGAACCAGAGCAAGACGGGACGATCGCCCCCAGCAAGCTCGGTTGCGATATTCAAGGTCGCCCCTGTCTGGATATCGAGAACATCGACATCGGGAAACAAATGGTCGGGGGTTGGCACAACCGGCCCGGCTGCCTCTTCGCCCGTCGATCCAGCAGTTGATTCAGCGCTAGCTTCTGACCCTGCAGCATCGGATCCAACGTCGCTGGATCCAGACCCGACAGCGGAGGCTTCGGTCGAAGCAGAGTTGGGGTTGCCACCGAGCTCGGGGCTGCTTGCCCCGCTTCCACAAGCCGTTGCCAGCAAGGTAACGCCAGTAATTAGGGCCGGCAGCTTGCCTCGGCCAACCCTCGGGACAACAAACTGGTGCGGACGGGTCCGCTCTTGAGATCGGGTACACACGGTTTCAGTCAACCGACTCGGGGCAATCATCATTCCGTTTGGGCAAAATCAATGCTGAACAAGTGGTGAACGCCGGAACACTGCCGATAAGGGAGGGGTTGACTCTTACCATGCCTAGCCAGACTCCATCCACGCCAGCACACGGCACGCCAGCACACGGCACCTCCATCTCCCCCCTGCGGGGAATCGTGACCGGAGTCCTTGCCGGGGCAACAGCTTTGTCTGTTGGCGAGCTAGCTGGCGCTCTTGCCGCCCCGCGGCCAGGGCCAGTGACTGCGGTATCGAATCGGGTGGTCGACAAGGCCCCCGTGTGGTTCGTCAATTTCGGCAAGGACATCTTCGGATTGGCGGACAAGCCTGCGTTGCTGTTGGGCACAGTCATTCTTTCCCTCGTCGCCGCGGCGGCTCTCGGCCTAGCCTCGCGGTCCAAGCCTTCAACCGGTGTTGCCGGTATCGGCTTGTTCGGACTCATCGGACTGGTTTCCATGGCAGTGGATGCCCAGTCCGGAATTTTTGCCGCCGTTCTCATCAGTGCCCTGGCCGTTGTGACCGGCATCGGCGTCCTGCTCATTCTTCAAGGACTGGCAGGGTCCAGCGCAGGCTCCGGCCTCAAGCCCGCGCTGGTCACCGGACAGTCCGCTTCGAATCAGCCGCTGGATATTCCGACCGACCCGGCTGTAGCCCGGCGATCCTTCCTTGGCTTCAGTGCAGTTGTTGGCGCTGGGTCAGTTCTTGGTGGAGTAGCTGCCAACTCCCTCCGCAGCCGAACCTCAGCCAACGAAGCCCGAGACGCAGTGGAGATCATCAAGCCGGAAGTGGCTGAAGCGGTCGAAGAGCAAGTCATCGTCGCCGCAACCAGCGATGTCGCCGCAACCCCGGGAATCACCCCAATTGTGGTGTCCGGCGAAGATTACTACCGGATCGACACGGCCCTTCTGGTTCCTCAGATCGATCCCGCGACTTGGAAACTCACGATCAAGGGGATGGTCGACAACGAACTCACCTTCACCTACGACGAACTTCTGAAGCGGGCTACAACCGTCGAGCCCGTCACTCTTTCTTGCGTGTCCAATGAGATCGGCGGAGGCCTTGTCGGCAACGCAGTCTGGCAAGGAGTGCCGCTCACAGACTTGTTAGACGAAGCAGGAGTGCAGCCCGGCGCGACCCAGATCAGCAGCCGGTCTGTTGACGGTTGGGATTGTGGTTTCCCGACCGAAGCGGCCTATGACGGCAGGACTGCCTTGGTGGCTGTCGCCATGAACGGCGAGCCCCTTCCCATCAATCATGGGTTCCCGGTACGACTCGTTGTTAGTGGTCTCTACGGCTACATCTCTGCCACCAAATGGCTTTCAGAAATCGAACTCACCACAACAGAAGCCTTCAACGGATACTGGATCCCTCGGGGCTGGGCAAAGCATGCACCAGTGAAAACTCAATCCCGCATTGATACTCCACGCGACTTCACCCAGATCGAAGGAACGAATCCCGTCCCTATCGCCGGTGTTGCCTGGGCTCCAAACACTGGCATCACCAAGGTTGAGGTCCAGGTCGATGACGAGCCTTGGATGGAAGCCACCCTGGGTGAATCACTTGGTATCAACGCCTGGCGCCAATGGCTGGTGTCATGGACACCGACCCCTGGCGAACACGAGGTTCGCGTCCGCGCCACTGATGGCAGCGGGACAACCCAAACCGAGCAGCGCACCGCTGTTGCCCCGGACGGGGCATCAGGCTGGCACACCATCCGTCTCCGAGTCTGAGTCTGAGCATTCTCGAGACGGCAACAGACAGGGGCGTGACCGATACGACCTAGGGCAGATAGGGCCTTGGGTCGACTGGCGCACCATTGGACCGGATCTCGAAGTGGAGATGGGGCCCCGTCGACTGGCCGGTTGAGCCGACATAGCCAATGACTTCGCCCCGACCAACACTTTGGCCAACCGTCACCGCGATCTTTGACTGGTGTCCGTACAGGGTGGTCAAGCCATTGCCGTGGCTGATGACAACCGCATTGCCATAGCCGCCGAGCCAACCAGCCGAAATGACCGTGCCCCCTTTGGCCGCGGCAATGGCCGAGCCAGAACCAGCCGCAAGGTCAATGCCCTTGTGAAGCCGACGAGTGCCATGGATCGGATGAACCCGGTAGCCATACCCGCTGGTAATTGGGGCCGAGAGCGGCCACTGGAAACCGTGGGACGACGGATTTCCCGCAGAGGGAGCCGGGGAAGGCGGTGGAGCCGCAGCCTTTGCTTCCTCACGGCGGATGAAGTCAGTGAGTTTGGCTTCCTCGGCTTGGGCTTCTGCCAGCTCGGCTTGCCACTTTCGGACCCGAGTTTCCATCTCGGCCTTCAGCTTGGCCTGCACTGCTTGTTGGGACTCAAGATCCACCAGGATGACGGCAAGCTCGGACTCGATCCTTGTGGACTCGGCCAGGGCATTGTCGGCCCGAACCTCAGCAATATCACGATCTTCTTGGACGATCAGAAGCTGCTCCAGCAGTTCCTCAGTGTCGGCATTGACCTCGTCCAGCAGTGCTTCTTGTCGCAATGCCCGAGTCACATCGTCCACCTGCAGGAACCCAGTGTCAACCTCTCCAGCGGTGACGAAGCCAGAGACCGCTGTTTGTGACAGCTGGAGTTCAAGTTCGGCCTGTTCCACCTCAGCGGCTTGCACCTCGGCAGTAGCCATCAAGAGTTCGGAACGGTGGAGGGCAAGCTGTCGTTGTGCTTCTTCCACCTGGAGTTGCTGTGCATTGACCAGTTCGGTTATCGCGCCAAGAGCCTCAGCCACCTCGGCATCATCAGCCTTCGCTGCGTCGAGTTCGGCCGCAGCCGCAGCCTTTTCTTGGCGAGCTTGCTCTCGTTCATCACGAGCGTCTTCGATCGATTCTTGGCCACTGGCTGGGAGGGACGCCCAGATGCCCGGCGCTGCGATACTGGCCGCAACAAAGACAACGAGAACCCAAGCGCTGCGTGCCGATCTGGCATACCGTCGAATTCGACCGACCTCATCAAGCATCCCAACCTCCTCCACGAAGCTCACGGTGACCACCTGGCCACACCCACCTACTGCCAGCCAAGCACTGTAGCCTCCTGACTATGCATCCGTTTCTCGTTGGCTTGAGACCGCTGGTAACCGAGTGTGGCGGCGAGATCATCGAAGCATCCGAACTGACCGATGGCGATGTCCCACTGCACTGGGAGGGCGAACTCGTCGGGGCCTACCGGCCTGGAGGGCTGCAAGGGGCCCTGGAACGTCTGGTCAAACAGGTGGAACGAGAGATGGGAGCCCCAATTGGTGGGCTGGACCGATCAGCGAAACAAGAAGCGGTTCGGCGTCTCGACGAACTGGGTGCATTCAACCTGCGAAAGGCCGTCGAGGACATTGCCGACTTCCTCCAGGTCAGCCGATTCACTATCTACAACTATCTGAACTCTCAGGCCTAGAAGGAGGCAACCGTGTCAAACCAAGACCAGCCGGCTCAAGAAGGCCGGACCCGAACCAAGCCCGGGGCCACAACCCTGAGTCTTGAATTCACCGTCGAGCCCTTTGTGGAATCAAACCCAGGGCCACATGTGCAGGCAGCCATCGCCGCGGCCACAAATATCGATGGTCTCCTCACCAACGTTGGCCCCTTTGGGACTGTCGTTTCTGGTCCTCGGGAACAGGTTCTAACAACGACCCAGGAAATCTTAGAGGCTGCCTTTGCCAGCGGAGCTTCCCGAATCAGTCTCCAGTTAACTTCGGAGTAACGAATTCGTCGATCGAGGGCAATATCGACTTGAGTATCCGGTAGTTTCGTGTCGATCACCCAATCCCGAGGAACTGACCATGACTGACGCCAACCCGGACCGCGAAGAACTGGACTGGCAGACCTATGGGACAGCAGCCCGTCAGCTGGCCGCCATGGTGGCCGACAGTGGCTTTCGCCCAGACATGATCCTTGCCATTGCCCGAGGGGGCCTCTTCGTTGCTGGTTCGCTGGGTTACGCCCTGTCGGTCAAGAACCTCTATGTGATGAACCTGGAGTTCTACTCCGGTGTTGATGCCCGCCTTGATGTACCAATCATGCTGCCTCCGTACTTCGACAAGGTCGATTTGACCGGAGCGAAAATTCTCGTTGCCGACGATGTCGCCGACACAGGGCACACCTTGAAAGCAGTGCATGAGTTCTGCCAGGACGTTGTTGCCGAGTCACGCACGGCCGTTCTCTACCAGAAGTCGCATTCCCTGGTGAAGTGCGACTATGTCTGGAAACACACAGACCAGTGGATCAACTTCCCATGGTCAACAGAGCCGCCCCTAGTCGAGCCGGCCAAGGGAAATGTCGTCCTAGACGCCTGAGGTCTTCACTGGGCGACTCGCTTGAGTGAAACACCCAGCGTTACTCCCTGTCGCTCCCCATCGGCTACGGTGCTGGTCGAACGGGCGTACGAGAAACCGAGGCACCACTGTGATCGAGCCGAATCCGGCATCTGACACGGACGCAAACTCTGACGATCCCGCTCCAAAGTCCATCCGAAACACCGAGTCGGAGCAGGGGAAAAGGCCACCCAAGGTGCTCATCCTTGAAGATGAGCCAACACTCCTGGAGCTGATCTCCGAAATGCTGGCGCTGCGTGGTATGGACGTGACGCCAACCAATACCGTTGCTGCTGCACGGCACCAGCTGACCCTGGCGACCTTCGATCTCTTTCTGACCGACATCGTTGTGCAGGGCGAGTTCTCTGGCGCTTCCTTAGCTAAGGAGGCCCAGGAACAGGGTCAGGCAGGCAGAGTCGTTGTCATGTCTGGCCATCCGAAACAACGAGCGCTCGCGGGGCAGGACAACACCGAACGGCTTCGGTTCCTCAAGAAGCCATTTTCTTACGATGAGCTGGTCCAGAGCGTTTCCGGCGAAGACTAGAGACTTGAGGCCGTGGATGTTTGGCGCCCCAGCGCCGAAACTCCGGTTTGAGCTGTCCCGAAGGGATTGCTCAATACTGGGAAGTTCGGCCGCAGGCCGAACTTTAAAGAACTCCAGAGGCCCCCAGGGCCGAAGAGTTCGCGTGGAGATGAGGGGATTCGAACCCCTGGCCTCCTCGATGCGACCGAGGCGCTCTAGCCAACTGAGCTACATCCCCCTGTGAGGGCGACTGGACAATCCTACCGGTCTAGCGACCTTCGGCCGTCCGGACGTACACCGGATTGGGAACATGGTCGACCTTTAACAAGGTGACCTTCGCTCCCCGCTCGCGCTGCACCCCGCCAACCCGAGCCGCCATTGCGGTGTAGGCAACGAAGAGCACATCAATGATGATGTTCTGGGCGACAAATGCGCCGCGGAAGGCAACGGCAAGGATAAGCGAAACCACAGCGGCGATTCCAAGCCCGAGAAAGATCTGAAGCCGGCGTCGTTGAGCATTGTTCTTGCCCATTGATGCCATGCCAGAACGAGAGGACGAGGATAGGCGACTGCCCCTGCTCGCACCGGGTGCTGATCCCAAGACGGACATCTCACGATTGAAGTGACCAACTGGATCACGGCGAGCCCGGTCAAACAAGCTTTGCAAAACTGGTCGTCCGAGAACCCAAATCCAGACGGTGGCAAGGCCCACTATCACGATGGCTTGAACTGGATTTGGCACTGAACGTCTTCTTTCTGGCTGCAGCATCCTGTCGGCGGGTCGAGGGTGCTACCAAAGCGTTACAAAACTACTACAGACCGCGGAGAGCAACAACCAAATGGGCAAATACTGCTCACTGCGGTCGGGCACTCACCCGAACCGCTTGGCGGTTAATCCATCCGGCGATAGGTGCCTGAACGACCACCACTCTTCTCCCACAACGCAATCTGGCCAATGGTCATGGACTTGTCTGCCGCCTTGCACATGTCATAGATGGTCAGTGCCGCTACCGAAACGGCAGTTAGCGCCTCCATCTCAATTCCCGTTCGCTCCACAATGTCGACCTGGCACTCGATCTCGATTGAGGTTTCTTGAATCTCGAAGTCAACACTCACTGCGCCAACCATGATCGGGTGGCAAAGTGGAATCAGCTCGCTGGTCTTCTTGGCCGCTTGGATTCCGGCTACCCGGGCTACCGCCAGCACGTCACCCTTAGGTACCCCACCCTCGGCAATGAGCTTGACCGTGCTGGCAAGCATGGTGATCTGGCCACGGGCGACCGCCCGTCGAGCAGTCAGGTCTTTTTGGGTGACGTCAACCATCCTGGCTTGGCCTTGTGAGTCCAGATGGCTCAGCGTTAGCTCTGTGTCTTCCAGCGAAGTGTCTTCCAGCGAAGTACTCGGCCGCGAGGGTGTACCGGGGTGTTCAGCTTCAGACATCTCTCAGCCTCCAAGCTGGGACATCGATTTGGAGGGCCGGATGAAGTGGACTTGACCAATGGCGTGTCCAGCCCATTTCCGATCAACTTCGCCTGCAACTGCAGCGAGGAGCTCGTCATCACTCCCCCCGTTTCGCATGATGTCTCGCAGGTCCACATGATCAAGGCCAAACAAGCAGTTCCGAAGCTGACCCTCGGCCGAAAGCCTCATGCGATCACATGACTCACAGAATGGTTCGGTAACACTGGCAATGATGCCAAACTCTGACCCCGGCGAACCAGGGGAAGCGTCGCGGTACCCGAAGCGTTCAGCCGGAGAGGATCCCCGCTCCAACGGTTCGAAGTCGAAATCAGCTGCTGCTTGTTCAAGAATCTCAGCTCGAGAAACAACACGCTCCTCGGTCCACTCACCCTGAGCATCAAGCGGCATGAATTCAATAAACCGGATGGTTACGCCCTTGTCGCGGCCAAGCTGGAGGAACCGGCTGACTTCATCGTGATTGATTCCCCGCATAAGAACGGCGTTCACCTTGACCGGGGAGAACCCCGCCTCAACTGCAGCGTCGATTCCTTCAAGCACGCGAGTGAGTTCGTCACGGCGAGTCAGTTCGAGAAAGCGCTCAGAGTCCAGGGTGTCCAGACTGACGTTCAGTCGACGCAAGCCAGCCTGGTAGAGATCATCAGCGATCAGCGCCAATGTCGCCCCATTTGTCGTCATAGAAATATCGATCGGATCTCCGGTTGCTCGGACACGAAGCTTGGACAACTTGGCAACCAGCAGCGGCAGTCGAGCTCGAATGGTTGGCTCACCGCCGGTGAGGCGAACCGAGCTAACACCGGCCCGATTAACCAGCAGGGCCGTGATCCGCTCAATCTCCTCGAAGGACAAGAGGTCGGCTCGATCGACCCAAGTCATCCCCTCTTCGGGCATGCAGTATGCACACCGAAAGTTGCAACGGTCCGTGACCGAGATTCGAAGATCGGAGTGGACTCGATCGAACTTGTCGACGAGAACCGTTTGCTGTTCTGGCTGATCTAGCGGCATGAGCTCAAACCTGAGTTCGGGTGGATGGTCAGTCAACGAAGGAGCATTCGGTGAAGAATGCAGTCATTGCTACCCAGAACCGTAGCTCCGTAATACCAGATCAATCCAACAGCATGACTCGAACCCGCCCGCCGGGTTCGATTCCGTCACCATCAGGAACAACAGCAAGCCCGTTTGCTCTCGCCATTGCGGTGAGTTGATGCGAACCTTGCCCGCCAGCAGAGCGCGCGTTCCACGCTCCTTCTGAGTCTTGATCCACCACCACTCGCATGAAGTGCGTCTTGCCATCACCATGGCGACTCATTCGGTCATCGCTAACCGCCCAGATTGCCGTTCGTTCCGTTTGCTTGCGTCCCATCATCTTCAATAATGCGGGCCGGGCAAAGAGCTCGAAGCTAACCATCGAACTCACCGGATTGCCGGGTAGTCCGAAGATTGGTGTGTCCATCAGAAGGCCGAAAGCCAAAGGCTTTGCCGGCTTGATTGCAACCTGCATCCAATTGAGATCACCAAGTCGAGCAAGCACTCGCTTGACAAAATCGAAGTCACCCATGCTGACTCCGCCCGAGGTGACAAGCGCATCACAGGGATCATCAGCATCTGGGCCGACAGCCTTGCGAAGTGCCGCTTCAATCAATTCCTCGTTGTCGGGCAAGGATCCAAGGTCAATGGGGATACAGCCCGACTCTGCCACCAACGCCAACAAGGTTGGGCGATTCGAGTCGCGAATCTGTCCCGGCTGCAGTGGAGCCGGACCAGTAACCAGCTCATCACCAGTTGAGAAGACCCCGACCCTGGGGCGCCGCACAACAACGACCTGTCCATAGCCGACGCTGGCCAAGACCCCGAGATGGGCCGGTGACAAAACCGCACCAGGCGACAGCACTTCGACACCGGCCCCGACATCGTCTCCCGCGGGACGAATATGATTGCCGACGACGACTTCAGCCAGTAGATCGATGCTGAGGGCATCCGATATTGATTCCTCAGAACCCGAGGACGATCGAGTTAGTTCAACCATGATGACAGCATCAGCACCCTCGGGTATTGGCGCACCCGTCATGATGCGCATGACCTCACCAGCAAGCAAAGGCCGGGTAGCTACGGCCCCAGCAGCAATTGTTTCTGCCACCGGCAGAGTTCGAGGAGCACCCTCGGTTGCCCCAACCGAATCAGCAGCACGCAGGGCAAATCCGTCCATGGCCGTATTGGCAAATGGAGGGATTGCTTCCCGGGCGACAACGGCTTCAGCCAGCACCAGACCAAGGGCGTCTTGCAGACGAACTGTTGCCGTCGGTAAGACCTTGATGTCGCCGTGAACGCGGGCTTGGGCGTCAGCCAGAGGAATCATGATCCCAAGCTAATGGGCAGCTGGGTCAATCGGCACACCCACCAGAGGGTCTAGGCGAGGCCTTCGCGTTTCACTGCCGCCAGCAAGATTTGACGGAACTCCGGAGCCAGGTCTTCACGATCCAAGGCAAAGTCAACAACAGCCCGTAAATAGTCGATCTTCATGCCGGTGTCGTAGCGGCCCTCACTAAAGGTGTAGCCGTACATCGTCTGACTGCCAAGCAAGCTCAACATGGCGTCGGTGATCTGGATCTCTGCGCCAACACCAGGCTTCGTCCGCTCAATCTCATCAAAGATTGAAGGAGTGAACAGATAGCGACCCATGATGGCCAGGTTGGAAGGGGCAACATCAACCGCTGGCTTCTCAACCAGGTCGGTGACCTGAACAAGGTTCGAAGAAGTCGCTGAACCGCCGGATGCCACAACGGGCTCGATCGCCGCACACCCGTAGGAGCTGATGTTCTCTTTCGGAACTTCCATCAAGGCAACAACCGATGACTGATGCTCCTCATAGGAAGCAATCATGCCTTTCAACACGGAATTGAGCATGATGTCATCACCCAGGAGGACAACAAAGGGTTCATCACCAACATGATTCTTGGCTGTTCCGATGGCATGACCCAATCCCAGCGCTTCACCCTGGCGAACGAAATGAATGTCAGCCAGCTCACTCAAGGCACGGACCTCATCGGCCTCGGCCGTCTTGCCCTTTCCGGCAAGAACTGCTTCCAACTCGGTGTGTCGATCGAAATGATCCTCCATCACCTTCTTGTGACGAGAAGTGATGATCAAGATGTCTTCAATCCCCGCGTCGACCGCTTCCTCGATGATGTACTGGATGACCGGTCGATCGATGACCGGGAGCATCTCCTTCGGTACAGCTTTGGAGAATGGCAGAAACCGTGTGCCGAGACCAGCGGCAGGAATGACGGCTTTACGGACTGACTTTGGCATGAAAATGGTCCTTGAAGATGGAATTTCGAACGGGGAATACGTGGAAATGCGGGAAAGAGCACAGAAAGAGCACAGAAAGAGCACAGAAAGAGCACAGCATCAACACTGGCTCTCAACGACCCAGTCGGCTACAAGGCTCAATTGTTGAACATGACAACCGATCCCTCGGCGATAGTCTGCCTGTGCTTCCTTCAGATAGTGGAGGCGAGGAGTAAGTAATGCCAACCTATGAATACAAATGCACCGAATGCGGCGAGCACTTCGACGTTCAGCAATCCATCAAGGATGACACGCTGACGACGATGCCGGGCAGCGACCATGAACACCAGGTCAAAAAAGTCTTCCATCCGGTTGGGATTTCCTTCAAGGGAGATGGCTTCTACAAGAACGACGCCCGGTCATCATCGGCTAAAGTCAAGTCATCGGGCGACTCCAGTTCCAGCTCCTCTGATTCCTCTGATTCCTCTGGTTCATCAGGAGATGCTTCCACGACAGGCAAGAGCGGCGAGACAAAGGCCGATTCCTCATCGAAGTCTGAGGGCTCCTCTGAGTCTTCGAGTTCATCAACGAAGTCCGAGTCGTCAGGCGGGTCAGGCACTAAGTCCCCCGCTACGAAGAAGAAAAGCTCCAAGGCTAAGTCCTCCAGCTAGTCCGGTTCCGACTTCCTCTCCTCTCCTCTCCTCTCAACGTACTTCCCTTCCTCCAACATCTCGCAGCCACTCAACTGACGTTGAACCTGCCCCAAACAGTACGGCCTGCCGTTGGCAAGCCCGAACCGAGGAAGCACGATGTCAGGATCACGAACCAAGTCCCTTTACAGACCCCAAACCCAGCATGAGCCGTCCCAACGCCTCACCAGCTGGCCCATGGTCCATCTCCTGCAGCGAATTCGATGCGGGGTAGATCGGCGGCGACTCCTTGCTCTGGGGCTTGCCGGGCTTGTTGCTGTCTTGACCAATCAGATCGTTGCCAATGCCGACGCAACCACACGCTCGCTTGGCTCAAGCGAGCGTGTCGTCATAGCGACACGGGACCTCCCGAGCGGCCACCGGCTGGAGTCCGGCGACTACACCTTCAGTACCCGCCCCCTGGCCATGTTTCCCGACGGTGTGTGGCAAGGCAACCCGGATGGGCTGATCCTGACCGAGTCAGTATTGGCGAATGAAGTCCTCATTGCCTCTCGTCTTGGGGCTGGACCATTCGGTCTGCTGAGCGATGAACTCGCCGTCACCATTCCACCACCATTAGCGCCACCGCCACTGGAGGTCGGCCATCAGGTTCTGCTGGTAACAGTCGCGGCTCCAAACGGAGCCTTCGTTCGACCAGCAACCACTCTTAGCACCGGCCGAGTTCTCGTTGTGAGTCCCGAGGCCATCACTCTGGCAGTCCCGGCCCAGGTCGCGAACTCGGTCATCAATGCCCTCGCCGTTGGCTCGATCGATCTGGTCCTCACCCCGGGCTAGGCAAGCTGGCGACAAAACTGTCACCCAGCGGCAAAGCCTTTGCGAACCTGAAGGCCCCACTCCTTACGACCACGCAAGAACAACTGGATCCCCCACAATCGCCACAACAAGGTCAGCGGCCGATACACCAGCTGCTCAAACACCGCATAGCCAGCCAAGGCAACCCGGAATCGCATCTTTGGATAGGACCGGAAGGCCAGATCGTCGAAAAGTAGGGTCAGGATGGTCACCGCAGTACCAAACCCATAGGAGGCTCCAACCAGCCACAGAACCGACCAATCCAGCACACCAGTAACCAGACCAATCGTGAGCAACACCAGGCCGACAAACTCGATGAGTGGTGCCATGAATTCCACGATCAAGAAGTACGGCATTGCCAAGAGTCCAGCCGATTTGTAGCGAGGATTGAAGATCATTCTCCGGTGCCGAAGCAGCACATCCATCAGCCCTCGCTGCCAACGATTACGTTGACGGGCTAGCACCCGAGCCTGCTCAGGTGCTTCGGTCCATGCGACCGGGTCAGGCAGAAACTCCACCCTGGCCGTTCGTCGGTCCTCATAGGCCCGACGCCGCAGCCGAACAATCAGCTCCATGTCCTCGCCAATTGACCCAGTCTCATAGCCCCCAACGTCCACGACCGCTTCCCGATCAAAGAGTCCGAAGGCCCCCGAGATGATGAGGTTTCCGCCCAATGCGTTCCAGCCAAGCCTGCCAATCACGAAGGCTCGTACATACTCAACCGCCTGCAGTGCGGGTAGGACTCGCTTGGGCACAACCAACTTGGTAACACGAGCAGCACGAATTGGTGAGTCATTGGTCAAGCGGACGGTGCCACCAACAGCAACCACGTTCGATTGATTCAGGAACGGAGCGACCAGCAGCTGCAAGGCGTCTGGCGCAACCAGGGTGTCCGCATCAATGGCGCAGACAAGGTCGCCCGATGCGACGTTCAATCCGGCATTGAGTGAATCTGCCTTTCCTCCGTTGAGCTTGTCAATCATGACGAGGCGAGGCTCACGAGTCGAGAGGTACAGGCTCTTCACTTCAGCAGTCTCGATGACCCGTTGAAAGGCAGGATGAATGGATTGCAGATCAAATCGCTCGGCTAAGACCTCAGCGGTCCGATCTGGAGACCCATCGTTAATGACCACAATCTCCAGATTTGGGTAGGCCAGGGCCAACAAGCCTTGGACCGTGTCACAGACCGTGATCTCCTCGTTGAAAGCAGGCACAAGAACAGAGATTTTGGGAGCGATCGGTGATGCCATGACTCGTCGCCACATCTGATGCCGGTCGCGCTGACGAATCCGTCGGATCTCCACCACCGCTGATACAACAATCATGAGTTGCAGGAACGTCACCAGTGTTACCCAGCCCGCCGAGAACAAGACCGAATTCTCCAGAAGTGTGCTCATCTGATTGACCCCGATTTCGAGTTGGCAGAAAGGGCGAGCCTCTCATCGTTGTTGGTGCTGGAAGTACCATCGTCAGCTCGACGGTGTTGCAGTGAAGGCACCGAAACAACCCCAGTCTTGACCGCTCCGGTATCCAACGTGCGTCTGGCCATATCACGGGCAAAGGGGTCTGAGTGAGTCAGATAGCTACGCAACAGCAACCGACCTGGCGCACCGAGACCATCCAACGCCGCACCTGCCGCTCGCCTCACAATCCAGGATCGATCACCAAGGCGGTGCCCAATTGCGCCGACCGATCTCGTCATGCCAAGCCGTTCAAGTCCCTCAAGGGCAGCCACCCGCACCCTGGCGTCGGTATCGTCAAGTGCCTCAATCAGGAGTTCTTCAGCACTAGCACCTCGCCCGCTGATTAGGGCGCGCACTGCCATCTGTCGAATCACCGGGTCCTGATCCTGGCAATGCCTGCGCAGGGCAAGGGTCAGGCGAGGATCAGACAGGTTGGCGGCAATCTCCAGCACAGACAGAACGTGACCAGGCTGACTGTCCTCAGACCAACTGACCTCAGGCCCACTGGCACCAGGCCGGGCATGACCTAGCGGCCACTCGTTCAAGAACCGAATGAGATCGGGCACAATGGCCTCACCAACACCGAGCAGGGTTTGCTTGATCACCCAAGAAAGACCTGCATCGGCCCCGACCAGCAAGCCAAGGAGTTCTGGCACCAAGGGAGCAGCCTGGTTCGGCGTCATACTCTCGATCGCCCGGGCCCGGACCAGAGGGTGTCGATCGTTCAGAAACACGGAACGGTCGAAATGGGCATCATCAAGCAGATAGTGAAGTTGGGCCGCTTGAATTCGTCGACGCCACCGCCAGCTTCTTGCCCGTCGTCGGATGTGTCGCTCAAGCCCTCGGGTTCTTACCAGCGTGCGAAGTCGTTGAGCGGCCTGACCCTCCAGGTCAAAAGCAAGGGTCTGGATAACGGCAAGCAACGCTCGAGTTGGCAGCTGGCCTGCGCGTTGGTGAACGATGTTTGCCTCGGCGTCAGATTCGAATAGCAAGACAGCGAGCACCGCGAGGACACGTTGTTTTCGTCGCTCGATGAGACCAGTGGTGATGTCGAAGATCAGGCCAGCCACAAGGTAGACAATGGTGAGGAGGCCCACAAGCGACCAAGCAATGGTGAACAGCTGGATTCGCACTAGCGCTCCAAGGCTCGACAAATCCGACGGTGAAGAAGAGGGATGCTTAGTGGTTTCGGAACAAAATCATCAATGCCGAGCTCGAACGCCAGCCGCAGCTCCGATTCGCTGGATCGTGGCGATAAGAGGATCACCTTGACCTCAGCCAGTGTCCCCGCCTCCGCCAGCAGGCGAAGGAAGGCCAGGCCATCGATATCTCGAAGGTCAAGATCCATGAGCACTACCCGGGGCAACGGCCGGTCAGTCTGCCCAGTAAGCAGATCCAAGGCATCCAGGCCATCGCTCTGATACTCAACCAGCAGACCTCGTCGCTCGAGGCTCGACATAAGCATCTTGGCCACGTTCGGATCTGGGTCCAAGATCAAGACGTCGGTCAGGTCTTCCTCTACCTCAACCGCTTCTCCCAAAACCGCTGGCCCTTCACCCCGATCGACCAGGTGAAGAAGCACCTCGCCCCGCTCAAGGGCCGCGTCCAGAGACCGACCTTCGGTTGGGCATTCCACACAGGCAATAGCTGCGCCAAGTTCATGAAGAGACAGACTCCGGTGGATGTCCGACATTCGCCGGACCAGGGTTTGACGCTGAATACCATCAAGAGCAATGATCAGGTGGCGAGCATCGAGGCGGGTGACCACCGCGTCATCTCGAAACTGGTTGACGATGGCCTGATCCAGGACCGACGTTGCCTTGGCGTCTTGGCGGTCGAGTCGGACCAGGGCAATGCCGACAGTGGAGCGACGACGACTCGCCCCCTGCAGCATTCGATCAATCAAGACAGTGGCGTTCTCCCACGGTTCAACCCGGCGACCGGGAGCCGGGCTGCGGATCGACTCGCTGTCGCCGCGTCGCTCAAGCTTGGCCTTGATTTGTACCGTCAGCTCATCCAGCTCAGTCTCGGGGCCAACATACATGTCAGCCCCCTTCCGGAGCGCATCGTGGTGCCGTGCACTATCAGCATTTTCATCGACAACGACCACGGTGACTGAGCGCAGCGTTGGGTCGGTACGGATGAGACGAAGAATGAGATGACGGTCGGCGGAGGAAGCCATGGACATGTCAGCATGAGGGGTGAGCACAACTGCTCGAATCTTGTCTGACCGAATGCTGGCGAAGAGATCTGAAAGATCATCCTCAACTCGACAATCCAGGCCGCGCTGTTGGAGCTGCTCAGCGAGCCACGACGAGCCATGGCCATAGACCCCAACCGTTCGCCCAGCACGGTGACGCAATACACCAATTTGTACCTCGCTCAGAATCTCATCTGGCGTGGAAGTGCGAGAGTCGAGGATGGTGGTTGCTGCTTGAGCCGCAACAACACGAGTCTCCGGATCCATCTCTTGGAGAACAGCAATGACAGGAAGCGAGGGGTGACTTTGGCGAATCGACCGAAAAAGGTCCTGGTTTCGGTCAACGTCATGTTTCTCGGGAACAACCACGATCGCAGCAGCTTGAGTTGGCCCGGTGAATAGCATCTGGTGACGATGACTAACGGACAATCCCCGGTTGCTAGCCGTCCAGATGATTTCATCAACCGTCTCACAAATTGGCCCGATGACGAGCAACTCAAATCCAACCCTTGGCACGAGCACAAGATCAGCAACAGTGGAAACAACGGCTGTTCGAGCGTCGTCTAGGAGTGCGGCAATCGCCAGCCCCTCATCAAGCTCGACCGAACTACGGTCCAGTATCGCCCCGATTCTCCGCACGAGGTCAGCACTCTCCGCAAAGCCAAGAAGACTCAGCTCACGGGCCACCAGATCACAGTATTGTCGGGCCTGAGTCAGTTCAGCGGGGGCAAGCGGCCGATCAAAGAGGACCGAAACGATTGCTTCCAACTGACCAAGAGGACGATCCAGCCGGCCATACAGGCGACCCCAGACATGGTCGAGCAGCTCAGAGACCGGGGTCTCGGGCATGTGGGTAGAGGCTGACACTCTTCTCTATCGGACGGCATCACCAAGAATCACTAGGCCGTTGGGCCTAATGGGGCGCGCCGATCCCTAACACAAGCGTTCACCCGGATCTGTATTTAGCTGCTTTCACCCGACATCATGATGTCGGCAACTACCAGACTCGGCACCGAAACTCCCGACGGTAGGAATATCTGATCAGAACCGAGCTTCTTGATGTCCAGAAGCATTCGCTGGAGCGAAGAACCAATGGTGCACTCGCTCAGGGGTTCCGCCAATTCACCACCTCGAATTGCTCGACCTTCAACCCCAACGGAAAAGTCACCAGAAACCGGATTTACCCCAGAGTGAAGTCCGGCAAGCGAGAAAACAAGAATCCCGTCCTCAACTCCGCGGATCAAGTCTTGGAGTGTGCCATCGGGTCCTGGTTCAACAGCA
>JAJRQY010000015.1 GCA_024280015.1 Actinomycetes bacterium
GGCAAGACCCTGGCGTTGGAGGGTGCTGGTCTTGGCCCAATCCCCGCAGCTGTCGCTGCCGCGGTGGTCGAGGCCGGGGCAACCATTGTCGAGATCCCTGGCGTTGACAAGAAGCCCTGGATGATCTGGGGGGCTGATGTTGACGCCATCTTGTGCGGTTCCAAGCTGGGTGTGCTCAATCACCAAGGAGCTGAGTTCGTCAAGGCAAAGGCCATTGTTCCGTGGGGTCCAACCCCCGTCACCACCAAAGCATTCGCCATGCTCCAGCGCAAGGGGGTCGTGGTCTTGCCCGACTTTGTCAGCGCTGCCGGGGGCCTGCTGGCCGGATACCTCGGCGGCGACAGCCCATCCCTGGAACACGGGACCGATGTTGCCAGCCTGTCTGACGCCGTTTCGCTGCGGATCAGTGATGTTCTTGCCCGAGCGGCCAGTCATGAAGACGGCGTCCTGTTAGGGGCCTGCTACCTGGCGGAAGAGTTTCTCGCCACCTGGGTTGACAAGCCACCCTTCGGCCGACCGTTAGCCAGCTAAGGTGGCGAAGATGAGGAGGCTGCCGATAGCGACAACGATGGCGATCGCCGCCGTTGTCAGCACCGCTTGTACTTCGGGGGAACCTAGCTCAAGCAGCGTGACCACAGAGCCCATTCCTAGTGAGGCTGTTCTAGCCCGGCAAATGGACGGCGAATGGGTCGTCGAACTTGTGGATTCGGTGGACCCTTCGATTGAAGGCAAGGAGCTACTTTTGCGCGTAAGCACAGGCAGCGGTTCGGCTTCGCTGAGTCTCGGGTTCGAAGAGTGCTCTCGCTTCGGAGGCTCAGCCGAGAGCCTCAGCCCTTTTGCAGCTACTTCGACAACTGTGGCCGGCATTGGTGATTGCGGCGTTGAGGACACGGCGGCAGTCGGTGTGCTTAGGCGCTTAAGCGGGGCTCGTTTCTCACTGCTGGACACGGGCGACGCCGTACTCAAGAACAGCGATCTGAACCTAACGTTGAGCAGGCCGTGAGCTGAAGCTGCGCCTCGTCGCCCGCTTCACCCGTGTCGCCGGGCTCGCTTCCGGTGTCCGCCGGACTGACCGGGTCAACCAGGGGCACGGCGTCGACAATCAAGGCCGAAAGAAGAGGCCCCATACCTCGCTCATTGACCGATCCGAACCAGAGGTCCAGCTCGTCGGTGCTGGGCAAGCGGTCGCCCCAATGGAGGTAGGCAACTAGCATTTCTGGAAGCACTGGAGTGGCCAACCTGTGCTCAAGTGACTCGGAGATCTCAATGAGGATTCGACCCCTGCTTTCCCCCTGCCCCAATAGCTCGGTCCAATAGCCGAGGCCCTCCGCGTCCGGGTCTCGCTTGAGGACCGACACATAGACCTGACGGACGAACTCCGCGTCATCCAGAACAAGTCCCGTCTCGAAGGTCGTTGCCGCCGCGAACTCCTCAGCCACCTTGATGATGGGCGAACCACCCTCCAGCCGATCGGTCCAATAACGAAGCCCCCCAAGATCGGGGATTCGGCCGAGGAATCCTAGGTAGAGGCGGGCGACAACTTGCTGGTCAAAGATCTCGTCCCGAGCAAACACCTCGGCGGTTGCATCCTGCAGGCCCTGATCCCGACCGTTGGCCAGAAAACCGAACCTCGCTTGTTCTTGTGCTGTGGGCAAGCGCCCAACAAATGTCTCATACGTCTTCTGCACGTATTGCCCTGCGGTACTTCGAGGCAGTGGGAGCACTGGGCCACTAGTGGCCGGTTGGCGGTCATGGGCTACGCCCGTCGTGGTGACGGCAATCTGGTAAAGAACCCCATTAGCGAGGCCCTCAATGGTGACCTGGGGTGTATCACCAGAGAGCTGTCGATAGGCCGGTGTCTGGGTCAAGTCACCGGAGGAATTGCGCTCAACCCGTCGGACCTGAAGCTCATAGCTTGTTGGAGGCACACCGTCAGCGAGCGTTGTCGGACCAATGTCTAGGGCCACCTGGTTGGAGCCAGCACGTCCTGAAACATCGCTGATAGGGGCCACCGGACCGGCAACCGTCCAGCCAATTTTCTGCATGATGGCCAAGGTTGCGTTGTCAACCGAGCGAATTCGCTGTTCGGTGTCGATGTAGGGCGTCATGAGGGCGAAGGGGGAGTTATCCGGATAGCGGTACTCATCCAGATGGGAGAAGGAGCTGCCCGCATCCCATTGGAATGGGGCCTCCAGTTCGAGCATGGGCCCAAGTCCGGTCGTGATCCAGAGCTTGCCCGAAGTGACCGCGTCCAGATCACCAATCTGCACCTTGGTGGAGTCAGCAATGGCACAGCCCTGGAAGGTTTCTCGTTCGCAGCTGCGGGTGTACAGGTCAAAGACCAGTGGTGTCGTGTGATCATTGGGCCAGGCCAGATCACCAGCCTTGTTCAACTCGGCTGAACCTATGAAACCGAACCCGTGTCCGAACTCATGCAGCAAGGTCGTCTGCAAGTCGGTTGCCTCGGCGACATCTAGGCTGGAGTCCAACATCTCATCCCCGGCAATCCAGCCACCGGCGTTGCTACCCGCATCGGCGTTCAGGACAAGAACAATCTCGCCTTCTTTGACTGAGCCGCAGACCCCCCTTGGCATCTGGTCAATCCCTAACAGTTCATTGGCTAGGGCCACCGGGTAGCGGGCACCCGGGTGGGGCAAGCCAGGATTGAGGATGAACCTGGTCGGGCCAGCAGCACCAAGAATATTGGGGTTAGACATGCTCAACCAGTAGAAGTCGATTTCGACCACTGGCCCCTGGATCTGAAGCGCGTCGTCCCATTGACTGGCAGCGGCAAGCGCTTCTCGCCGGACGAGTTGGGGTGTGTCGCCACGGAAGCAGAGGCGGACCTGGCCGCTTGGAGTCTCAGCTACTGCGCCAATCTCTGTTGCCACCGCCGTGCTCGGCGCAATAGATCCCAAGTCTTGATCATTCTGTTCGGCGTTGCTTGACTCCACCGCTGGCTGCTCGGGGTCCGTCAGCCCAGCACCAAGCACGCCTTCTGCACTCTGCATCTGGCGAGCCAGGCCTACGTGTTCGTTTCGTTCCTGATCTTGGTTGAGGGGACGGATCGAGTCGATAATCAGATTCTCGGAGATCTCCAGCATCTGCGGACTGTGTCGGTCTGCGAGGTAGTGCTGTGGTGGGGCAGCCGAAGCAACCGCGGCGAAGGTTGCGGCGACAAGAAAGGCGCTGATCACAGGGGCAGCAATGGTTCGAATTCGTCTTGAAGAAGTCTTGGTCGACCTCCGAGTCATTGCTGGGTGGCTCCGTCAGCTTGAGTTACTTCAGCAGCTTTGGCCGCTCCATCGGCTCGGGCTACCGCGTCGGCTGCTTCGCCAGTGGCTTCGCCTGTGGGGTCAAGGGTGAGGGAGCGATCAGCGCCAGTGACAAGCACGATTGCGGGTCCGGCTCCTTCAATGTCCCCCTGCGGGTCAGCCAACAAACCTGCAAGGCCGGCCGCCCCCGTTGGGTCAGGAGTTGGCGAGACCTGTTCTCGCAGTAATTGGGTTGCCCGCACGAATTCTTCCTCACTGGCCAACACTGGCCAACCACCGCTCGTGAGTTGATGATAGAGGAGGGGCTGCCAGTCATAGGTGATGTCGTCGAGGATTCCAGAAGCAATGCTGGCCGGTGTTCCAGGCCAGGGCTGCATGGCGTCAGCATTATCCAAAATCAGTTGGCGTAGCGCCAGCTCACTGGCTGCCTGACCGTTAGCGGAGGCAGCAACAACGGTGGCAAGGTCTTCAGCTGGTATCTGGCCCTGCAAGCGGTTCCACATGGCCACGTACGGATGGGCGGTTTGTGGCTGCACTGGGTGCACCCGCACGGAGACGCCCCCCCGGACCAGGCCGTCCATGGTCGCTGCGCCCAAGGCTCCCCCGCCGACCTGCACATAGAGGTCGGTAGCTTCGATCTGCTTCTCAATTAGTTGCTCAGCCAGCTCAAGGCCGAGGGTCCTGCCACCATCAATCACGTTGGGGCTGGTCGGCCCCTGCACGGTAAACGCTTCAGATCCGGCTTGTATTGCTAGCTCCAGCTGGGCCATGCAGGGATCGCCGGCTTGTCCGGGTTGGCGCTCACAGACCTGAACAGTTGACCCCAAACGGTCAAGTTCGGCCAGGACCAAGGGATCGGCCTCTGAGGGCACGAACACCCGCAGATCTCGTCCGACGGCCTGGGCAATGGTTGCTGCTCCTAGCGCTGCGTTGCCGCAGGAGGCAATGGCTAACTCGTCGGGTCGCTTCTTGCCCGCCCGCTCATCGATCCGCAACCACAGCAAGAGCCCGAACAGGTGTCGGGCCTTGTGTGAACCGCTCACATTGCCTGTCTCGACCTTGCCGACAACCCGTCGGGTCAAGGGCAGATCCAGTTCAACCAGCGGGGTCGGAGCAAAGCCAACGCCTGAAGCGGCCACAATGCGACGATCCAGCTCGGAGACGAGGCCAACATAGTCGGCGTCACTCAGACCAGAGGCCAAGGCGTGGGTGTATACATCCAGGTGTGATCGGTGCCGAACGAAGGTGAGATCTTGCTCTTCCATGATGCTGTCTTGTCTATCTGGATCTCGTTGACTATCTACCCGTTCCGCTTCGCTATGCGGTAAACAAGCTAGAAAGCAAACCAGCTACACAGTCTGGAACCGAACAGCAGCCCGAGGACCTAACCCAGGCCGGTTCGCTGGTTGAAGTCCATGATGAGGTCATCCCAGAGTGCCACCTTGGGTACCAGATCATCCCACCATTGCTGGTCCTTGCGAACCTCAAAGGTCTCGATGTCAAGATCCAACTGCTCAACCCAGGTGAAATAGCCAAGATTGAAGATGCGCCTACGAGCACGATCATCAAGGTCGACGATGGTGTGCACACTCGGATCGGACAGGTGAGCTTCAAAGACGGCTGCGGCATCAGCGGTGGTGAACTCGCCGCCGAAGTCGGAGTCGATGATGGGTTGGCGACCACTGTGGTACATGGCTGAGCCGTCGGTGGCAATGGTCATCACCACATCGTTCGAACCGAGGTTGCGAAGCTTGGCGTAGGCAATGGCCGAGACCATATTGCACCACGACGAGTACCCCATGTGTTGGAGTGCGTCCAGGGTTTCTGGATCGATGCCCTGCTCATCAACGAGGTAGGAGCGTCCGACCTCAGTCTGGAACAAGACATCCAACTGGTTGGTCACCCGGTCGCTGATCGAGGTAATCAAGTCGGTGTTGTGAACATTATGAATGAGCGGGATGTGCTTGTCCCCAATGCCCTGAATATTGTGCTCACCGAAGCCATTCTCCAGCATGGTTGGACACTCCAACGCCTCACCGGCAACGATCTCTGAGCCGTAGACCTCCTTGAGGTGATCGCCGGCGGCAATGGTGCCAGCCGAGCCTGTTGCGGAGACAAATCCCTTGAGCTTGGCCGACCCTCCCGAAAGGTGTTCAAAGACCTTGGCCATTGCCGGGCCGGTGATTTCACGGTGCCCGAGGTAATTGGCGAACTCGCAGAACTGGTTGATGATGATGTTGGTTGGATCCTTGGACATCTCGGTGCAAGCGTCATAGATCTCTTTCACATTGCTCTCGGTGCCAGGGGTCCGAATAATGTCGGTCGAGGGATCCAGCGTCCACTCATTCAACCAGTCGAACCGTTCTTGACTCATGCCAGCAGGCAACACCGCTAGACCGTGACTCTGCATGATCCGACTGATGGCGACACCACCGCGGGCATAGTTGCCAGTGGAGGGCCAGATGGCCTTATGCACGGTTGGGTCAAAGGTGCCAGTCACGATTCGGGGCGCCAGGCAGGCGTAGGCGGCAAGCACCTTGTGAGCGGTGATCATCGGGAAGCGATCGCCGAAGACCATGACGATCTTGGCGTCGACCCCAGAGATCTCCTTGGGGATCACCAGATGGTCGGGAACGTCGGTAAAACCGTTCTCGTCGAATTTATTGTGCCAGTGAACACGGAACAGATTGTGTGCGTCGGCTACACCCCAGTCGACACCTTCCAAGGCGGTGACGATGCTGGGATCGATGGTCTCTGGGTCACGCAACTCGGCGAAGGTTGGTAGTCGAATACCAGCTTCTTTGAAGCGAGCTACCGAGTTGTCTCGAGCTGCTTCATTAACAACTTCAGTTTCCAGGGCCACACTGATTGGTGGGGCCGAATTCGTGTCGTTCACGTGACTACCTCCAGAGTTGTCGAGACTAGCGGAGGGAGAGGCGGTGGAAAGAACTTGGGGACAGAAGTTTCAACAATCTGTTGTAGGTTGTGATAGCCGGACAGTAAGCGGTGTCGCGCTCAAGCTAGGCCTCGAATTCGGCTGTAAGGTAACGGGTCACTACGGGTGATGAGTGGAGTTCGAATATGGTGCGCTTTGACGATAAGGCCAACAAGGCTGGCGGGAAGTACGTACAGGATCGTCGCGGCCGGCGCCCGGTGCGCCGATCCCGCAGTAGCGGCGGCTTCGGCGGGGGTCGAGGCGGGGGTATGCCTGCTGGCTTACCAATGGGTAAGGTCGGCGGTGTTGGCGGCATCATCCTGATGATCATCTTCGCTCTGATGAGTGGCGCACTCAACGGCGGAGGTGACGGTGGTAGTGGCCAGGTCTTGGAGACCGGTGGAGGGACCCAAGCCATCGATCATTCCCAAGATGAGACCGTCGAGTTCATGGGCGCTCTGATGGGAGATATTCAGGGTGTCTGGGCCGACAAGATCGATAACTACAGCTATACCGAGATCGTGATTTTCACCGGATCAGTTTCGACCGACGGCTGCGGAAGCGCCTCATCGGCCTCGGGCCCCTTCTATTGTCCGGCACCGCAGGACCATCTGGTCTATGTCGACCTTGACTTCTATGACGAACTCGCTAACCGCTTCGGCGCTCCTGGCGACTTCGCCCAGGCCTACGTCATCGCCCACGAGGTTGGGCACCACATCCAATCCATCACCGGCATCAGTGACCAGGTGGGACAGATACAACAGAGCGATCCATCACGGAAGAACGAGATGTCCGTCCGCCAGGAGCTGCAGGCCGATTGTTTTGCCGGTGTTTGGGCCAACTCGGCCCAGTCTCGAACAAACTCCGATGGCACGGCCATCATCGAGCCAGGAGACATTGATGAGGGTCTGGCCGCGGCCGCCTCCGTTGGCGACGATCGCATCCAGGACATGGTCGGACAACAGGTCAATCCCCACAACTGGACCCATGGCTCGGCTGCTGCCCGCAAGGCCTGGTTTAGCGAAGGGTTGAGGACTGGTGATCCTGATTCCTGTGACACCTACTCAGTGTCCAAGGCCGAGGTTGGTCTGTAAGCCAAGGCACGGCCCGCTAGAGCTGCTTAACCACTCGCGCCGGGGACCCAACGGCAACACAATTGTCTGGAAGACTCTTGGTCACCACCGCGCCAGCTCCGACGGCGACGTGCCGGCCAATGGTGACGCCGGGTAGCACAACAACGTTGGCCCCCAGCCATGAGCCTTCTCCGATAACGACTGCCCGCTCTCCCATGGCTTGGCGTCCAATGGGCACATCCAGGTCATCAAAACCATGGTTCTGGTCGGTGACGTAAACGTTGGGGCCAAAGAAAACATCATCGTGGATCTCGATGGAATAGTGTCCAACAATGCTGCTCTGGCGACCGATCAGACAACGATCACCGATGACAACAATCTCATCACTGATCAGATCTTGCCCGGGTCCCATCCCGGCGCTGATGGACACGTAAGGCCCAATCAGGGTGTCAGCGCCCAGTTGGATCCCCTTTTCACCAAACATGGCCGCGGGCGGGTAGCACCAGATCGTGCCCGAGTCCCAGCGGGCGAATCGATTGGCTCGACGGCTGCCGGGCATGACGGCTGCCCGCTTACTGAGCCATTCGGACGCCCCAAGGAGGGCATCGGCCCGCCACAAGCGCGGATCCCCGAGCCCCTTTCGCCGGCACATTTCCTGGAAACTGGACACCGATTATTGGGCCGGGGCCTGGCACAGTGCGGTAGCGATCATGGCGGCAACGCGGGCATTGTTTTCGGCCAGGGCCAGGTTGGTCGGGATACTGTCGCCGTCGGTGGCCTCGGCTAAGGCAGCAAGAACTGCGGGAGTCACCGCCGCACCTCGGACGCCTTCGTCCTTCGCCGCGGCCAAGGCCTGGTCAACGGCAATCGAGAGCGTGTCATAGTCCAGTGCGTCCTCTTCAGGAACGGGGGCAACGACCAGGATGCCGCCACCACCCATGCCCCAATGAGCACGGGCAATGCGGGCAACCTCGGCCGCACTGTTTACCCGGTGGGGTACGGGCAAGCCGCTGGAGCGAGCATGGAAGGCAGGCAACTCATCACATTGCCACCCCAGGACGGGAACACTGTCGGTTTCCAACTGTTCGAGCGTTGCTGGCAGATCAAGGAATACCTTGGCTCCGGCCGAAACAGTGATGACCGGGTACTTGGCCAGGGCACCAAGGTCGGCGCTGATGTCCAGGGAGGTCTCCCACCCGCGGTGCACGCCGCCGATGCCGCCAGTCGCAAACACCTCTACTCCGGCTTGGGCGCAGAGAGCGACCGAAGCGGAGACCGTGGTGGCGGCGTAGGGCCATGCCTGGCCAATGGCGGCGGGCAAGTCACGGACTGCGGCCTTACGGGCGGGCCCGCAAATTGCGTCGGCATCGGACCTCGGCACACCAACGGTGGCAACACCATCCAAGACAGCGGTGAGGGCAGGGGTGGCTCCACCGTGCTCCAGTGCGTCAAAGCACCGATCAAGGGCTTCTCGGTTGGCCGGAGCGGGCAAGCCAAACTCGGAGAAGATGGTGGATTCAAGAGCAACCACTGGCCGATGGGCGGCAAGAGCAGCAGCCACGTCGGCGCCAATTCGAAGAGACATAGCTCCATAAGATAGCTTCGTGAGATGCTGGATGACCAACTAACTTGGCAATCGGCCAGGACATTGTCGCAAATGCTCGCGAGCATGGAAGTTTCTGCCGCGGAGTTACTGTCCGCTCATCTGCGAGCGGTCGAAGATCGGAACCCGCTAATCAACGCCGTTGTCACCCTGAACTCCGAGGGGGCAACGGCCCAAGCCGAGGCGATTGACTCGCGACGGGCCCAAGGAGAGGCTGTAGGACCACTGGCCGGTCTGCCAATGACGGTGAAGGATTCCTTGATGACGCAGGGAGTACGAACGACTTCGGGAGCCCCCGAGTTGGCGGCCTTTGTGCCTGACCATGACGCCGACGTGGTCGCCCGACTCAAGCAGGCAGGCGCAGTCATCTTTGGCAAGACAAACCTTCCGACTTACGCCAACGACGTGCAAACCTACAATCCGGTCTTTGGCACCTCGAACAATCCGTGGAACCTGGATCGCAGTGTCGGGGGAAGCTCGGGCGGTTCGGCGGCCGCGGTCGCTGCCGGGTTGTCGCCGCTGGAGATCGGTAGCGATATCGCTGGCTCCATCCGAAATCCAGCCGCCATGTGCGGAGTCGTTGGCCACAAACCCAGCTACGGCATTGTCTCGGCTCACGGCCAGATTCCGGGCCCTCCCGGCACCCTCACCCAGGCCGACCTAGCGGTGGTTGGCCCTCTGGCTCGCACCGCCGACGACTGTGCCTTCGCCCTGGACCAGATCGTTGGTCCCGACTCCTGGATGGACACGGCCTGGTCACTGACCCTTCCTCCGGCCCGGCGCGCATCACCCAAGGGCCTTCGAGTTGCGGTATTGGCTAGCCATGACGCCTGTCCGGTTGATCCGGAGATTGAAGCCAGGATCATGGGCGTTGCTGCCGGGCTGGAGGCTGCAGGGGCCACCGTTAGCTATGAGGCGATGCCCAAAGGTTTCGACTTCGCCAAGACAGAACGCACCTTCTGGAACCTGCTTGGTGGCGCCTTGTCTGGTGGCTGGACGTTGGCCGAACTGGACACGATGGCGACTTCGGTGTCAGCCGGAGAAGATGTTGCCGGCGATCTAGGAATTATCGGCGCCAGTCAGCGACATCGGGCGTGGCTGAGTGACAATGAGCGTCGTTTGCAAATGCGGGCCGCATGGAAGACGTTCTTTGAGCAGTGGGATGTGGTGTTGGCTCCAGTGGCACCAACGGTGGCTATCCCTCATGATCACCACTCGCCAGCCAGTGAACGTACGGTGGAGGTTGCGGGCCAACACCGTCCCTATCAAGACCTCATGTCCTGGATGGGTATCTTTGGCTTGTCGTACCTGCCAGCAACCGCGGTCCCCATCGGTCTGCACTCCTGTGGCCTGCCTATGGGCTTGCAGGTGGTCGGCCCCTTCCTGGAGGACTACACCACCCTGGCTGTTGCCACCATGATTGAACAGCTCACCGGAGGCACACAACGACCGCCAATGTTTGTGGACCAGTCATGACTGCCGCAAGCCTCTCAACCTTGGTGCCCGGGGCCGAGTGCCTGCCCGAGGTTCTTCCAACCCAACGCCTGAATGAGCGGGGCATGGCCAAACGGCCGCTTCGGGACGAGCTGCGTCACATACAGAACGGCCGAAACGCCATCACTGTTGTTGTCGCCTTGCTCCAGTCTTTTGGGGTTGTTGCTCTTGCCGCGTATCTCCATCATTGGGCGGCGTACTTGGCGGCCTTTGTTCTGATGGCCCGAGGCCATGTTGCCCTCAATATTTTGGCCCACGAAGCAGCTCACCGTCTCCTTTTCACCAATCAACGAGCGAACGATCTTGTCGGCCGATGGCTCTTGGGTTACCCCAGTTATCAGGCAATGTTGGCCTACCGCCGGGCTCACTTCGCCCACCACCGGGATGAGATGGGCCCCGATGAGCCCGATCTAGGTCTCTACCGCGGGTATCCCATCTCCAAGGACTCCTGGCACCGAAAACTACGCCGGGATATGTTCGGTCAGAGTGCTTATAAGAACTTCCGCTCCCTATTCGGTGCTGCTCGCCGGGGATACAGCGAGGCTTGGCAGATCGTTGGGCTTCACCTAGTTGGTCTTGGCATCACAATTGCGGTGGGCCGCCCAATCGCCTACCTGGTGTGGATTGGTTCTTGGTCAACCTTGTGGCGGGTTTCCAACCGGCTTCGTGCCATTGCCGAACACGGTGGCATGATCCGATCCAAGGATCGGCGGCTGACCAGCCATGTGATCAAGCAGAGCAGGCTGGCCCAGTTCTGGATGGTTCCCTACAACACTGGATGGCACCTCGCCCATCATGTTGACATGGGAGTGCCGTGGCGAAACCTCCCTCGCTTCCACCAAGAACTGGTGGACGCTGGTTGGGTCACCGACAGCTTGGAGTACCCCACCTACCGTGCCTTCTGGCGTGCCGCCAGCTCTGCTTAGACACGATCTAGGGGTAGCGGTAGTAACGGAGCAGAAACGGCAACAGGATCGGCTCTGGCGCTTGGGGATTAAGGTGGCTAGCTTCTAGGTCGGGGTTTGCAATGCCGACAGGACTCTTTTCTGCTAGTCAACGGGCGGTCTTGGACGCCTTTCCTGAGGCCGTTTCAGCTCAGGACCGTGCCCGGTTCTTCACACTCTCTGATGAGGACCGCCGGTTTGTCACTGGCTTCACTGATGCAGGCCTTGACGTTTCTTTGATGCTGGGGTCGTTGCGGATGCTTGGTTTCGGGGTGTTGGTAAGATTTGTGTCACCAGAGGCAAACGAGGGACATAGCCCCTGGTCAGGGCGCTGTAGCGTTCAGACGATGGATAGGCCTTGGAGGACTAGTCTCTGCTTTGGAGAATCGCGAAGTCCCTGTTCACAGTCCTGCGGCTTGGCGGTTTGCCTCTCATGACATACTTCTTACCAACACCCCGAGTACGATGAGCCCTGGACACTGGAATTCCACGAGGTCGTAGCCAACATCTACCTACCAATCATCCCAGCACAGTACGCCAGGGAATTGGCCAGATCATTCGAGCAGTGCAGCATCTTGATGGCTGGTGGTGAACACCCGGATGGAGTCGATGCTGGGGACTGGGTGATTGTGGCTGAATATGTTGGTTCAGCGTCCCAAGCGATTTGCGGCTATCTGAGGATTGGCAAGGCTGGCAGCTTGAACGGTCCGGCGTTGCTGGAGTCGACTGTGCCTGGGGTGTTTCCGTACGGGAAGGTAGCGCCGCTGGTTTCGCCTGAGGGCGTGGCCCGGCTCCGGCACGCAGCACAAGAAGCTCAGAAGGCGTGTGAGCAGACGAGGGCCATCAGGCCATCCAGGGAGGACGTCGAGATCATTCGGATGCTCTCCTACAGGAAGTCAATGATCGAGATAGGGCACTGCTTTGGTTACTCCGAGCGAACCCTTCATCGTCGCCTTAAAGGGATCTGGAAGCGGATGGGTGTCGACAATTATGATGAAGCCCTCATTCTGGGTGGAAAAGAAGGGTGGCTGTGAAGTGGGCCTCAAAAGTTGGCAGACGGCTGCCAAACAAATCATTTAGGTTGAAGTAGTCAACGCAACTAATGATCGAGGGGAGAATCAATGAGACACAAATTGGCAAGTTCACAATCATCTCCGAGAAGGGTCCATTGGTGTCGACGATTCGATCTTAAACCAGGTCAGAAGATATCTTGATGGCACTAGATCCCCTATTGCACACGTGCTTAAGAGCGGCCCATCGCCGACCTTGCCGCTGGCGACAGCGTTAGGAGTTCTGAGCCTTGTAGGGAGCGGTGGATCTCGATTTGCTCGGGGTTTGTTTTGTCGTGACCTGTGGTGGCGTTGTTCTCATATGAGGGCCTCCGACTGGTGGCTTCTATCTAAAACGAACAACAGGAGTAATGGCATGAAGAACAGAAAATACTTGATGCAGCTATTGGCAGGCATGCTCATGGCGGCAACGCTTTCGACTCTCAGCTCACCAGCAGAAGCTTATTGCGCATGGAATACTGATACTGGAACTCTCAGCGGCTGGAAGATCGGCTACGAGAAGACTCGCTATACAAGCACCTGCGACAATGACAATTTCTATGCCGGGAGCCTCAAGGATCATTGGAAGGCCGATGGAGCATCAGTCCAAGTTCAGTTTAGTATCGATTTCGGTCCTTGGTTTACCCAGTACTACACCGGATCAACAAGTTGGAGAAACTACAATTTCCAATCCAGTGGGGATCCCATTGGGATCCGCCTTAAGAGCAACAACTCTGGCGCTACCGGTAGTGCCACTATCACGAACTTTTAGAACGGCGGTCAGATGAATTTGAGGATTGGTGGACTCGCTGCGGTGGTTTTGCTCGGAGCTTGCACCGCCGACACAGCGAGTCCACCATCCACTTCAATGGCCGGGCAGATCTCGGAGGAGTCTTCGGCACGGACCACAACAACTATTGATGCAACTGATCCAGAATTTCAGAACGCTGAGATCGTGTCACCCCTTGAACAACGACTGGGGCTACCAGCGACTCCGGCTGAATGGGCGGAGCAGTACCAAGAGGCCGAGAATGGCTACCAAGAGTACATCTCAGCTTGCATCCGCACTGAAGGGTTCGAGTACTTCATCTATGGGGGGTACGAACCACCCACGGTAGAAGACATCACAGTGGCAGCCTTTGCACCCGTTGACGAACTGCGGCAAGAAGGCTACGGAGTCACAGCGACGCTGGAAGCAAGCTTGCCGTTCTTGATCGACCCTGACTACCGGCCCGAGGGAGAGTCTGCTCTTGGGGACTATTTCCAAACACTGACCGAAGATGAACAGCAGGCGTTCACTAAAGTTTATGACCGGTGTAACCAAGAGGCACAAGAAGTATCTCCCGCTGTAGGAAATGAATTTCCTGAGGAACTCAGAGATGAGTTTGAGGAACTCTGGTACACGTCGACCCAGGGCCCCGAATCTGTTGCAGTATGGGACGAGTGGCAACAGTGCATGCGCGAGAAAGGTTATGACACCAATGACAGGGATGGATTGACAACGGAACTTCATGAGGAAGCAGCCGATGTCCAAGAGGAGGCCATACGAACTAAGCGCGTGACTGATTCAATGGTTGAACGCCTCGACCAGCTTCGTGACAGTGAACTGAGAATCGCTGGGCACGATGCTGATTGTTCAGAAGGAATTCAGTTGATCCAGAGACTGCAAGAAATCCAGTATCGGTATGAAACTGAGTGGCTCAAGGAAAACGAATCCCGAATGGCTCTCCTTCTCGGGGAAGGCTAATTCCTTGATTCAAATGTCCTGTCTGGGGCGTGAGGAAACTCTGTTCAGGTTCCGCAGTAAACGTTCGTTTCTGTGCGATAACTCCCCCGGCCAAAAACCCAGAACCAGCTGATCCAGCGGCCAGTGTCAGACCACTGGGTTGCAGTGGGAGCACGCGTTTGTTGCGCTCTGGCATGCCCACAGCGGA
>JAJRQY010000016.1 GCA_024280015.1 Actinomycetes bacterium
AGAGTTCAAGGCGTCGGTGCTCGGGGCCTACGAGCGAGGCGAGCGAGCAATCTCGGTCCCGCGCCTCGAACGGTTGGCCTCGTTCTATAGCGTCCCCGTTGACCAGCTTCTTCCGCGAGCGACGACTGTCGGTGTTACCCCCGGTGCCATCGACCTGACGGGCAAGGCCGGGGTAACCCTTGACCTAACCCAGCTCGAGTCTGTGCCTGGGCCAGAAGGCGAAATGCTTGCCCGATACCTGAGCATGATCCAGGTCCAGCGGCAAGATTTCAACGGTCGGGTTCTAACGGTGCGACAGGACGATCTACGTGCGGTCGCCTGCATTCTTGGTGTGGACTTCCCCCATGCGATTGATCGACTGGCAGACCTCGGCCTGGCACCGATCCCTAGAGTCGGCTAGCTCGGTAGGGCGAGTTGGGTTTGACCAGCTGGACCAGCAACCCAAACTGATTGGCAGTCGTCATCCAGTCGAAGGGTCGTTCCGCCAGGCACCACGGCCAACGCGACAGCATCGGAGACTGGGCTGGCGAAGTACCAGACATGGTCAGTCGTTGTGCTCAGGTACACCACGCCCTCATCGACCTCACCGTTCTTACTGCATTCCTGCTCCAAACCAAGAGCGACATCGTCAGCACTCCCCGTTTCGCTTGTGCTGGCTATCCGGTAGAGATCGGTCCTGATGACGACTTCTGGACCTTGAGCACCAGTGTCGGGCTCGGTTGCCGCTGACTGGTTGATCCATAGTCCAACCATGGCGAGTGCTGCCAGCGTTGTCCCGGCGAGCAGGCGTCGGCCCGACAACGGGTTGACACTCACACCCAGTCGACCTTCTCTGTCTGTTTGACTGTCTGTTTGGGTGTCTGTACTGGATGGGTTGCCTGAATGAGAGTTGGTCGCTGCCATCATCCGATCCTCGGCAAAGCGTGACTGGTCGATCTTTCCCGTCAGCCTGGCGAGCTCGCGTGCCGCGCGGCGGGCCGAATAGCCTTCATGTTGACCTTGCAGCTGGTGCACTAGATGCTGCCAATCCTGCTCAAAGGGGATATCTACGCCCGCTTCAGCCCACCGTTGGAGAAGGGCCTGTAGACACGCGCCAAGATCAAGGAGATCCCTTGTCGGATCAGATGCTGTTCCCGATGGACTGCAAAGCACCAGACGGTCATTGGCGACGATGAGGTGATCCAGCGTCAACTGGCCATGTACGAGATCACGGTCATGAAGGTCGGCGAGGGTGATGCTGAGGTCGGTCAGTAGGGGAGCGGCTCGGGCGGGTCTTGGGTTTTCGGTTCGCATGGTGGTGCCGCCGGCGTGCAGGGTTCTCAAGATGATTGGGTCCTTTGTCGTGCTTAGGAGCCGCACGACGCCGCGATGGCGAGCACTCGCTAGCCAGGTCGCTTCGGCGTTGCGGTCCGTTCTGTCACCGCTTAGTGAGGTTTTCACGACGGCAACACGATCGTCGTTCATTGTTTCAAGGGTTACTCGGGTGGCCATGTCGACTCCGGGGTGCAATTCGTTAGTGAAGGCTCGTAAGCGAGGCTTGCCGCTGGGGCGTTGTGCCCAACATGAATACAACGGCTAATAATAGTATATAAAAGTAAAAGGCACAACTGTGGTGTAACTGACTGGTGAGCGCTGGTCGTCGGGAGTATCCTCGCCAAACTCATGTCGCACTCTCTTGAAACTGACTCAGACAGCACTACGACCGGTCAGCTTTCGACCCAACCGGGCCACACCGACACCACAACTCCGACCTTCACCGTTACCCCGGATCTTGGATCTGCTCTGAGTAAGAAGATCGAGATTCAGGTTCCCGACAACTCCCTGATGCTTGATCTACTGGGTGAACGCGATGAATTCTTGCGCGTGGTCGAGGACAACTTCGAGTCCAAGATTTTGGCTCGGGGAAATCAGATCACGATCGAAGGTCGGGAGGCTTCCCAGACTGCCCAAGTAATCCGTGAACTGATCCTGATCCTGCAGAAGGGTCAGCACCTTGAAGCGGTCATGGTTCAACGATCCATCACCATGGTTCGGGAAAACCACTCACCATCGGTTGTTCTGACTGACCGGGTGGTCACGACCTATCGCGGCAAGCCAGTGCGGCCCAAGACAGCGGGCCAGAAACGCTATATCGATGCCATTCGCAAAAATATGGTTACCTTCGGAATCGGTCCGGCCGGTACTGGCAAGAGCTGGCTGGCCGTGGCATGTGCTGTTCAGGCCCTCCAGGCAAAGGAGGTCGAACGCATTCTTCTTACCCGCCCAGCAGTTGAGGCAGGGGAACGGCTCGGCTACCTGCCCGGTGACCTGATGTCAAAGGTTGACCCGTATTTGCGGCCGCTCTATGACGCCTTACAAGACATGGTTGGTGCCGAGGGCTTGGCCAAGATGCTGGAGAAGAACACGGTAGAAGTCGCTCCACTGGCCTTCATGCGAGGTCGTACCTTGAATGACAGTTTCATCATTCTTGACGAGGCCCAAAACACCACGCCCGAGCAGATGAAAATGTTCCTGACCCGTATCGGGTTCAACTCAAAGGTTGTTGTGACTGGCGATGTCACCCAAGTCGATATCTCCGGCGGTCGCAGCGGTTTGATCGGGACCAAGAGAATCTTGTCGGGGGTGAAGGGCATGGGGTTTGTCACCTTGGGCTCTAAGGACGTCGTTCGTCATCGAATTGTCCAAGACATCGTCGATGCATATGAACTTCACGAGTCGAAGCACACTCGGTGACGTCCAGCGTCGCTCAGCCCTGTATTTCTGCTGAAGGAATTGAGGTCTGTGGTTCCGACAACCGTCAAGTTGGCGACGCCAAGATCGCGTCCGTAGCCAAGGCTGCAGCTGACCTGAGAACCTGTTGTGAGATTGCCCTTCGAACCTTGCTTGACCAGCAAGTCACGCGAGGATCCCTGGACCTATTCTTTGTTGACGCTGAAGAGATGACCAGCCTGAACCAGCAGCACATGGGTCAGTCCGGCCCGACCGATGTCTTGTCGTTTCCTCTTGATGCACCGGTACCAGGCCAAGCCCAACCGAACTCCGATGTTCCCGTGCATCTCGGAGACCTGGTGATCTGCCCTTCTGTTGCTCAGTCACAGGCTAAGGCCCACACCGGGTCAGAAGAGGCCGAGTTTGCACTGCTAACAATCCATGGTGTCTTGCATATTCTGGGTCACGATCATGCGCTGGTCGAGGAAGCTAGAGTTATGCACCATCATGAACGAGAGTTGCTGTCATCCCTTGGCTATGTGCACCCCATTCCCACAGGTTCATGATGGAGCGCCTCATGATGCGACGCCTCCTGACATGACTGTTCAGGACCTCTCCTACACCCCTTGTCAGGTCTCCCGATGAGTTCAGCAAGCTTGGTTGGGCTGGCGGCCGTGGTACTGCTTCTGGGGTTAGCCTTCATCCTGGTTGCGGCAGAGAGTGCCTTAAGCACAACCAGCATCGTGCGTGTTGGCAGCATGGAGGATGAACCAGAGCGTCGGCGCGAACGCGTGATTCATCTTCTGGAGAAACCTGAGAACATCCTCAATCCCTTGCGCCTGGTAATCGTGCTGCTTCATCTGGCTGAGGCTTCGGTAGTCACGCTCTTGGCTGCCAGACACCTCAACGCTGGCGGGGTGGCCCTGGTATTGATTGCCAATGTCTGCCTCGTATTCGTGGTGGCCGAGGCCGTTCCTCGGACGCTTGGGATTTTGCATGCTGACCGGGCATCGCTCACTCTTGCTCGCCCGGTTGCGGTTCTGGTTGGGTTTGGCCCGGTAAGGCTGCTGGCTCGACTCCTGATTGGCTTGGCAAACATCATCGTTCCTGGTGAGGGCATCCGGTCGGGGCCTTTCGCTCTGCCAGCCGAACTGATTGCTCTTGCCGATGCCGCATTTGAGGACGATGTCTTGGCCGAGAGTGAGCGAGACCTGATCGAGTCCGTTATCGAATTTGGTGAGACCGTCGTTCGTGAAGTCATGATCCCTCGAACAGACATGACAACGATTGAGTCAAATCTCCGTGTTGAAGCCGCTCTTGAAGTGACCTCACGCGCTGGTTTCTCGCGAATCCCTGTCACCGGTGAGAACATCGATGACATCATCGGCCTGGTCTATGTGAAAGACCTCATTCGGGCTGAGCTAGATGACCAGGAGGGTGGTGTCGTTGGTGAGATGCTTCGGCCGCCACACTTCGTTCCCGAAACCAAGAAGGTTGCGCCCCTGCTGCGGGAAATGCAGCGAGACAGCTTCCACATGGCCGTCGTCGTTGATGAATACGGCGGGATAGCTGGACTGGTGACCTTGGAGGACCTGGTTGAAGAAATCGTCGGCGAAATCGTCGACGAGTATGACGTGGAAGAACCCTTGGTCCAGCGTCAGGCCGATGGCACACTCGGGGTCGATGGCCGGATGCTGATTGACGAACTCAATGACCTTGCCGGGCTGTCGCTTCCCGAAGGTGATTGGGACACCGTTGGGGGGTTGGTCTTTGACCGATTTGGCCGTGTGCCGCGTGAAGGTGAGACCTGCGACTGTGATGGCTATGTTTTGCGGGTCGAACGGGTGAAAGGTCGCCGGATTACCCGGGTGCGAGTCTTGCAACCGAGTGAGACCGAGAAGCAACAGGCAACAGCGGAACGGGTTGATCAATGAACGAACCAGAAGACACCGGCGCCACCGAGTCCGAAGCAACGGCTGAGGGCGGCCCCGTCTTTCGATCCGGCTTCGTCACCCTCTTTGGCCGGCCCAATGTTGGAAAATCGACTCTTCTCAACAAGCTGATCGGCAAGAAGGTTTCCATCACCTCGGATAAGGCGCAAACGACACGTCACCAGATCCGAGGCGTTCGCACCACGAACACTTCCCAGATTGTCTTTGTTGACACTCCCGGTGTTGGCAAGCCTCGCACGGCTCTGAACAAGAAGCTCAACGCCACCGCGGCTGATGCCAGCTCGGGTGTCGATATTGTCTGTTTTGTTGTTGATGGTCACAGCGGTTACGGACGAGGCGACGAGTTCTTAGCCAAGAACCTTCACCCGGCAAGCACCATCGTCGTTGTGAACAAGTGTGACGGTCTCGATCATAAGCGAATCGCCGAGCAGCTCATGAAGACCAGTCAATTGGACGCCTCAGCCTACTTCCCGGTGTCGGCTCAGACCGGGAAGGGAGTACCTGCGTTGCTGGATCATCTTGTTGGCCGGATGCCGGAGGGTCCGCATTGGTACCCCCAAGATCAGGTGACGGACACACCCGAACCACAATGGGTGGCTGAGCTAGTTCGGGAGCAACTCCTGCGAGTAACTCGCGACGAGGTTCCACATTCGGTAGCGACCAGGGTCACGGAGTGGGAGTGGCCAAGAATCAGAGTTGAGATCCTGGTTGAGCGTGATTCGCAAAAGGGAATCGTGATCGGCACCGGCGGGTCAGTGCTCAAGGAAGTCGGCATTCGGGCACGTAGCCAGCTACCAAAGGAAGTCTTTCTCGACCTTTTTGTCACGGTGGACAAGAATTGGCAGCGCAACCTCGACTCGGTTGAGCGCCTCGGCTACTAGGAGCCTGCCTCGTCCAAGGAGCGGAGGAACTCCAAGACTTCTTCCTGGTCCTTGGTTCGCTTGAGCGGCGGCAAGGCGTTGATCAAGTCCCAGCGGTAGGACTTTTTAGTAGCAAATCTGGTGTCAAGCACAGCAACGACTCCCCGGTCGTCCTTGCGTCGAACGAGCCGGCCAGCGGCCTGAGCAAGTAAGGTCTGAGCCCTCGGCAGGTCGATGGTCCGAAAGGCTGCTGCTCCTGCCTGGTCACGGCGAGCCTGCATTACTGGCTCGTCGGGACGAGGGAACGGCAGTCGATCAATGGTGACCAGGGTGAGGGTGTCGCCGGGCAGATCAACACCCTGCCAGAACGACAGGGTCGCAAGAAGCACCGAGGAAGGGTCTGCTTTGAAGGCCTCAATCAGCGCGGGTTTTGGCTTCTCCCCCTGCATCAGTACGGGGAAGTCAAGCTCCTCACGGAGCTGTTCGGTTGCCTCGCGCATGGCGGACGCGCTAGTGAACAGGCCGAGGGTTCTTCCGCCAGCGGCAGTAATCAGGGTGATCATTTCGTCCCGAACCGCTTGTCGGGCTAGGGGGTCGCGAGGCTCGGGAAGGTGGAGGGGGCAGTACAACAGGCCAAGCTCGGCGAAGTCGAAAGGGGATCCAACACGAAGAATCTCCGTTGATGACTCGAGTCCGAGCTGTGGGACCAACCCACTGGGAAGTGTTGCGCTGGTAAGGACCACCGCTCGTTCTCCCCAGAGGCGGTCTTCCAGGATGTCTCCAACATCGATTGGAGTACGTCGAAGGACAGGTGAACTCTCCGTTCCATCTACCCAGACAACATCGCTGTCGGATGCCTCAATGAGTTGGTCGATCCCGATTGCGATGGAGGTTGCGCCGACTTGGGCGCGTTCAACCTTGGCCGCAGTGTCAGACCCGGCGGGCGGTTTTGCCTTCTTGAGACTATTGATGACCCGATCAGCTCGGTCACGAGCATTGGTGAGAACCGAGACCAGGTCAGTTGTGAACTCAACAACAGAGCCAACACTGTCTCGCAGCAAGTTATCCAGATCGATGGCTGAGCGATCGAGACCAAGGGCTACCTCGTCATCGGTGAGAACCGCACGAACCTTTCGCCCCAACGAACGGAGCCTGTTCCCACTGAGCTCGGTGCCACACGTTGCCCCGAGAACCTCGGGCAGGTGATGGGCTTCGTCGAAGACAACGATGTCATGATCGGGGAGTAGTGCACCGTCTGAGGCCAGATTCAGCCCGTAATAGTGGTGATTGGTAACAATGATGTCGGCCTGGGTAGCAATGGTTCGTGCTCGCTCAGAGAAACAGTCGTCCCCGGAGGGGCAGCGGGCCGCCCCAGGGCATTCATCAGCGCCTACGCTTACGGCTCGCCAAACACCGGCCGGCGGGCTTGGATCCAGCTCTTCCTTGTCTCCAGAGGTAGTCGTTTCGGCCCATTTCTTGACCCGGTTCAGCTCTGGTCCTGGGGCCTTTCCCGCCAACAATTGCAGCTGTTCTTGATGGCTGGAGCGCTCCAATTCAACCAGACGCTGCAGGCAGATATAGTTTGCTCGACCCTTGAGGATGGCCGAGCTGACTTCTGTCTCCAAACCCGAAGCTACGAGGGGGATGTCATGATCGACGACTTGGCCCTGTAGCGCAATGGTTGCAGTAGCAATGACGGCTCGCTTGTCTGCGGCAATGATCGGAACAAGGTACGCAAATGACTTTCCGGTACCGGTCCCGGCCTCGACCAAAAGCACCGAATTATCGGTGATAGTCTGGTCAACGGCCTCGGCCATCTCGCGCTGTCCGGGACGGTCCTCACCGCCCGTGGGGAGTTGATGGGCGACCCTACCTAACTGGGTATGTATGCTAACCACCGACCAGATTCTAGAGACTACTGTACGGACTTAGACCTTGGTGATGCCGAAAGGTTTGAGGACGTATCCCCTTGATTGATGAAACGAACATAACCAGCATGGAAAGCCACGACGATCTCGACGAAGCAGGGCTCTCCTTGTTCGGCGACGATTTCGTGCGCAAAGGCATTGGCCGCGACTACATCCTTGATCTGCGCGAAGAGAAAGAGGCTGAGGCAAAGTCCACAGAAGACGCCTCCGCCGAAGCAGCAGATGCTGCCAGCACGGATGATCAAGAGATCGCCCAAGAAGAGTTGGTTCCTGCAAGTCTCAACCTTTTCGATCGGGACCCCGGAGAGACAACCCAGCACGCTGGTGGCACCGCAACTGCTGGTCGCATCGTGACTACCGGCGAAACAGCCAACGCTGATGAGCCAGAGAAGATCAGCCTTGATCTCAGCAAGATTTTCGCTGGCAGTTCGGCTTTGGCCGAAACGGACCTGGAGATCGATCCAGCAGCCCCCATCTTTGCCAGCCACAAGTCCCTGAGCCTCGGAGCCAGGGATCAGTCGATCTTTAGCAAGGACGGGCCGGATAAGGCTGAGCCAACCATTGCTTTTGTGCCAGCCGAGGAAGTTGCCGAGCCGGTCTGGTGGCATCTTCCTGCCATGGCCTTGGTGAGCCTGCTCGCTGTCGGATTTGTTGGCTTCCAACTGATGAACTTGTTCGCTTCCCCTGATGGTGGCAGTGATCTCGCCACTATCGATACTTCAGCGACAACCTCGTTGTCCTCAACGACCGTCTCGGAGCTGTCGACCACCCTGGCTCCGACCACCCAAGCGCCAACCACCGCAGCTCCAACTACTGAGGCTCCGGTAACGACGCTGACACCAGAGGCAACGGCCATTCCAACAACTGCTGCGGCATCAACTGCTGCGCCTACCACTCGCCGACCGGCGACGACCCGGCGACCAGCGACCACAACGAAGCCAGCGACAACGGCCAAGCCGGAGACGACTGTCGCTCCAACTACTGAGGCTCCAGCAACAACAACGGTGACGACGGTGGCGCCAACGACTGCACCGCCTCCAACCTTTGGTACAACGGCTCCGGCGCCTGCACCAACAACGGAAGCAGCCCAGACAACCGAGGTTGCAGCGGTAGAGGAATAGCTTTCGTCTGATTGTCGCCCTTGCGGGAACTGGCTCGGGTACGGTTTCCATCAATGGAAACGACAGGAATTGATCAAGCCCTCATCCCATCCCATGTCGCTTGCGTCATGGATGGAAATGGTCGCTGGGCTCAGCGGCGGGGTTTGAAGAGGACCGACGGACATAGTGCGGGCGAAGAGGCATTGCTGGACGCCATACATGGCGCGCTCGAGCTTGGAATCTCCTGGCTGACCGTCTATGCGTTCTCAACCGAGAACTGGCGTCGTCCAACCGATGAAGTTCGGTTCTTGATGGGCTTCAACGAGTCCTTGCTTGTACGTCGTCGTGATGAGCTTCACGAGCTCGGAGTGCGGATCCGGTTTATTGGTAGGCGTGACTGGCGTGTACCGAAGCGGTTGTTGAAACAGATGGATCGTTCGGTTGAGCTTACGAAAAATAACACGAAGCTCACCCTGACGATTGCCTTCAACTACGGCGGACGTGCCGAACTAGTAGACGCGGTGAAACAGCTGGTCGAGGACGGGGCAAAGATCACGGAGAAGGCAATTGCTGAACGACTCTGCGATCCCGAAATGCCCGAAGTCGATCTCTGGATTCGGACTTCGGGGGAACATCGCATTTCGAACTTTTTGATCTGGCAAGCGGCATACGCCGAGCTGGTATTTGTTGAGACTCTGTGGCCAGACTTCCGGCGAGAGCATCTGGCAGAAGCAGTCTTGGAGTTTCAACGACGCGACCGTCGTTTTGGCGGTCTGAAGAACGAATCGTGACCCTGTACCGCGAGGACGCGGTGGTTCTGCGCAGCTTCAAGCTGGCAGAAGCCGATCGGATCATCGTGCTCTATGGACGTACACGAGGCAAGATCCGTGCGGTTGCAAAAGGGATTCGCAGAACAAAAAGCAAATTTGGGGCACGACTGGAGCCAGCAACCGTGGTGCACGCCCAGTTCTATGAGGGTCGCAACCTCGATATCGTCACCCAGGTAGAGACGACCCAGATTCATTCAACCTTCCGCTCCGACCTTGCTCGCTACAGCAGGGCGGCAATCCTGCTGGAAGCGGTTGACATGGCCAGCGAAGAAGCAGAGCCGTCACCTGCTCTCTACAAGCTCTTGGTTGGGGCGTTAGGTGAGCTTGACCGTGCTGGCAACCCACTGATTGTTCCAGCCTTTGTTTCGAAGCTCTTGAAGTTGGAAGGAGTGCAACCAATGCTTGAGCATTGTGTGCACTGCTCAAGCACCACTGGCCTGGTTGCCATCGATCTCTCGCGGGGAGGGATTCTTTGCGATAACTGCCGGTCTGGCGGGTTCATGAGCGAGGAGGCCCGGGTAGCGATGCAGCACGTCTTTGACGGCCACGTTCGCCATGTCTTGGACACGACACCAGAACACGTTGCCGATGAACTGGAGAGCCTGGCAACAGTAATGTTGGACCAGCACCTTGAGCGGCGCCTGCGGTCACCAAAGGTGCTTCACCAACATCTGCAGTCCGAATAGGCCAGGCAAAGCTACGCGTCGGGTCAGGGACCGGTACCGGAACTGGTCAAGTGGAAGCTCCGCTCAGGAGAGGCTCACTATGGACTCTCGTCTCTAGGAGAGAGGAATCCAAACGTCAGCGTCCACGTCGTGGCGTAGCCATTGACCGTGGGCCTGATCCCAATAGATCCAGGCTTGCCAGTCTTCGTTCCAGCTTGGGGTTGTTGATACTGGGGACTCGTCGCCAACCTCAACCGATTCTTGAGTTGGCGTATCGCTAACAATGCTCTGGCTGGCCTCGGCGGGATCCTGGGTCAACTCCGGTTCGGTCAGAAGAGCGGTCTCCGCGTCAACCAGTTGCTCAACGTTCGGGGACTGCTCAGTTTCTGGGGACCAGACTGGAGCGGGCTCAGCGGTTGGTGGATCCCACTTAACTGCCCGGTGTAGGGGAGGAGGTGGGAGGGGTTGGGACTCCTCGTCGTCGCCGTCAATGGGTGCAGCTACGGACAGGGTGCTGTTGATGGGTTGGCCAAAGCCGAGATCGGGTAACTCATCGACCGGAGTTTCAACCGCGGATTCAGATGCTGTGACGGCCTCGGTTGCATCATCAGAAACAGCTGCAAGATCGGGAAGAGGGGGATCATCAGAGATAGCTGCACCACTAGAAATGGTGTCATCAAGATCACTCGACTGGTTGGCCCAAGGGGCAGGGAGATCCTCACTCACTTCCATTCCGAGGAGACCGCCCGCTTCGACGTCGATTGGCTGATGATTAAGCGATGTGATGTCTCCAGCCGTCGGGTTCGTGCGGGCTTCGCTGGTCGAGCTATCTGGAGACGTGTCCTGGGGTACTACGTCGATAGGCAGAACGTCGATCGGTAACAGATCGTCTGCTGACCCGACCTGATCGCTAGCGAGATCAATGGCCAGGGGGACTGAATTCGTCTTGAGGTCGGAGTCGCTCGGGAATATCTGATCTGTCTGACCCGGGTGTTCCGGCTCTGAATTGGCACCTTCCTCCGGGCCAGGAGTCGCATGAGTCCTGGAGAGGCGATCATCGAGGTCAATGAGGCTGGCTTCGGGATCGTCGCCACCGGCTCGACGATCGAGCTGGCCCCCATCAACGCCAGTGTCTGCCGACTTTTTTCTGGAACGAATCCTAAAGATTTTCTTGCCGATTGTTGATCGGATTACGGCCGGAATAAGGAGGAAGACGAGGGCCGCGGCCCCGAGTCCAACCAGACCAACCGTGAGGAGAGAGTCACGGCTCCAGACATATTCGGTGTTGCCAACCTTTTGCATACGGTTCCAAGAATCCTGGGCGATATCGTCACGTCGAGCTTGATCTACGGTACTCCAGACTGGGAGACCAGAGTCGGACTTGATCTGGTCTGGAATGAACTTCTCAGCCTTAGCCCAAGCGGCTAGTGCTGTGATGCTTGCTACCGTTCCAACGTCGATGAATACGGCGCCGAGGCGTCGAAGCAACACCTGGTTCGTTGAGCGGTCAGACATTGCCATATTGTGTCGCTAATCCGGACCAAAAGTGGGGATCGTCATCGAGCATTGATGTTGAGGAGCAAAAGAGAGCCGTGTCGCCAGCGCGGTCAGTTACGCTGCCAAACCATGAATACGCCAGATGCCGGGTTGTTCGACAAGATAGTCAATCTTTCCAAGCGCCGAGGGATCGTGTATCCGTCGGCCGAAATCTATGGAGGGTTTCGCTCCACCTATGACTACGGCCCAATTGGTGTCCTGATTCTGCGGAATGTGAAGGACGCCTGGTGGCGTTCGATGGTGCAGAAACGCCAAGATGTCGTCGGGCTGGATGCCTCCATCCTCTCGCCTCCCGCGATATGGGAGGCTTCGGGCCACCTCAGCAACTTCACTGACCCGCTGGTTGACTGTCGTAACTGTGGGGCAAGGCACCGTCAGGACAAGTTGGAGAAGCCGGATCAGTGTCCGACTTGTGGCATGTCTGGTCAATTCACCGAGCCCCGCAATTTCAATCTCATGTTCAAGACAACGGCAGGGCCAGTTGAGGGTGCGGGTGCCGAGGTGTTCTTGCGGCCCGAGACGGCTCAGGGCATGTTCATCAACTACGCCAACGTGCAATACACCAGCCGGAAGAAGCCGCCGTTCGGGATTGCTCAGATTGGCAAGAGCTTCCGCAACGAGATCACGCCCGGCAACTTCGTCTTCCGGACCCGTGAGTTCGAACAGATGGAGATGGAGTATTTCGTTGCTCCTGATGAGGCGGACAAGTGGTATGAGTATTGGTGTGAGACCCGCTTCCAGTGGTACCTCGATCATGGCATTCCCGCCGACCAGCTTCGGCTGAGGGCTCACGAAGAGGATGAACTGAGCCATTATTCCTCGGCAACCGCTGACGTTGAGTTCCTCTTTCCTTGGGGTTGGGACGAGCTGGAGGGCATTGCTAATCGTGGTGACTATGACCTCACCCAACACGCCAAGGCCTCGGGGGCGAAACTGGAGTACTACGACCAGGTCTCCAAGGAGCGCTACACCCCTCACGTCATCGAGCCAGCCGCTGGAGCGACCAGGGCGATGATGGCCTTCTTGATGGCGGCTTATGACGAAGAGCAGGTGAATGACGAGACCCGGACGGTGCTTCGTCTGCATCACACCATCGCCCCATACAAGGTCGCGGTTTTGCCCCTGTCGAAGAAGCCGGAGCTTTCGGTACCAGCCATGGAGCTGGCCAATGAGCT
>JAJRQY010000017.1 GCA_024280015.1 Actinomycetes bacterium
CCCCGACAATCAACCCCAATACCGGCCGCTCTCGGACACGATCGGCATGCCCGACCGTGACATCTTCGACTCCGAATCACACTGGCTCTCAACATATGCCCATGAGCAGGTTCACCGCACCGGACACAGGTCACGCCTTGACCGAGACTTTGCCAACCGGTTCGGTACCCAAGCTCGCGGTATGGAAGAACTGGTCGCCGAAATTGGGGCCGCGTTCTTTTGTGCTCAATGGGGAATCACCGACACCGCCAAACGCCTTGACCACGCAGACTATGTAGCGGACTGGCTCATTGCGATGAGAGCAGATAGCCGGGCGATCCTGACCGCCGCCAGCAAAGCGCAACAAGCCATGGACTACCTCAACACCGCCGCAGGGATCAACACCGGCCACCAGCTCGGCAAGAGCCACGCCGATATTTCCGCTGTGCAGGTCGCCGCGTGACTCTCTGACGTCCACCCACAGGCTTCTGGTCAAGAGTGACCGAAGCCAGAGGCCCAGGACTCACCTAACCATCCAGCCAAGCGTTGTTGCTCGTGCCAATCCGGTGCGAGCAACAACGGTTGTGATGTGCCGTTGCCGACCCTGCGGGCCCGGTGACGTAGTGGGTCGACACCTCCCACCCAGTCAACCCCTCGCTTCGCTCCTGGGTCAAGCCCCTTCGGGATGACCTGGCGGTCCATTGTCGACCGAACCCCGAAAACGAAAAGCCCGGCCAAACGGTCGGCCAAGCAACCTTTGGGAGCACCCGAATCATGACTGACATCGCCGGAAGAATCTTCGCCGCCGCCTTACGCGACGACCTCAACCACCAAGACATCGACGCGCTAGCCGAAATCCATAACCACGTCACCAAACACATCTTCTGCCTCATCACCGGAAACGTCCTCGACACGCGAACCGCGCACCTAATCAAAGTCCAGAACCCAAACTGCCGCCTCGTTGGCACCGCAGTCATCGACCCCGCCGTCACCTACACCGATCTAAACGACCGCCTCACTGGCCAAGGCCTAGAACTCCTCAGCCGATTCGATCCCGCCAAGGTTTGGGAGAAGATCTGATGCCAACCAGACAAACACCCGTCCCCCAACTGGCTACCGACCGGGTGGAACAACCCGACCGAACCGCTGCCAGTATCCCAGCGTCACGAACCCGGCGAGCTGCCGCCGGTCTCCTCAACGGCGCCATGAACGCGACGGCCGGAGTGTTCCTCGTCGGGTCCGCGGCATCAAACATCAATGGTCCAACACCAGGCGCCCGGGCAGTCGCAGGACTCACCACAATCGGCGTTGCCGTCCTCATCTACCGCCTCAATGTTACAAGCGTCACCAAACACGCCGGAAAGCCAGGACACCGAATCTGTCGTATTCGAATCATCAACGCGAACGGAGCCGAAACCGCCCTCAGACAAGCCCAAACACGCGCTGGCTTAGAACTGCTGATTGCCTTCACCGTCCTCGGGGCCCTCCCAGTAGCGGTAGCGGACGTTTGGTTTGTTCTGTTCACACCCAACCGGCGCCGGATCGTGGACCGCGTCGCCCGAACCATCGTCACCCAGGCCCCGGCCGCACCACGACCAGCGAGGAACCAATGACCAACCCCAAAAACGACGCCGTCTCTGTTCCTCTCGGGCGCACCATCACCAGTGGCGGCATTGCTGCCAAGATGCGTCAACACCCCGGCCTCACAAAGTTCGTTCACGAATGCATCACCCGCCACCAATCCGGCGACTGGGGAAACGTCGACGAACAGGACCAACAAAGCAACGAAGCAGCCCTAGCCAACGGTGAACAGATCCTGTCGGTCTATGACCTTCCACATCCGGTTGCGGCGGCAACCAACTTCGGGGACGCGACCGTGACCAAGCTATGGGTCATCAGCGAATCGGATCGCACGGTGACGACAGTGCTCTGGCCGTGTGAGTACTGACATGACCAAACCCGTGACCAAACCAACACACCTGTTCATCACCCCCGACCCGCGACCCGGTACTCATGACACCAACACCCTCGACGCGATCATCTGGTGGACCCCAACGCTTGGGCCAACCGCGACAATCGCAGCCGCTCACCTAGCGAACCACGCAATCAACCAGCCACGAACCCCGCTCCCTATTGCCGACCTCCAGACCATGCTCGGTGTGACCGAGGTCGCCGGTCGATGCTGGCGGGCCATCGACCGCCTGGAACGATTCGGGATGCTCACTTGGCACTCGACGAACACAATCACCATCCGAACCCAACTGCCAGCTCTGCGACCAAAGCAGTTGGCGAGACTGCCTGAGGTTGCGGTCGCGGTGTACTCCCAGCGCATGGCTAAAGCCTGATAGATCATCAGCCGGGATCGGCTGAAGCACTGTGGCCGGACCACTCCCGGGAGTTATAACGGGAGTGGTTTCGGGAGTTATAACGGGAGTGACGCCTTCAGGCCTTCGCTGGGATTCCGTTTCCCGTCCCTTCGGGACCGGCGGTGACGTTGCCCGACCAGGACGTCGCTGATCGTCGTGCGCTCGCGAGGAGTAGGCGTATCAAATGGACGGCGGATTCAACCGAACAACGCAACGCGGTGTCGAGCTTAGACTAAAAGCGACAGACCTTTCCGGGGGGGGAGAAGCTCCTGGAGATTGGTTATTGCCTACCGCACTTGCGGCGTAGGGAAGGGCTATCGGCTCAAGGGTGACGTGGCCTAGTGGTCGGAGGTTCGGCTGAGACTCTCACTTATAGCAACCGCTAGGCCACCCGGATTTTCCATCGCGAGGGAATGACCAGCATTCTGAACAATAAGGGTTGAGACCCCGAGAGTTCGCAACTCGTCCACGTCGGGGTCGGGTAAGGAGAGGGCGCCGAAAATTACTGACCTCGGGACGTCAAGACTCGCTAGTTGAGTTCGCCATGACGGGGAACAGCCATCGACTAGTGACACAGCCTCACGATGGACCGCTCGGGAATCGCTCGCTTGCATCGTTGTTGCCCACGCTTTGTAACCCGAATCCCGGGCTTCCTGGATGTTTTTGAGGTGCCCTTCAGCCACGTAGGTGTCCTCGGGCAGGCTTGCGATTGCTTGACTGAACACGCCGCCTCCGGAGTCGAGGTTTGGCTCCAGCAGGATGAGACTATGAATGGTGCTCATCAGGAGTGTTGCCGCTTGAATAGCCACGGCGCCTCCCATGCTGTGGCCAACCAAGACAACCTGCTCGAGTCCTTTAACTTGGATGAAATCCACAATGGTTTCAGCGTGTTCCCTGACCTGGTAGCCGAAATCAACGGGGCGGTCGCTATATCCGGAGCCCAGGAGATCGACGAGAATGACGTGATGCTGGTTGAGGGCTGGGTGGGAAATCACGTGCGGAAACTCAAATGAGGAGGCGCAGCCGAGGCCGTGGATGAACACCAGGGGATGACCATCTCCGGCACGTTCAAGATAACGCAAGTCAGCATCATGGGCCGCTAGCAGATAGGCCCTCATTGTTCAGATGCCTGCGATGAACAATGGATTGCGGTCCGCATGGTTGGCTCTCTTGGCGATTCGTTGGTTGTGATGTTGGGACTCTATTGATCTCTGGGTCAGAATCGTCAGCTGAGGACTCGGTGGGTACTTAGATCACTCCGAGCGAGGCAGCTGGGGTAGACCAATCGAGTGTCTGCCGTGGACGCGCATTCAGCGAGGTCTGCACCCGCTGTATCTCGGCTGGATCCAGTGTGTAGAAGTTGGTTGATCTGGGCCACCACTGGCGCAACAACCCGTTGGTATTCTCGTTCGTTCCCTGCTGCCAAGGGCTAGAACGGTCACATACATAGACGTGAAGCCCAGTTGCCTCCGCGAGGGCTTTGTGGCCAGCGATCTCCTTGGCTTGGTCCCAAGTCAGAGTCCGGACCAGTCAAGGCGGCATGGGTCCGTACACAGCTTGGAGAGCTTCAGACGCGCAGTTCCACGCCCTGGTCACCCCCGACGGTGGGTTACATCACTTGACGTTGCAGCGAGTACCCAAATCCAAGACCGTAAAGAATCGTGCCCACCTCGACCTCTTCGTGGATGACCTCCCGGCCGAATTGGCAAGGCTGGCTGGGATCGCGGCAGAGGTGGTCGCAGCGCACGACGGACGGGACGACGGTTACACGACCACTGTCATGACCCACCCCGACCGCAACGAACTCTGTGTTGTGCAACAACGCTGAAGAAACAGGCGTCCTGGACCCGAGTCCCCGCCCCGCAGATGCGAACGGATGACACCGAACGGGTCCTGACCGGGTCCTGACCAGGCCTTCAAGGCCCGCATCTCTCCCTTCAGGCCACTCGCCGCATGGCGCCGTAGTCCCGGAACGAGTCCCAGCACCCGCCAAGGAAAAGCCACACATACTATCACCTAAGGTGGGAACCATTCTCAACATGTCACAGACACGATGCGCTCAGGCCCGTGTAAGAAGATGTGGCAGCCCTATCAATCACCAAACTCCGTGTCGGAGCCGAGGCCTACCAACTCTCCGGAGTCGCCCAGTCCCTCGACGCCTACTACACCGGAAACGGAGAAGCACCCGGCACCTGGGTCGGCGCAGGCAGCGAAATCCTCGGACTGACTGGTGAAGTCGAACCCGACGACCTTCGGGCTGCATTGGCGGGGATCGCACCGAAGTCCGGTGGCCTGTCGCCCAATGGGAAGACACCTGCGACCCATGCCCGCCGAGTCCCAGGATTCGATCTCACATTCAAGATTCCCAAGTCGGTGTCCGTGCTCTACGCCGTTTCTGATGACCCACGGGTGCAAGGAGCAATCACCGACGCAGGCAACAAAGCCATCGATGAGGTCATGCAATGGTTAGAACGAGAAGCCATCCGAGTACGCCGAGGATCAAACAACCAACCGTGGCTCAACACCCAGCAAACCCTCGGCATCAACACCAGAGGGATGGAACAACTCAAAACGTCGGGTCTGGTCGCAGCCTCGTTCCGTCACCGCACCTCTCGTGCCGGTGACCCCTTCCTTCACTGGCACGTCCTGGCCGCGAACATGGCCCAAGGCACCGACGGGAAATGGTCCGCGTTCGTTCACCCAGAGATCTACCGGCACGCCCGGGCCGCTGGCGAAGTGTTCCAAGCCGTCGTCCGAGACGAACTCACCGCATCGCTGGGGTTGGAGTGGCGGCCAGGGAAACATGTGCATGAGATCGCTGGTGTCCCCGACTCGGTGATGCGGGTGTTCTCCAAACGACGGGCAGAGATCGAAGCCTGGACCGAAGCCACCGGCACGCCAGCGGATGCGGCAGGAAACCAAGCCGCCGCCCTCGCCACCAGACGCTCGAAAGGCGAACAAGAAACCACGATCGGTCTGCGTGATCGTTGGCAGACCGAAGCCACCGAAGCCGGGTGGGGACCCGGATACGCCGAAGAACTGATCGCTGCTTGCAGACCGCATGCGACTGTGGACTACAAGGCAGGTGTCTGGCGGCTGCCAGACATCTGGTTCGATGAGAACGGCACCCCGCAGCACACCGAGCGTGTAGTTGATGCGGAGGAGTGGATCGAGGACCTACTCCGCAAGGACCTCACCAACGACAAATCCGTCTTCACGAAACCTGATGTGACCCAAGCCATCGCCCAGCGACTGGGTGACGGGGCGACCCTGAACACGATCGAGCGTGTCACCGAAGGGGTGATGGCATCCCCACAAGTCCTGTTCGTCGAACGGCAATCCCACACCGCCACCGGTGTTGCCGGATTCACATCCCGTGGCCTGTATGACACAGAGTCCCGGTTCGTCAATAGCCTCAAACAATCAGCCGCTGGACACGGCCCGAACAGCTGGCTTGTCGATCAAGTGCTCGACGAGCGGCCGACGATTGGTGATGACCAGACAGCAGCGGTCCGAACACTCGTGGCATCGACCACCGCTGTATCAGTGATGGTCGGGCCAGCCGGGACCGGCAAGACCTTCACTCTCGATGCGGTACGTGAGGTCTTTGAACGCGACGGCTGGGATTTGATCGGGGCCGCGCCCTCAGCGAGGGCTGCACGCGAGTTGCAGTCTGGAGCTCATATCGGGTCCTCGACCATGCACTCACTCCTCGCCCGGCATCAGCAGGGAATTGTCGACTTCGGTTACGAAACCCTGCTCGTCATCGACGAGGCGGGTATGGCCGATATTCGCATCCTCGAGAACCTCATCAATGCGGTCGCCAGTTCTGGTGGACGGGTCGCTCTGGTCGGGGACCACAAACAACTGCCAGAAGTTGGGGCCGGTGGCGGTTTCGCCTATGCAGCCGCCAACGGTCCAACCGTGGCCGAACTCACGGTGAATCGGCGGCAGAAAGAGCCATGGGAACAACAAGCCCTAACGAACCTCCGCGACGGCGACATCCACACCGCCATCGACACCTACATGGATCACGGTCGCGTGGTTGTCGCACCGGACTCCCTCACAATGACCCAGATAGCGGTCAACGCCTGGTTCAAAGCCCAAGAGGACGGCACCGATCTGGTGTTGCAAGCCGGAACCAACGAACTAGTGGACATCCTCAACCGCCAAATCCTGGAACGGCTCGCCGAACCCGGAGGGCCGCTACATGGGCAGGAACCTGTTCGTTTCGCCGGTGGCGACTACCGGATCGGGGAACGAGTTGTGATCCGCCGTAACTACAACAACCGCTACCCGGCTGTGCGGGTGACCAATGGGCAAGCCGGAACCATTCTCAACGTCCAACCTCGCAGCCTCACGCTGCAGCTCGATGACCAACCCAAACCCGTGACCTTGGACCAAGGATACGTGAACACTGGCGGCCGCCTGTCTCATGCCTACGCGTACACCACCCACCGGACACAAGGCGGAACTTGGGACGCCTCAATCGCCGTCGGCCTCGACGGGCTGTACCGCGAAGGCGCTTACACCGCCCTGTCCCGAGGCCGCGACGAGAACACGATCATCATCACTGACCCCGAACACCAGCTTCTGGAAGCTGAACGCGCCGTCGACCCGCCACGCCACGACACCGGACTACGACTCCCGACCGAAGAACCCGGCAGCATCCGAGATGAACTCACCAAACGGTTAACCCAATGCCGGGGCAAGCTGTTCGCTACCGCCCAGGACTGGGACCTCTCCGCCGTCGACGCCGCAATCCGCCGCTACGACTACCCCGAACTCCGGTCTATGACCGCAACCGCTCAACAGATTGAGCGGGTCGCGACCACCATGATCGGCAACACCGACATCGAATTAGCCGAACAACTCACCGTCCTGGATCACACGGTCCGCCACATCAGGCCAGGAGTTCGGGTGCGGGCGAATGATCGCAGCAACATCGGCACCGTCACCTCAGTCAACGACCAAGCTGGCACCGCGATCATCCGGTTCGAGTCCACCGACCGCCGCATCGCCGAGCGGCGTATGGGATGGGAAGAACTCACGATCACCGACAAACAACCACTCCAACGACAACTCGGTCCATCCGCCACCGCTTGGTTCGAAGCGCGGTTCGACCAAACCGAGCATGACCAGGCCCGCTGGACCCAGATAGTTACCGACCTCGGATCTGGGCCTCACCGAGCCCGGGTGTATGACCGTGCGGCCAACCAAGTCCTCGCCCAAACCACCCACCAACTAACCGCCGAGGCACCGATCTGGTTGGACCAACTCGTCGGCCTACGACCCTCCACCCCCGAAGGTGTCACAACCTGGGACTCCGCCGTCACCGACGTCGCGGGCTACCGGCTCCGAAACAACCTAAGCCACAACACGACGGGACTCGGACCCCGACCCCAAGACGTGCCGGAGCAAAGCGACTGGGATCGGGTCAACCAACACGTTGGCAACACCCGTGTCTGGCTTCTCAACCACCCCGACCACGCCCAGCCGCAGTGGCCGATCCTGCCGTCGCTCCAAGCCCTCATCGAGCGAGGTCAAGATCTCCAAACGATCCTCGCCACGGCGCCACCAGATCAACAAGGCACCATTGCAAAGCTGCTTGGTGGTCAACTCAGCCTCGCCGACACCCAACAACTCCTCGAAGAAGCAATGTCAACACAGTCAGATCGTCAAGCCTGGATCATTGAACACTGGCCCCATGTTGTGGAAGCATCCGAAAACGGCCGCAACCTCGCCGAGGGTGTCTTTGGGCCTGACACTGACTTGTTGTCCGACATCATTTGTTCGACAACGGACAACCTCACCCTGCTCGCAGCGGCATTCAACCGTGAACCGTGGCTGCTCGCTGCATTGAACGAAGTCGCCGACCCAACAGACGCTGACATGACCGGGGAGACGATGAGTTGGCTTGAGGATGTCGCCGACTACCGCAAAGACAACGACGTTATTCATCGTGATCCGTTTGGAGGTGACATGCCAGGGATCGATCAAGCACGTTCACAGCAACTCATTCAAGCTATGGACAGCCTTGGTGCCGAACCGGATTGCTTCGTCGAACACGAATCGGTCAACCGACTCGAAGGAAGCCACAACGGCGCTGAGCTAGGCCGCTCCTAACCACACAGGATCTCGCTGAGTTCGGCCGCACCATTGCTGGGTCGACCCCGGGAATCCCTAGCGGACAAGGAGGTGCGCCGGTACGCGGACGAACGGGAATGGAGCTACTCGATCGCGATCCATGTGCGTCGGCGTGCTCGGCACACCCCGTCCTTGATAACAAAGCACTCTGCATAGTGTTCGCCTCTGTACGAAGTGCTCTCGCAACGCACGCGTTCGTCGATCCGGCTGATCTGTCCTCGGAGCCCGTCCCCACTCGACTCCTTCTTCGCTGCGGCACCGTGATTGCGGATCTTCCACCAGATCTCGTACGGCGCCGCAACGGTTGTGGACGCAACTCTGAACTCCACCTGGCGCCGCTTCTGGATCCGTCGCCGCCGAAGCTGTCCCAGCGGGCGGTACTCCGGTTCATCCTCTCCGGCCTCCTCGATCCAAAGACCGACATACACTTGGTCGGTCAATTCGACAGGGACGAGATTCTCTATCAACTCCTCACCAGGCGCAAGTGCTCCACCGCGAGCGGCCAGGCTGCGATTGTGCCGATTCGCTTCCCGCACTTCAGGGCGAATGCTTGCGGCTACGTCGCCAAAAGTCTCCTCGAGTAGATCGAACTTGCGGGCATCGGTCGCGGCAACGGTGAGTTGGGCGAGATTCGACTGCAACAACAGCAGCCACTCATGGAAGGCTTCGCGGCGACGAGGGTCGCCGTTCCACTTGTCCGCAAAGTTCTCTTCCTCGTGCGCCGGATTGGCGACCCAGTACTCGTCGCCTCGTTGTTCGACCGCCGAGTCAAGAACAGACACGGTCTGGTGGAATGCCTCAGCGACGCCAAGGTCGGGGGGACGGACATGTGCGGCCAGCGTTGTGATAAGAACCGAGGGAGGAGCATCCGAGCGCTCACCGAAGAATTCGTCTCGGCTTCGCTTAAGTAGCTGAACAACCCGCTGCAGGGTTGTGCGAATCGGGAACTCAGGAACCTCTTCGATCTCGACGTTCGTCGCTGATGCGAGCCGTTGTTCGCGTTCGCTCATCTTGCGGTAGAACCAGTTCGCGTATTCGATCGGGTTGCTGTACAGCCAGTCGGTCAAGTCCCTGTCGCTGAGCCTTATCCCGTTCTCGACTCTGTCGTCTGGAATCGATGGAAGCACGTCCAAATGGAATCCCTCCTCGAAGAAGTCGAGCCTCCAGCAACGCCCAAGCTCAATCGGGTCCTCCCACCCGAAGTGTTCGCACGCTGTGGTGAGTTGGTCCCCAACCTCGACGCGAAGTTCCTCCTGAGTGATCGACCCGAGTTGGAGATTGCGGAGATACACGAAGTCGAGATCGAACTGTCCGCCGTCGAGGCTGGGCGCAACGACTGTTCCCAACCGAAACGAACCCTGTGGGTAGATGTCTAGGTCGACCCGACCTTCGTAGTGCTCGGCAAGCCACTCGGTCAACATCCCGTAGATCTCGTCAATCCTGCGCTGATCCGCGGTACGAATATCAAGGTTTTCGCCGAATGCTCTGATCAGCTGTTGCAGTGGAGTGGTCATTTGTACTCGGGCCTGTAGGGGGTCGGTTGATGATCGAAGAGATGCGCAATCGTGGGGGCGGCACGCCTGGACTGGTGCTGCGCCTTGGCTCGAAGGTCGTCGGCCTGCACACCATCGAGGGAATGGCTTCCTTTGGGGACTGCAACGTTCAATCGATGTACACGCTCGCTGCCGAGTAACAACATCGCCTGGTTGTACGACGCTAGTCCTTGGCCTCGGAGAACCACGTCCGTGATGTGCGGTGCCCACCGCACGAGGCCCGCTCTGTCTAGTCGTCTCGGTCGTTGAATCACTTCTGCTGTCGTGCCGACGTTGAGGAGCCGAACGCTGGATCTCGACGCGCTGCACGCCTCGATTGCTTCCACGACTCCCGCCATCGACGGGTTATTCGCCCAGACACCACCATCGATTAACCGGTGATCGCGAAGTGAGTGCGCCGGCAAGAACGTCGGCGCCGCGGAGGTCGCTAGCGCGACATCGACCACACGCTCCGGCCAGTCGCGCCGAAGTCGGACATTGTGCGGGGTGCGAAAGACATACACATCGTCATTGGCCAGGTCGAAACTTGGGATCACTAACCTCACGACGCTCTCCCCGAACTTTCGATCCCCGAACTGCTCCTCAAGCGCCAGTCGAAGGGGCTCCGCCGGATACGGGCTCGCGATTCGCTTTCTCCATCTCATCGACCCTGTCGGGAAGATCGCGCGTTCGTGCTGGAGATAGAAATCTAGGACCTCCGCAGCGGTCATTCCGGCCCCAAGGCCGAGAGCGATCAAACCGCCAGTCGAGGTTCCTGCGATGAGATCAAAGTGGTCCACGATGCAACAATCGAAATCCTTCTCCAACTCCGCCAACGCAGCAGCAGCGAAAATGCCTTTCAAGCCACCCCCATCGATCGCGAGGATCTGGAACGGCTTGCCACCATACGTCGAGTCGCCACTCAGAGCGAGGGATCCTGGCTCAGACACTATGTCGCCCGGTTGCTATCTGGAAACTCATCACCGCCCAATCGTAACGAGGACGTGTGACATCGAAGGGTCCATCCGTGCCCTCGAATCGTCTCGCCCTAGCTTACCGGTAACCATGTGTATGTGAGGGGTGCGAGTTCTGCGGGGTGAGGAGTAGATTTGGGTCATCCAGCTACTTCCCTGCCATCCCACCGATGATTCGTCGAAGTCAGTGGACAGTCGAGCGTGCCGGGCAATCCGCTCACCACTGGATCCAGAACCACCGCAGCCGATGGCGAGTCGAATCGGTGAGTCCAGTGATTCAATCCGGAGGTCGTGATCGCCCCGTGATTGTTGAGGAGAGGAACAAGTCTTCCTTGAAGTCATTTGGGGCTCTCGGCGAGGGCTAGACGGGCGGTGCGCATGATCTCGACGGCGTTCGTAAGCTGGGTGAGGGCGTAAATGAAGTTGAAGCCGTTCGCAGGTTCGTTCGAGTTTGACCATCGGCCTAGTCGCTAGATGTCTCGAGTAGCCGTAGAGCTTCCACCGGAAGCTCTATTCCAGTCACAATGAGTGCTTCGCTGATGAGCAGAAGCTGGTCCTCGCGGGCATCATCAAACATCTCCTGATTCGTCGCGTAGCTCATCAGTTGAAGATCGGCCTCAGCGCTTGCCCAGACCTCTATGAGACTTGTCGATCGCTTACATACAAGATCAGCGAGCGCAGTCTCGATCTCGACCTCAGACGGCACGGGCTCGCTCCGGGCGAACGAGCCGACGAGATCAAGCGGCGTCTGGCCTTCGACGTCGTACCCAGCGGCATGCATGCACTCGCGCCAATCGGCCAACGCTTGCCGAACCTCGGGGCTCCCAGTCGCTCTGCCTAGACTTCCAGCGGCTGCCGATTGGACAGAGCCGAACGAGTCCCCAAGCAGTTCACCTTGCGTTAGTTCGTCGCCTGCGATGAACATGCAAGGCCTATCCGCCAGTATGTTCTCCGACTCTCCGGGGATTCCAATGAGCGCCAGCTCAGTGGCAGGATCAAGATCCTTTGATTGGAAATCGAGCAGCGCCTGTATCTCAGATGATTTGGGCGGACGACCATATCCATGTTCTTCGATAGCAGCCTTGTCGAGGGGTCCATAGCGCCGTAGGTTTAGGGACGAAAAGTCACGCACTTCGCGATCCGGAAAACCAAAGTCGAAGCCCCTCGAACTCATGCATTCCTCGACGAGCTGATCCACGGCCAGATCCACGATGTCGGCAATCGGGTGTATCTGCAGCAGAAGGTATTGGTCGAGAGGTAGTTCGAAGGTCAGGGATTCCCAATCGACGACCACTCTGTGGCCAGTCTCAGACGTTGCAACAAGTCGCGATTCCGTTGACTCGACAATCGTCAACGACGATTCACTTTCCTCGGAAGTGCTGGCAGTGCAGGATAGGCAGAACGTCGCCAAGAGAGCGCCGATCAGTAGACCTGACCAGCGCCCTCTCCAACATCGAGGGGATGTGCTATGCACCTGGCCCCTCTGACACGCCAACATAATCCAGCTCGACAGTCACTCCCTTGCCAAGCATCGACTGCAAGGAATCAACGGTGCCCTGGTCAGTCGTGGCGACGCTGCCGGTTAGCCCGGTGTCGCTAACTGACAGATCGAAGGTCGATACCTCACAACCGAACGACGCTATGGCGCTCTCAAGGAGATCGACGCCGCTGTCAGCCGCTCGCTCCCCCGAGAGAGCCTTCGATACAGCGTCATCCGATACGCAACTGCCATCGGCAGCGCTTAGCAGTCGATTGGTCTGGTCCTCGTCAAGTCCAGCTGTGTGTAACCGGCCGTCGAGTTTCGCTACCCGCGCCTCGTCACCCGTCCACGTTCCAGCGGCTGGCATGCTCGTGACTGTCGTCTCCTCTTGCCGGTTCGAGGATTGCGGCTCGCCGCCAGCTGACACCATTCCAGCGAAAGCTGCAGCGGAAGCGACCGCAGCAGCAGTCGCAATGGTCAATTTCGTATTCATTCGCATTTTGATAGTTCCCTTCAGTAACAGAAATTGTGTGAGGTGATGTCGTTTTCGACAGTGCCTGTGTTGCTCCAAGTATTGTTGCCAAAGTTGGGGTCCTTCCAGTATCCACCCAGTCCCACCCTTGACATCCAGTGAGATCCTCCGGAGTAGTTGATGTAGTCAAAGAAGACGATCGTGCAACTATTTCCAAAGTTCTTCGCTGAATTCGCTCCCTGATTTACTTTGGCCGAACCACAGTTCCGCCAGTTATCGTTGCCCAGGTTTGGATCATCGGAAGCGGAATCCCAATAGCAATCTGAATACGAATCCTCACCCCAATAGCAGATGTCTCCGCTCTTGCAGTAAGGGTTCGCTGTCTCTGCGCTAGCTGGCGACACGGTGTAGACCGCCAGCCCTCCGAACAGCATTGAAGCTGCGATTAGAAATCTTCGTAGTCTCAACTATACCCCATTCTCGCTCTATCTCCGGAATCTCCGAGGATGACACTGCCTATATCCAGTCCACCGTCAACAGGTTTGTTCCCCAAGTCACCGCAACATTTCGCGGCCCTGTCGGCCAGCGGTAGTAGTTCCCTTGGATCGTTGATTCTGCTCTGGACCACATATTGAATGTGACTACGTCAACGTAAGTGATTTGCTTGGCACGAGTCTGCCAACTTGTCCACTGCCGGGGTTAGTAGCCAGCATTCTCGTCTTCCCAAAGGCTCCGAGGACAGGGTTTGCGGTCAAGTCTTTCACCTTCCGAGATTCGTGCGACCCCGAGCGGTATCCGCAGTCTCTCTCATTCTCGCTCAAGCCACCCTGCGCTCGGGAATGGTCTGCGGACAGCCCGCAGCCTTCGGTTGCTGTGCAAGTGGCCCGGGACTGGCTGTTGCTCGTTTCCCGTCGTAGTAGAAACAGCAGTCGACTGGGCCATCAACGGCACCATGAACGCCATTTGTTGCTGTTGCAGAGTCCGGACTAGACGCTTCCTGTTCTAAGCAATTGGTTAATCTTCTGATGGGATCAAATTTGTATTGTGACTAAGAGAGTCGGTCGGATCACATACATGCACGCTGGCTGGTAGCCAGCCCATTCGGGCGGCGTGGGCCACGCCGTGGACTCGATCGTCAACTCCGAGCTTGCGCCACAGCGAGGCTAGTCTTCTGTACATGCTCCGAGTGGAATAGCCATTGGCCACACCCAAGTCGATCACCGTAGAGCCCGCGGCCAACGCGGCAATCCAGGCGAGTTCTTCACTCTCAAGAACAAAGTGCGGGCGGCGGCAGGACTCACCAACTCTCACGGCGGCTTGTTGTTGAATGAAAACTCCCTCCGGATGGAGTAGCGGAGCGAGCTTGTCATACCTGATGACCGCAGGGGGCGACGGACTAAGGGCCACGGTCTCAACTTGACCTATCTGCATTTCTGTTCCGAGGAGTCGGGAGATTGAGTCCGACACAGCGGTGAGGTAGCGGATGACGATCCACCAACTTTCATCGACGAGAACCTGACTGCCCGCGACCGACATCTTGTCAGCACAGTACCTGAAGGTGGCTGCAACTCTGAGAGCGTAGGAAGCAGGGACGGTTTCGAGATAGATCCCAGCAGCGAGCATCTGGAAGTCCAGCGTCCAAGGCTCTCTGTGTTCTCCATGGCGGACTCCGACCTCCCAAACGCTTTCAATCGCAGCTGCAACTCCCTCAATGCGCATGGCGCAGCACCGGATCAGTTCGAGGTCATTGGCTTGGGAGGGCGTACTGGTGTCCATCGGCGCCGGGCTTTCAATAAGTGCGGGAATATGACTCGCCCATGACATGGCAGCAGTCCGTCAGCCTCACCGTCCTCAGGCTGATCATGACCACCAGAACCCCAACTGGTTTGGGTTCTCACCCATGTTCTTGTCACTCAGACCAGTTTTGTCACAAAAGAATCCAAAGTTTTTTGTGACAAAACCCAGAGTTAGGGAAAGAACAAGGGCGAGGACCCTCCGGCGACAAGGCAGGCGGGCACCAACAACGAAGGAAAATGCTGTGGAACACAAACCAATCCGGAACACCATCTGGGCCACCATCACTATCGGGGCCCTCGCCCTCGCGGCCCTACCCGCCAGCGCCAACCAGCCCGCCGACATAGTCAAGGAACCAGTCGAAACCCATTGCGTGGTGACTGTGATCGATGACACCGACGGTGTGCTCACTACTGGGCCCGAGACCTGCTTTGATACCGAGAAAGAAGTCGACGAATACATCAACAACGGTGGCGGTCGTACCGGCATGTCCGCTGCCCGCTCCGGATCCAACACCATTGGCAGGAACTACAAAAACACGAACCACGTTGGATCCTCCATCACCATTGTCGGCACAACCTGCGCTGGCGGGGTATGGAAACCGACCGGCAGCTGGAACAACAGCATCAAATCCGCAAAGTACTTTTGCGGAGGAGCACCCAACCGGTTCTATGATTCCTCTTCCTGCTCGGGCGGCGGCAAGACCATCTACGGCGATAAACCCACGTTCGGGTGGATGAACAACAAGACATCATGCGTCCAATACGGCTAGTAGACACGCTGTGGCCGGCTCGGCCCGTCCCACTGGTGAACAACCAGTGAGACCCACGCGCCACGATGGCCGCTGCAACACCGAATTGTTACAAGCGGCTGCTGGCGGTGAGCAAGCATTCACCCTGTTCTACCGCCGCAACATCGACAGTATCCTGGCCTACTTCTGGCATCGCACCCGTGACCACGAAGTCACTTCCGATTTGACTTCGGAAACCTTCGCCGTGGCGTTAGAGAACCTGCACACGTTCGACCCGACACAGGGTGATGGTGGACAATGGCTACAAGGCATCGCTGCCAACCTCCTCAAGCAGTTCTGGCGACGCAACCGAAGCACGGTCCGGGCACAAAACAGGCTTGAAGTCCAGTCCATCAACCTGGTTGATGCAGCTGTCCGTGAACTTGAAGCCGCCGACGCTGGACTGGATGGTGAACGTCTTCGCCTTGCATTGCAGCGTCTACCGACCAAGAATCGACGGGCCGTGCATCTACGGATAGTCGAGGAACTGGACTATGACGTGATAGCTGACCAGCTCGGCTGCAAGCCCGGCGCAGCCCGGATGAGAGTCCTGCGGGGCTTGATGCGGCTGCAACACGAATTCGATCAACCAACACGAATAGAAGCAATATGAGCGAACTACAGAAATTCAAAGACGACTTAGAACAACAACTGGTCGCTGCCGCCCGCCGCCAGAGCCTGGCCACAGCGGCCAAGTCCGCCCGGCGTAGCCGGATGAAACCTGTTCTAGCTGTCGCGTTTTCGATAGCTGTAGTCGTTGTTGGAGTGTTCGGTGTCTCAACGTTGTTTGGTAGCAAGCCCGCAGCCGCTGATGCCATCTCCATCACCCAGCTTGAAGACGCAGTGGAGATTCGGGTTGTTGACGTTGTTTCGGATCCCGATGCTGTCATAGCAAAGCTAGAGGGTGAACTTGGGATCTCGGCTGAGATGTTGGCCACACCGGGCCCGGATGTTTTGATTGGTCAGATCAATGCTGTGGGCAGCATCGGGCCAGTTGAGCCCGATATTGAAGTTGACGCCGATGGCTTGGTTCAGCTCGTGACCTTGCCCGTTGGGTTCTCGGGGACCCTGATTATTGAATATGGCCGAAAAGCCGAACCCGGGGAGATCTATGAGACAAACATTACCCATGAGCGCTGCAGCCTGATGTTCGGTCTCACCCTTACCGAATCTCTCCCCCAACTACAAGACCTCGGTGGGACACTGCGTTACGAAACCGTCACCGCCTCCGGAGATGTGCAAACCGATGCTGACCCAGATCTCATCCCCGACGACTACCAGCTCACTGACCTCATTGCCCTGTCCGAATCCAGTTATCTGGTCACCTTCGCTGAGAACCCGACAACCGAACACATCCACCCGAATTGCCAATAGGCGCACAAGGTTTGGGGGTCGACTGTTTCGCGACGGCGTTGAAGTGGTCGACCCCCGAAACACCTTCGGCCTTCGAGCAGGATCGATAAATATCGTTCCACTATCTCGCCACCTGGTAGTGGTCAAGATGTGCTCCACAGCACAAACCCATCAACGGTATCTGGAGGCCGAGACGGCTCGCTTGACTGCTCAACAAGCAGACCCCTCGGCCGACTTCACGACCATGGAGCGGCACCACCAGACTCTTCTCAGTCAACGACCTCAACGGCTTCGGCTTCTGACGGTCCTGTTCGTCCTGGCTGCTGGTGCCTGTCCCCAAGCCTCCGACAACGCTCCTCTTACTGCACTCTCCCCGTCCACTCAGGCGGTTGAGACATCAGTGGTGGAACCTTCGGCTCCCCTCCCCCCTAGTCACCGAGACAGATCTGTTGGAGACAGCGACCAGGGACTGGGCGACCCTGCTGGCCACGACTCTGGATGATCCTCTCTGGGTCGAAGTACCAACCATTGGCCCCGAGGGTAGACCGATCGCTGCGACAGCAAGTGAGAGGAGGGCCAGGGTCTGGACCTACCTCGACGGGACATGGGGCGTCGCCCAAACCATCACACTTTCTGATCAATACATCTTGGAATCCGGCGACGGGCTACCAGACGTGTTTGGCCAAGACGTGATCATTCCCGAAGCCACTGATGATGAGCTTCGGTTCTTGATGCCGACCGCCTATGCCAACGGCCCAGCAGTAGCCGCCATCGGCCATAACGGTGCAGCCTGGGCACTACTGAGCTTTGTTGATCAGTTCGGCGAATCGCCGTACATTGCTGATGCGGAGATCCGTGACGGTCAGATCATTGTCTGGCACAACGATTGTCTAACTGGCTGCACCACTGCCACCCCACGTCGCCAACCAAGCCCGCAATTCACCAACTAGACCGCGTCGAGCGGACCCCGTTGATGTGCCCGCTCACTGATTGAGAACGAACCCGATCCGGCCCCGTACCTCGCCAGTCTTATTAGCGAGCGGCGCGTACAACGAGCGATGCCTCAGAAGGAACTTATCAAGAAGGAGGCATTCAATCTCGTCGAACTACCCCCAGGGCCGAACTTCAAGTCACCCAGCAGCCTCTGGCGGAGCGTCGGGATGAAGCTCCCAGCCGTCCTCAGGAACCGGATGAGGCCACGCTGCTGAGTCGTTGAACACCTCAGACATTCTCAACGACCATGCTCGCAACGAAGCAGTCAACCTGACAGCAGTGCTTGGCACCCCAACAAGCCCAGAAGGGCTCACGGCCACAAGCCGCTGCAAGCTCCAAAGTAGAGGATCAAGTTCCCCTGTTGGGATCCTCTCATCACGTTCGCTAATCGTGAGCTCACACCACCTTGTCTCCGACTGGCCGACCAGGAGCGCTTCCTGGACGGCTTCGGCTACAGCGTCACTGACGGTGAAGCCTGGACGGGCTGTTGCTGAGAGGTACTGGACCGCTGAGATCACACCCAACCAAACCCGGGACTCCTCCTCTACACGATCCCGCATGGTCATCGATAGTTCGTGTTGATCGTTGGGTGGGTTTCTCATAGTCCTTGCTCCAAATCTGCGTACGGGTTACTTCGATCAAGCCCCTCGACATCCGTCGACGGGACCGCTAGTTGAGACGCCAGATCTTGTGTCATATCAACCAGCTCAGACACTGGCACCAACGCAGCCAAAAGATCAGCATTCGGCTCCACAGAATCCGGCGACCGGAACTCCAACACCGGCACAACATCCGGAGCGATGGCTTCATCAAACCGTTTGCCGGTCAAGCCAATCGAATCCGCCATCACACCCCGCGCCACCTCAACATCACCACCAACCCGCACAATCACCGCGTGCACTGTTTCCGGTGTAGGAACCCGTGCACCAAACATGACCTCAGCCGCTTGACCCGGATCCAACCCGTAACGCTCAGTGACCGCAGCCAAGCCTTCAGGTGACACACGATTCCCAATCACGGTCAGCACCGCGGCCACCGGGTGACGGCCAGCCAACAAATCCGATGCGTCAGTCACAGACTCAACCGCCACCGCCATGGTCTCAGGCGTCGGTGCGTGATCCGCGATCTGACGTAACGCGGTGGTCGCATCCACACCGGCTTCCATCAACACCGGACCAATCCTGGCCCACGTTTGGGTTCTCGTGTCCAGAGTGCGCAGCGTCTCGACCGGGGAATGAACCAACAGTTCCGCCAAGGTCGCCCCAGCCTCCACCAAATCCTCCCGGGATGCACCAAGCATGCTGGCAGTGTCCAGCCTGCGAACACCCCACAGCCTCGACAAATCATTCACCGCAACCGGCATCGCCAACCCAACAGCGGGAACTAGCCCTGCCGCTGCCTCAACGGTCGCACCCTCCGCATGCAAAACAGTCAGGATCGTCGCCGGTCCGATACGGCCACTGTCGACCAGTAGCTCAACTAATGCCGGATGGGTCAGCTCTGGTGAAGCCGACAACACGGTGTCAGCATCATTCATTGAAGGACCGAGCACATCAATCAGAACGCTCCGGTCCCAATGGTCCGGGCCGGGCTCGGCAGCACCAGCGATCAAGCGTTCTGGAGTGAGTAACAGATAACGCGGTGTCAGACCCACCAATCAGAAAGCGAAATGATTATGGGATCAGGCATCAAATACACACCAGAATTCCGGGCCGAAGCAGTCCGCGAGGTCCTCGACACCTCCAGACCAATCAAA
>JAJRQY010000018.1 GCA_024280015.1 Actinomycetes bacterium
AGCCGATGCCGTTCACTCCGTTCACTAACCGAGTTTCCTCGCTAGCGCTCGAAAACGTCGCGAGTTCTGAGCCTCAGCGAAGAACTCGGTTAGAGACGAGGCCTCCAAGGCCGAGGAACGGCGGGACCATGATCTGGACCGCCCCAAACCAATGCCAGATGTAGCGTGAATTCAGACGAATACAGAGGATCGATCTGATTCTTAGCCGTCAGTGGGGCAGCTTTGGCGAGCGAGCTTCATGGCATCGCAGAATGAGTCGCGGGAAACAATCCACGTGCCATCTACCTTGATCATCTCGCCGGTCAGATCCGCGGCCATTGTGGCGCCGTTGCCAAGCACATCAAAAGTCACGGTGGCCGACTCACCATTGACTTCGATGGTGGAAACTGGCAGCTCGATCGAGCCGAAGCCCTTCACCGCGGTGACGTAAGAATCAATGGTCTCCTCCAGCGCTGCTGAGTCTTCCAACGCTGCAGCCCGGTCCTCGAACGAACCAATGCCGAAGGTCAGGTCCCAGTTCTGGACAATCTCTTCCTGGTCCGGCCCCTCGGCCACGAAGGGGGCAGCCTCGGTGGTGGTTGGTGCCTCGGTCGTCGTTGCTGCTTCGGTGGTGGTTGGTGCTTCAGGAGTGGTGGCGGGCTCGCTCACTTCAGATGATCCGCATGAAGCGGCCAACATGGCAGCGGCGAGGAGGAAGGTGGATGTACGTATCAAGGGAATTTCCTAACGGGTTTCGGTAGTGATTTCTTGGGGAACAGTGAGTACCAACGGGCCATCCCGGAAGGGATGTTCAACGACCTGCATCGAGAGCTGATACGTATCGGTCAATGTCTCGCTGGTCAAGACTTCTGCCGGTTGACCACAAGCCACCGTCTGCCCCTTGGACAACAACAAGATGCGGTCGGCATAGGCTGCGGCCAGGTTTAAATCATGGATAATGGCAACCACGCTTCCGCGTTCAGCAGCAATGCGGCGAGCCTCAATCATGATGAGTTCTTGATGGGCGACGTCGGTAAAGGTTGTTGGCTCATCCATCAGTAGCAGGGGCGTGCGTTGGGCGATGATTCGGGCCAGGCTGACCCGCTGTCTCTCGCCTCCGGACAGTGAGCCAACCACTCGATCGGCGAGATGGGTGATCTCCACTCGGGTCAGAGCGTCGGCGACGGCCTCACGATCGATGGCGGGAGAGTTGTCGGTCTGGGCTCGATGGGGATAGCGCCCCATCTCCACGATCGCCTGGACGGTGAAGTCAAGATCGAGTCTGGGGTTCTGGCTCAAAAATGCCCGCTGGAGAGCCAAGTCCTGGGTTGAAATCTGACCAATATCAACGCCGTCCAGTTGGACCGATCCTCTTGTCGGCTTCAGATCTCCGGCCAAGAGTTGCAACAGGGTTGACTTGCCCGCGCCGTTTGGCCCAAGAACAGCAACCAGCTGGCCTTCCCCGACTGTCAAGTCGATGCCAGACACCAGATCGGTGTCATCGATCCGGTAGCTAACCTGCTTGGCTCGAAGACTCATCTCGGCTGCCTCGTCGCACGCGCCCTCATCGCACGCGCCCATGAAAGCCGGGGCGGATCAGGATCCAGGCCATGATCGGGGCACCGATCATGCCGGTGAGCAAGCCAACGGGAATCTCGGTCGGGTTGGCAACCGTTCTCGCCGCAGAATCAGCCACCAGGAGCAACACCGCTCCAACCAAGCCTGAGCCGATCAGTAGATCTTGGTGAGCGGGGCCGAGGGCCCTTCGGACAAGGTTCGGAGCCACCAGTCCAATAAAGCCGACGACTCCTGCCATGGCGACCGCCGCACCGATGGCGACGCCAGCGGCTCCGAGCACACGTCGACGAGCTGCTTCGACTGGCACTCCAAGATGTCGTGCCTCCACCTCGCCTAAGGCGAGGATGTCAAGAGTCCGTGCGGTCCGTTGCTGGGCGAAGACCGCGAGAACAATGACCGGTGCGACCACATAGAGGCTCCGCCATGTTGCTCCGGTCAAGCCGCCGAAGATCCAGAACAAGAGCGTCGGCACCCGACTGTTGTCCCACACCAACACAATCGCCCCAAGCCATGCCGTTGCTCCGAAGGAAAGTGCTGCCCCGATCAGGCTCAAGCGGCCAGCATCAGAGGTGAGTCGGCCGAGATAGAGGGAGAAGGCTGTCCCGGAAAGCGCACTGCAGATCACGATGATGACGGGGGTCTGCCAGGAAGTAGCGCCGCTGGGAGTCAATGCGTAACCAACCAGCGCCCCCAGTCCCGCCGCCGGGGAGATTCCAAGGAGGTGGGAGTCCGCCAATGGATTGCGGAACACTCCTTGCAGTGACGCGCCAACAACCCCTAAGCCGTAGCCGACAAAAGCGGTGGCGAGCGTCCGCGGCAAGCGGATGCCAACCAGAACAGAATCTGCCTGCGGTTCCACATCAGTGGTAAACCCCAGGCGGTCGAGGCCAACCCGAAGAATCTGGCTGGGCCCAAGTGAGGCTGCCCCGACTAGGAGAGATCCGACTCCGACGACAATGAGCAGGAACGCCAGGCCAATGAGGATGAGACGGTTTCTGCTCACTACTGATCCTGGAGCGCTTGCAGGTCTTGGATCAGCAGTTGAAGTGACGCCGGTACCCGGGGCCCCATGGTGAGGAAGTCTCCTTGGGGGTAGTCGAGAATGGCCCGGTTCTTGCCTGCGGGCGTTTCGGCGATGCCGGGAATCTCCAGCAGACCATCGATGCCGCCGATATCAGCCAAGCCCTCGCTGGGCACGATGATCACATCGGGGGCCGCGGCAACCAGGGCCTCGGGGGTCACATTGATAAAGCCTGACACCCCGGACTCGGTGCCTACATCGGTTGCTCCTGCTCCCTCGATCAAGGCATGGGTGGTCATGCCTTCACCGAACAAGAGCAGGGTGCCCGGTCCGCGGGTGTAGAGATAGAGAGCACGAGGTGTCTGCTCCCAATCTGCTGTTCCCGAGATGATGTCGTCGATTTCCTGTCGTAGTCGTTCGATCAGCTGCTGACCCTCCGACTCGACCCCAAGCAAAGCGGCAAGATCAGCAATCTTGGTGAAGTACTCCTCAAAGGTGGTCGGCGTCTCGAAGATCTCGACGGCAACGCCAGCATCACGAAGTTGCTGCAAGGCAGTTGGCGGTTCAGTGTCGGTGTCGGCAAGCACCAGAGTGGGCGAAACCGCAAGCACTCCCTCCGGAGCGAGGAAGCGGGCGATACCAACTGATGGCAGCTCCATTGCCGCCGGCGGGCCGACCGTGGTTACATCGATGCCGACCAGTGAATCGCCAAGTCCAAGTTCGTAGATCAATTCGGTCATGTCGCCGCCAAGGCTCACGATCCGGCTGGTGTCGAGTCTGGGCTCTGGTGTTGGAGCATCCTCAAATTGTGCTTCGGCGGCCGTGGACATAAGGGGCGCCGACGCAGTCGTCGCTGAGCCCGAGCACGCTCCCAGAACTAGCACAAGACCGACGAGGTACAGGCTTCGGCGCACGAAAATCATCAATCTTGAGACTAAAGACCGTTTGGACCGACGGGGTGTCGGTTCTTCCTTGCTCTAAGCTGTAGGAATGGTTGGACCTCGGACAGAAACGCACGCGGCATTGCTGGATGCTGCCGCTGAGCTTTTTGCCTCTAAGGGGTATCGCAATACCAGCCACGCCGATGTGTCCGCCGCCGCCTTCTCCGGCCGCACGACCTTCTACGAATACTTCGATTCGATGGAGGACCTTCTTGTCCAGCTGGTCGAGTCGTGGCTGCCGCCGTGGATCGACAAGACGCTGGCTTCCATCCCCAAGGATCTGCCCGCGGACCTCCGGATGGCCGAGGTCTGCTCTCGCATGATCTCCTTTGTGGCCACCGACAATCTTGGCCTGGTCCTACACGACGATGTTCGTTGCCTTAGCCCAGAGATGCAGCAACGGATTGGTGTTGCCCACCGAGAGCTAGCCACCACTCTCACCGAGATCTATGTTGAAGGTGTGCAAGAACAGATCTTCCGGTCCATGCCGCCGGGCCTGGTTGGAGCTCTTATTGATGCCACCATCATGGCCGCGGCTCGCACCCTCATGAACTCTGATGACCCGAAGGGCCAAGTCCATGAGGTCTCGGATTCCGCTATTGAGTTTCTGCTGAGTGGACTCGGTCGGATCTAGAACGACTCGGATTGGGCCAGAGCAATCCAAGGACCAGGACCGCTCCACCAATCCACACCAGCCCCAGGCGGGGTAGGCGATTGAGGCGATAGCGGGCACCGCCGTCATCGCCGTCAAGTAGGATCAATTGAACCTCATCCAGACCACGAAACTGGTTGGACATCTCGCTGGTTGTTACCCCGCGTTGCTCAAAGCGCACAAGCCTGGCGGTGGCTGATTCACCATCGATCCTGGCGTTGGCTTGCACGAAGGATTGGCCCGGGGCGGTGCCGTGTTCAAGGTTTTGGTGGGTGATATCAAGGCCAGCGATCCGGCTGGTCTGTTCGTTCTCGATCCAGGCACTACCCGACGAGGAAGCAACGGTGCCGGCAATTCCGACAAGAAGTAACCCGACCCCAAGGTGGGCGATGGCTCCAGGTCTGTGCTTGGCCAGCATGGCCACCGACGTGCCAACCAGGCTGCCTCCGGCGACAGCAAGAATGAGACCGGCCAGACCGGCTGAAGGGGGAGTGGCCAACACTGCCAGCAGTCCTCCGCCAATGGCGGGCCACCAACGTCGATCGGCCCGCACGGCAAGGGCGACACCAATAACAGAAACCGGCCACAGCATCTTGCTGAAGAAGGTCCCGGCGATGGCCACCCGGTTGCCGCGAGTGGCTGCTTCAACCAGTGGTTCGTAGGTTCCAACCGCGGCAAGGAAGCAGGCAAGTCCGAGGACGATTGCGGCGAGTGAGCGGTGGGCGGTGAGAAGCCGAGGGGCGGTCAAGTCCTGGCTCGTTGGCGATGATCGACTGGAGTAGAGGAGTGCGGCGGTGAGACCGAAAGCGACAAGCAGAAGCCCGGTCCGCAGGCCTGCCCGGTTGGCGAAGGCGTGAACTGATTCAATGACTCCAATCCGGGTCAGTGTGGTTGCCCAAATGGCGGCGATGCCGGGCAAGATGAACACGACAGGTTTGGCTGTCTTGTGGATATGGAGGGCGGCCGCACCAGCCAGCCAGGCAACCAGTCCCGCTGTCTCGATTGGATCCCAGGCCCAATAGCCTCCCCATCCCAATTCGACGTGAGCCCAGCGCGCTCCGGTGAGCAAACCGGTGGCCAGGATTGCCAATGGGATAGCGAATAGCTTGGCCGGGAGGGCAATCCCAGAGCGACCGCCGGTGATGAAAGCGGCAGGAAGAAGGCCAGCCAGGCCGGCATACAAGATTGGGGGATGCCAAACCATGGCTGGGTGTTCCAGAATTGGTTGTAACCCAAGCCCATTGACCGGCGGCACATCCAATCGATGGAATGGTGATGCCAGAAACAGATTTACCAGCGCATAGCCGCCGGTTGCCAGCGCTCCGAGTCGGACGGTCCCTGGTTCCGGGGAGATGCTGGCGGCGACAACAGCCGCCCACGCCACCATCATGGTCCACAAGAGGAGGGAGCCCTCAGCCCCCGCCCATGATCCCGCCATCCGGAGGACCGGGCCGACTCCGCTGCGGGCATTGTCGGCAACGTACTCATATTCCCACTGCTGCCGAAGGAAGGCCGAGGCCAGCAAGGTCATGGTGGCCGTAGCGAGCCCGGCACTACACCAGGTAGCGACCCGGCCAATCTTGCTGGAGGCCCAGATGATACTGCTGAGAGTGCTGGCAATGACCAGGCCTAGCCCGATCTGGCCGAGAGTCATGCTGGAAGGGTCATTGTGGTTGGGGTAGGCCTGAGCTGATTGTCTCCATCAGTTCTTGGAAGTGCTGATTGTGATCAGGGCTTGAGCCGGTGGCGATCTCGAGAGTGACGAATCCATGGATGGCGGTACGGGTGCAGCGGGCGGCGCGGGAAGCCTGTTCCTGGTCCAGACCAATCCCTCGGTAGATCAAGGCGAACACCTTGAGGAGCTCAGTGTTGGCGGAGGCAAGCACATCACCGGGTGAACAGGCTGGGAGCAGGGTTGATTGGTATAAGCCGGGGTGGGTGAGCGCATAGTGGCGGTACGCGGCACTGGCCGAATCGAGGGCGTCTTTTCCGGCGACACCAATGGCAGCATTGCGGACCTGATCGACCAGTCCGTTGGTGGCGGCGACAGCCAGCAAGGTGTGGAGGCCATCCAGACCATCAATATGGGTGTAGAGGGCGGATGGTCGCACCGTGAGCATCTGGGCAACCGCGGTCAGGTTCAATGCTGGAAGACCCTCACGATCAACGAGAACCATTGCCGCCTCGGTGACCCCAACAACGGTCAGTGTTCGTCTTGCCATGGGTTGAAAATACCGAAATTTGTGAGAACTGTCAAGAATTCTGAATTATTGGGAACAATACTGAATGACCTTCAGTTATAGAGAATAGGCATCAAACAAAAGGACTTGCCATGTTGATTCAAAACGATCCATTCCGTGACTTCGAAAATCTATTCGGTGCCAGCCGGCGCACAGCAACACCGCGGGCATCCATGCCCATGGATGCTTATCGCCGTGGTGACAATGTCTGGGTTCACATCGATATGCCCGGAGTCTCCTCTGAGACCCTGGACATCAATGTTGAGCGCAGCGTCTTGACCGTTACCGCTGAGCGAACCTGGAACTCTGAAGAGAGCGATAAGCCCTACTTGTCCGAGCGCTATCAGGGCACCCTTGGCCGTCAGGTTCATCTGGGTGAAGGTCTTGACGCCGAGGGGATCGAAGCTGATCTCCATGATGGAGTCTTGACCCTACGCATCCCCGTGGCCGAGAAAGCCAAACCCCGCAAGATCGAGGTCAATACAGGCACCGCGGAGGAAGCCGCAGCCATAGACGTAGAGTCCGCAGCTGTCTGAGGGCCGCGTCGGTTAGTCTCACCGGGATGGCCGGTGAGACTGATCTAGACAAGATGTTGGCCACCCTGGCGGTCAAGGTTCGTGATGGACTGTTCACCGTCATCAGTCTTGGGCCTGACATGCCGCCGCCGTCCTCCTTGGGGGACGGGGTCCAGGCGCTCATGGCCGAGGACGAAGGCGTGACGATCATCTGCTCGGTGAAACGGGCAGAGGACGAAGGCTGGCCGGTGGACTATGTGGCCTCATGGCTGACGCTGGAGATCCACAGCTCGCTGGAAGCCGTTGGCCTGACGGCGGCGATTTCCGCGGCCTTGGCCACCGAGCAGATCTCGTGCAATGTGCTCGCTGGCTACTATCACGATCACATCCTGATACCGGCTGATCGCACGGATGATGCCGTGGCCTGCCTGGAGGCATTGCGGCTGTCGCATGTGGTCTAGGGTGGCCAGATGGCCCAACTGATACACGCAACCGACTTTGATCAGAGTCCGGGGCTGACTGACTGGCGGTACCTGTTTGGGAGGATTGAGGCCCAGTTTCGGGCCGGATCATTCGACGGAGCGACCGCCTTTGCTCACCGAGTGGCTGAGGCCGCCAACGCCGCTGATCATCACCCCGACATAGATATTCGCTACCCGGACCGGGTCTTCATCGCCTTGATGACCCATGCTGCCAATGGGTTGACCGATCTCGACCTGACACTTGCCCGAACGATCTCGGACCTCGCGGTCCAGCTGGCAGTGGTGTGCGAACCATCTCCAGTCAGTCGGGTCGAAGTGGCCATTGACGCCATGGACATCGATGCTGTTCGCCCGTTTTGGCAGGCGGTACTGGGGTATGTGGAAGCGGCCCCCGAAGCTGATGGAACGATCGAAGTCTTGGTTGACCCGAACCGGATTGGCCCCGCCTTCTGGTTCCAGCAGATGGACAAGCCCCGCTTGCAGCGCAACAGAATCCACTTGGATGTGGCTGTTCCCCATGACCAGGCCGAAGCCCGAGTCGCCGCTGCAATTGCCGCTGGTGGGCATCTGGTCTCGGATCGTCGGGCCCGGGCCTTCTGGATCCTGGCCGATCCCGAAGGCAACGAAGCGTGCATCTGTACCTGGCAAGATCGGGACTAGACCGGCCTAGATCTGGATCAGGGGAGTCACGGCCTGCGGTTGACTGACGAAGCTGGCTCGATGGTGAGCCACAAGAGCGGGAGACTGGCGCCAGCGAGGGACCCGGCGACCAAAAGGCTGATCTGGATGGACGCGATCTCGGCGGTTAGGGCACCAAGGATGGTGCCGACCGCAGCGGCGGCGAGCACGATGGTCTTGTAGGCGCCAGTAACCCGACCAAGTAGATGGTTTGGTGTGAGGCGTTGACGGGCAGAAACCGCGAACACATTCCAAACAGCAAAGGCCCCGCTCGTGGTGATCAAGACGACGACGGTGGTCATTGTCGTTGGGCGCGAACCAAGACCAATAAGGGAGATGGCCATGGTGGCGAACACGCCAACGGTGACATGTCGCAGCTGGAGTCCGGAGAACCGGTCGGCGATGAAGCTTCCGGCCAAGCCGCCAACCGCACCACCGGCCAACAAGAAGCCAAAGGCAAAATCAGGATGACCAAGCACTGATTTGTTCAGGATGACCAGGAGGGCAAACCAGGCGCCGTCGATCGCGATCAACAGAGCGCTGGCCATGGTGACTGAGCGCAATGGTTGTGAGTGGGACAGATAGACCAGACCGTCACGCATCCGACCAGAATCTGCGTCGATGTCCGCGTGTCCAGGCGGGAACACCTCAGAAACGGGATGCAGCATCGGTAGGCCAGCTAGGAGCAGAACCGATGCCGCCAGGAGACCGGCATTGCTGATGAAGGGGACTGCGAGCCCAAGCCCGAACAGGACAGACCCGAGGGCGGGGCCGATGAACTCATTTCCCAGAATCTCTGATGCCACCATCCGGCTATTGGCCTGTTCTAACTGGGAGGAATCCACCACCGAAGGAACCAGCGTGCTCAAGGAGTTGTCCGCCAATACTTCCGTTGCTCCAAGCACGAAGGCCGCCACCATGAGCAGCGGAATCGTGGCCCAGCCGCTGAGGACGAAAGCGGCCAAACCCAACAGCAGAATCGAACGCATAGCGTTCGTTGCTTGGGTCAAGAGTCGCCGATCGAAGCGGTCAGAAAGCCAGCCAGCCCACAATCCGAACAGGGGCCCTGGCACAAGTCCAGCAGTAGCAACGAGCCCGACCTGGAATGGGCTAGTGGTCAATGTCACTGCCAGAAGAGGGAAGGCGGCCAGGCGGATGCCATCGCTCAGGTTCGACAGGGCCGAGGCGCCAAGAACACGTCGGTAGGGACCGGGAAGAACAGCCGCCGCCACGGTCTAGTCCTGTGCCGGACCAACTATGGATCGCACCACATCGACCGCGCTATAGCTGGTTGATCCTTCGGGCACAAAGCGCGAGATCAACTCAACATCGTCACCCGAAGTGACCAGTTGATTCTCGATGTCTCCATTGACTTGAACCTGCGGCATGCCAATGGCCGAAGACAGGGCATTGCAGACGCAACCTCGGCCAACGGTGTCATCGATGTCGCCCCCCTTCTTCACGAAATCTTCGATGGGTTCTGACGCACAGCGCCATCCAATTCGACCATTTTCTCGCTTGTATGCGTGACGCAAGTAACCAAGGTCACAGACACGTTCTCGGGCCAGGTAGAGCTTGGGATTAGCCAGCGTTTCTTCGATCTGGACGACCTTGAAGGGGAAGCCAGTTGGCGATACCCGGGCATCGGTTTTGATCTTGGCCGTACCGTCGGCGGACATGGCAAGCACCCGCTCCTTGATCGCGTCTGTGAAGCCGGACTCTTCGCTGTAGGCGAACGCCGTTCCGACCTGGATGCCGACTGCTCCCAGAGACCTGGCTTTGGCTAGACCCTCAGCTGAGGCATAGCTTCCGGCTAGCCAGAACGGGCGGCCGACTTCGGCAATCTTGTCCAGATTGGGAACGTCGCGCTCGCCATAGATCGGCTCGCCCTTTTCGCTGATCTGCATCTTGCCCCGAGGAGGAGCATTGTGGCCACCAGCGGTCGGGCCTTCAACAATGAAACCATCCACATAGCCCGACGCCTTGGTGGCCAGGCGTTTGGCCAGGATCTCTGAAGAGATAATGGCCAAGAATTTGGGTCGAGCCATGGTGTGGGGCGCAGCCGCTTCATCGTCGCCCCAGAAGGTTCGAGGATCAAAGGTCATGACGAAGTTGTCTTCGCGGGTTGCACCCTTGACGTCGAGGCGAAGATCTGCGGGCTTGCCTTCGGAGAAGAGGTCCATGATTCCGGGGAAAGCGCCAGGGATTCCAGCACCGACCAGGATGAAGTCGACCCCGGCCAACATGACCCCGTAGATGGCGGCCAGATTGGGAGCTTGTACCTTCTCCAGGAAGTTGACTCCGACCACACCGTCGTGGCCTTCCTTGGCCAACCAGACTTCGACGAAACTGGCGGCAACGATCAGTTCGTTGACCTGCTGGGATGGCCGGTGGGACATCATTGGACGCTGGGTGAACCGGTCGTTCGGTCCCTTGCCCCCCTCGACGTAGTAAAGATCAAGAATTCGCTCGGCAACGCCTTCGACTGGGAACGCAGCCAAGGCCCGCCGAGACGAACCGTCGAGATCGCCCATCTCCAGGCGGCGCGAGAGCACAACATCGAGGGCGACGCCAGACACTACTCCCATCTGGCCCTCCATCGAAACGGTCTTGGCCAGTGTCCAGTTGGACACGCCAATTCCCATGCCGCCCTGGATAAGACAAGGAAGTGTTTCAGTCACGGGCAGGAGTGTAGTGAGACAATAGAGTCACGGGTATGAACACGTGGCATCTGGCCGAGCTCAACATCTCCCGCCTTCTTCAACCATTGGACCATCCAGAAACAGCAGACTTCCTGGAAGGAATTGCGCCAATTAACGAACTGGCCGAATCGGCGCCGGGGTTTGTTTGGCGACTCAAGGATGAGGATGGGGCCTCATCGTCCTTTGTCAATATTCCCGGCGTTGATGACCCAAATGTGGTCGTCAACTATTCGATCTGGGAAGACTTGGAAACCCTCTTTGAGTTCGTCATGAAGAGTGGTCATGTCGACTTCTTCCGTCGACGTCGGGACTGGATGGAGAAGAACGTTGAGGCGGCGACGGTTTGTTGGTGGATTCCGGCTGGAACGGTGCCCTCGCTGGCTGAAGCCATGGACCACCTTGAGAGCTTGCGGCAAAACGGTCCAAGCGACGATGGTTGGCCCATGCAAGAGCGCCGACAACCCCCACAGGCGACAGCTCCACCGACACCGACAAGAGTGATCGAGTCGTGATAAAGGTCGGATTCGCGGGGCCGGCGCTTCTCGCCACCGGTGCAACCGCTTGGACAATCCAACATCGTCGATCCGAAGCGGTGAGCAACTGGAGCCAGTCGCGATTGTCGCCGGCCACTCGGTCTCCGATCTATTCACGGGCCGAGGGTGATGGCGATCAGGCGGTCATTCTTCTTCATGGACTGGTCTCAACTGGTGAAGTCTTTGGCGCAGGTTTCGATGAGCTTGCCATCGAGAACATGCTCGTGGTTCCCGATCTACTTGGCTTCGGCCGATCACTGGATGACGAGCGGGGCGAATTCACTGTCGATGATCACCTGGATGCCCTCGACTTGATGGCGGAGGAAGTTGGGCTGTTCGACAAACGCTGGATCATCGGCGCTCACTCCATGGGGTCAGCCGTCGCCTTGGCTTGGGCCAATCGTCACCAAGATCGGGTCGAACGAGTGATCTGCTGGGGTGCGCCAGTGTATTCCACGCCCGAAGCGGCAAGGAGCAAGATCTCTGGCAGCATCATGGCCCGGCTCTTTGCCCTCGACACGGGCTTGGCCGAGCGAGCGTGCATGCTGTCGTGCCGCCATCGGGAGCTTGCCGGTTGGCTGACTGCGGGACTACAGCCGAGCCTGCCTGTGCCCATTGCCCGGACCGTGTCTCAGCACTCGTGGCCGGCCTACCGAGATGCCATGCACAACCTTGTTATTCAAACGGATTGGAAACAACAGCTACGCAGTCTTGATGAATACGGGATCACGGTTGAGTTGTACTGGGGATCCAATGATCACGTTGGTGACTGGCCCTACGCTAGGACACTGGTCGAGGACAGTGAGAACTTGAGATTGTCGATCATTCAAGACGTCGACCATCACGTGCCGATGAGCAATCCGTCACTCTGTGTTGAGCACCTGGTCAGACAGCGACAAGAACTGGCTGGCTAACAAAGGCAGCACCAACTGTTCGTTCGATAGCCACAATGTCGGCGGTTCGGTAGGACGAGACACGGGTAGCCCACGAATCCAGAGTTTGGCGACTGGATCCGGTGGAGAAGAAGGTGGTTAGCGGCCCTTCGGGTTGGTAGCTGGTGGCATTGCTGATCTCGATCTGCTTGCCGTCCTTCAGCGTGATACTGAAGATGATGGCGTCAAGGTCAAGAATGGGTTGGCTGGCTGAGTCGGTTGGTGTGGCTGGATCATTGGCACTGATTTCATACATCGTGTTCTCCCCGAACATCACTGGTTGATGAGCACACTCTGACGAGGGGGTGTGACATTGGTCGACCGGTGAGGAAGCTGGGTCGAGCTAGGCCAGGCTTCGACCGAGCACGCGGAGGGTGGAATAGACCTCATCCTGGTCGATGTACATGCCCCGCAATACTCGCGAGCCCTCTGATGGTGCGAATGCGTCGCGTCCGTGCAGGACACGACGATTGTCAAAGCCAACAATGTCTCCTGGGGTGAAAGGGAATCGCATCTGGAAACGATCATCATGGGCCAGGTCGGAAAACACCTTCATCGCCGCATACGCCCGAGGTATGTCGCCCTCAGCCATGTCGGGGAATGCCCGCACGGGATAGAAGGCCCGCAGAGTCAGGGGTTGGTCGGGCCCACCATGATCGATCATTGGACCACTCCAGCGATGATCGCAGTCCGGTGAGCGGTTGAAGAAGATCCAATGCAGGTCGGTTAGGGCCGCATAGGCCTCTGGATGATGCTCGATCAGCTCAGCCACAATGGCCTCACCGTCGGTCATGCGTGACCAGCCACCAGCGACGGTGTTTTCGACACAATGGAGGAACTGGAAACCGGGAGGGGTTTCTCTGGTCGGCAGGTCGGTGTGTTGGCCAAGGTTGAGGCCGGTGTAGGCGGTGGAATCACGCTCGACCTTGGCTTCAACGGTGAAGGTTGAACCAAAATTGGTGGAACGCAGAGGGCCAATCTTGGCCGCTAGATTCTTGACGAATGACCGGTCGGTCGGAGTCTGAGTCATGCGAGCCACGCCATAGCGGGCCAGATCGCTTAGCCAGTGATACATAACCGCCGAGTCCTCGAGAACACGGGATCCGTTGGTGGTTGGCGGCTCACTGATAACGGATGTATCCCACTGTTGTCTGGTCGGCAGATACGAGCCTGGTCGGTGTTTGCCATCAGCGACGTGACGCAGCCAGCCCGGATGGAGCATGGCCTGCTCACCATCGACCCAGGTGAGATGGAGTGAGCCGTCCTTGCTCACGTCGGCGAAGCTCAGGCGACTCTGGTCAGCAATTGCGCTGGGGTCGATGATTGACTCGCGGGAGGTCCTATCGAAACCCCGCCCCGGCGTGTTTTCGGTGAGCCAAAATCGATGGGCCCGCAAGGTCAGGCCGTCGGGCCACCCAAGCTGGACCCAGTCACCATCCAGCTCGGCTGAGGCCAGCTCAGTTTGGGGATAGCTATAGAAGTCGGGGGTCAAGGTCACAAGAACTCCAAGATGTCAGCCCAGCCACCAAGGTGCGGCGGATCGATCAGATGATTCGCTGCTGCCACCGCATCAGGATGGCCGCCTCGCACGCCAACGGCTCGGGCACTTTGCTGGTGCATGGCCACGTCGTTGGCTCCGTCACCAATGGTCACCACCTGGGTCGGGTCCAGCCCTTCGAGTGCGCAGTAAGCGAGGATGCCCGACCACTTGCTGACTCCAAGCGGGTTGATGGTGAGACCCCAACCGCCATAGGTCAGCTCCGGTGCGGCGATGGCGTTCACCCGGCCGGATTGCTGCAGCTGGGCCTCAGGAACCACCTCATCCTCGGCCCAGAGGGTGCCATCCAGGTCAGTAACTACCAGCGAGATCATTGGGACTCACACTAGTCTCTGGCCATGGACGCCTCGAACGAACTGATTGATCCGCCGCTATCTGGCACCGAGCGCGAGACCCTCACCACCATGTTGGACTACTACCGCCTGGTCTTACTGCGCAAGGCTGCCGGACTGGATGACCAACAGCTTCGTGTACGGCTTGGACCGTCGTCACTGACCATCGGCACCTTGCTGTATCACTCGGCCCTGGTCGAGGATCACTGGTTCCAGACCATCTGGCTTGCCGATAATACGATCGAGCCGTGGGCTAGCGGGGACTGGGACACGGACCAGGATTGGGAGATGACTCGTGCCGCTCAGCTAACCGGGGACGAGATCGAACGGCAGTACCAAGAATCCGTCGCCCGTTCGCAGTTAGCGCTGGCCGAGGCCACCGACTTGGGTGAGCTCAGCCAGGGCCAAGGCAGATCGGGCAGCTCATTCTCGATGCGCTACATCCTGGTGCACCTGATTGAAGAGTACGCCCGCCATTGTGGCCACGCCGATCTGATTCGTGAGTCCATCGACGGTGCAACTGGCGACTAGCTGACTGGCTGGCTTATCGAATTGGCTGGGTCATCGAGCTGCTTGGGTCAATGAACTACTTCGCTGGCGACGGGACCAGGCCAAGACCAAGGCGCCACCAAGCAAGAGAACCAGGCCGATGAGTGGAACACGTGGCGATGACCCTGTGTAGGCCAGCTGTGGGCCTGGCCGAATCGTGACCGTCGAGCTGCTGACATTGTCGGCGGTCGCGGTCTCGTTCCGCCCGAGAACAAGACTGCGCACCTGGGTGGCGTTGGTAATAGTCACGCCCGCTCTGGTCACCTTGGTCACAACGGTGACGGCGGGAGCAGTCTGGCCGGGACTCAAGGTCGCGGCATAGTCACACGTGACCGTCCGGGTCGTCGATTCAAATCCGCAGACCCAGCCTTGGCCGCTGGCCGAAACATAGTCAAGGTCAGCGGGTAGCGCATCGGTCACGATCATTCCCGGAAGGGGCGTGGTCGAGCCATTGGTTGCCGTCAAGGTCCAGGCAACCGAGTCACCTCGAGCAATGGATGTTGAGGTGGTGGCCAGCGTCTTGTTAGCAATCAGATTGATCTTGTTGGTGATCAGACCAGCATCGATATTGCTGACCGACTGAGGACAATCGGGGAGGGCATCTCCGGCAGTACTGGCGCAAGAGGCGGTGCTGACCACGATGCTGTCGGTCACCCCAGTTACCCAATCAACGTCCGAATCCTTCGTATTGTCCGCCCCCTGGTCTTGCAGGGTCAAGGCCAAGCCCGCGGGGGGAGTGACCCGAATCGAGTACGAGCCAAGCGGCACATCATCAAACCGGTAGCTGCCGTCTGGATTGCTGACGACGGAGTCGATGGCGTTGCCAGCAGTATCCAACAACACAACAACGACGCCACCTCGGAATGTCTCGCCGCTAGTGCCGTCGGTCTGAGCGAGACCATCGGGGGCAACGTCATTCCAGATGGTTCCATCGATCGAGGCCAGTTGCTCACCAAAGTCGACGTCAGTCAATCCAGCGAGAGGCACGGAGACCGATTGGGTGTTGCGGGTGGTCGACCCGTAGCCACTGGGCTGGGTCTGAACCACTTGATAGTTTCCGGCAGCAAGGCCAGTAAAGGAATAGAACCCAGCAGCATTCGTGCTGGTCGTAGCGATGGAGTTTCCAGCAGCATCCAGCAGGGTCATCCCAACCCCTTCTATCCGCACGGTCTCCGCCGTCTCATGGACGCCACTGGCATCACGATCCAGCCAAACAATACCGCTCAACCCGGTACCGAGTTCTCCAAAGTCATAGGCAGTCGCATCCTCGCCAGCAGCAAGGGTGACAGCATCAAAAGCATCGCCAGCGGGATCAAGCGTGCCGCCGGCAGTACCGACCGTGTCCTGGCCGTCGTTGTAGTTGGCGGGTTGAGCTTCGCTAACCCGATAGGTGCCCGCAGCCAGAGCGGTGAAGGACCATTGCCCGGTCACATTGGTGGTTGTTGTGCGGTTGACCGTGTTGCCGTAGATGTCGGAGCCGGTCAGGGTGATCTCCACGCCGGCAATACCGATCTCAGCAACTTGGCGTAAGCCATCATCGTTTACATCGTGGAAGACCTGACCAGCAAGTGAGGAGCCGGAACTGTTGGCGTACGCATCGTCGCTGTCACTCACATCGGCCAGCTGAGTGCCGTCGGCGAGAGGAGAGGGATTGGCAGTAGCGGTGGCGGTGTTGTGGTGAACAACTCCCGCTGCTGGCGCAGGATGGTTGGCCGTGCACTGGATAGTTTCGCCTGGTTGCACAACCCCACCGGGGCAGGCAACCGCGGTGATCTGATCATCGGCTACCGAGACGGTGCTGAGAGGAACATTGCCGGTATTGGTGACGTCGAAGGTGATGCTCATGGTTGAGCCGAGGTCGACGACAACACCCGGACTGGTGGCAGCTTCATCACCGTTGATCTTCTTCACCACTGATACTGAAGGGCTAGCGAAGAAGACACCCTGGTCGACATCGACCATGTTGAAGTTTGAAGGCAACGTTACAGACGCGGTGCCAGTCGTTGAGTCGCCATCAGAATCAACGGTCGGGTCAAGGCCAACAGACTGGAGGGTGAAGTGGGTCTCACCCAGAGTAGATACTGGGGGTAACCCGAAGGTGATGTCGTAGTTGCCGGACGGCAGTTGATCAAAGGAGTACAGGCCGAACCCGTCAGTGATGGTCGAGAGGGAGACAGCGTTGCCGTCACTATCGGTGCCGCTCAAGTTGACCGTGATTCCAGCGATTGGGTCATCACCGGCCTCGCGGATGCCATCGCCATCGACGTCGTGCCACACCAGGTTTCCAATGGATGAATCAACCACTCGCTCGGGTGCGGTGACCGGACCAACGATCTCGACCAAACCGCCGGCTCGGGCTGAGATGCTGTTTACGTAGATGTCATCGGCCGCGTTGTTTTGGGGCAGCATGGTGATGTCGACGGTGACCTGCGAACCGGCGCCGAAGGGCCCGGGGCGACGGATACGAATGCCGGTTACTTCTGATGCAGCTTGGGGGCATGCGCTAGCCGAACCGGTACCCAAGATGACAGCACCAGCGGCTACTTGATCGCACCAGCTGGTAGAGCCTGTGGCCAGGTTCGTCACGTCGTCAGGATCGGGATGAACGGTAGCTTCTGAGGTGTAGAGCAGCTCGACGTTGGAACCACCAGCAACCACGTTGGCAGAAACGAAACTCAATGATCCGTTGTAGGCGGTACCACCCTGGCCGTTGACTGGAAGTACATCAATCACGTCGGGTGAGGTTGGTCCGGGTGTGGTGTCGAAGTTGGCGAACTCGGTACGCCAAACCAAGACGTCCGGATTGGTCTCACCGGGCCGGTTGATCTCAACCTGGGGTGTGAGCGCCCGTTTGCCCAGAGAGATGCCAGCAGGCTGGGTGACCTGAACCGAAGCAGTCGCGTCCCGCTTGTTCGTTGCAGAAGGATCACCCTCGGCAGTAACCAGGGCCCGGTTGATCAGGGTCCCAGAATCAACCAGGGGAGAGATGCGAACCGTGTACTCAATAGGAGGGACAACCTCGTTGAGCGGCATCGGACCAAGGTCCCACAAGACATAGGTTTCGCCCACCCCGCAAGTGATGCCCGCGCCGGGGGGAGCGGTCGGTTCGATACTGGTCGGACTGATGGCGGAGGAAACAAAAACTTCTCCGGCAGGAAGGCAGTCCTCAACTCGCAACGGCACCGAAACAGAGGCACTGGTGGCCGCAGTAATTGAAGGCCGAAGCTGGAAGTCGACCAGATCCCCACCGGTCACCGCAGGAGTGCTCAGCACCCAGTCGCCGGTTGCGGGGTCGCGTACTTCCTTGATCAACCTGGCCACCGCGGTGCCAACACGCACCCGGTCGCCCAGCCGGCCAACATTGGTGGACGGGACGTACGTTGAGGTGGACCACGGCTTGGCCGAAACCAGCATGTCGGCCAAGGTGTGGCTACCAAATTCGACCTTGCCGGTGGCATAGTTCGGAAGAATGGTGTCGACCGGCAATCCATCGGCTGCCTGTAACCCGATAGCTATCCATGTCCAGGTCCCGACGCCAGTTTGGTGAGGGGGAACAACGACATGCACTCGAACTTGAGAGACCCCGGTGTAGACACCATTGGCTGCTTTCACCGGGTCATTCCCTGGGACCGATGCTGGGTCGCTGTACCAGCCGCCGGGAGAGTCGGCATCAGTGCAGGTGGTTCCTGCGCCGGTTGCCCCGTTGCCGTACTCGATCGTCATGGGCAAGGGTTGAGGGTTGGCCTCCGTTGCGTAACCAGCATCGGTATGGCGTCCGTGCATCCAAACCGCCTCGCCATTTGATGGCAGTCGTTGCCCGGGGGCAGTTGTCGAAGCTGGGTAGTTGCCTTTGGCCAGGTTGAGCAGGGCGGGGTCCCATCCATCACAAACCAGGAAGCTCACGTCTTGTTGGGTGGCAGCACTGCGGGCGTCGAGATGCAAGAATGACAAGACCCGTTGGCCGGGGTAGATCTGGGCTTCGCCGGTTTGCGGGCCAGTTCCACCGGGCGGGCCTTCCGAGATTGCCCAACCCGGGCTGAACTCGACCGGAGGAACATTGCCCGGCGCATTGCCGATGCCGACGTACCACTTGTCAAAGCGTCCGGTGGTTGAAGCAACAGTGCGGCTGGCGCGGTGGTCATTGAAGATGTCCTGAGCGGCTGGGTCGTTGCCTACGCCGTCAATGCCAACCGGATTGAAGTTGGTGTAGCGATTGTCCCAGTTCAGAGTCCAGGTCGTACCCAACGAGTCGGCGATTCCAAGGTCAACTACGGTCTCGACTGGAATCTGCACGAAAACCGACCAGCTATAGACGTAGCCACGGTTAGCAGGCAGGGTTCGACCGGTAGGGCGGTGGGCCTGGGACGGAACGGTGTACGCCGAGGAGTCCATGCCGGTAATCGAGACATCAACCTCGGTGCCCGCTCCGCCGGGCTGGGTGCAGGTTGTTGTACCCGATTGACGAACCGATGTTGTTTGGGTGCCTGCCCCACCAAGGAACGGGTAAGGCTGGGACCAGGTCAGTGATCGGCACTGCACCAGGATTGCTCCGTACTTGGCCACTGCGCCGGCGCCAGCGGCGACATAGTCCGGATCAGCTAGTGCTGCCGCCCCGTAAAGAGAGAGCGGCGTGAGGTCATCGGTGAAGGTAACTGGCATCTGCAGAGGTGTCGTTCCCTTGCCACCGACTGGAGCGGCAATGACCATGGGAATGATGTAGCCAAAGCACTGGCGCCCGCTGCCGTCGGCGCAAGCTCGAATTCCCTGAGTCGAGTAGTACCCGGCGTTCTCGGTTTCTGATGTGGAGTTCTTGGAGATGTCGAACTGGGCTCGAGCCGACACCTGGGTGTTGACCGGATTTGACACCGCAGCTGTTGGCACATCATCGGAGGTTGAAGAGGCGGTTGCTGGGTCCAGGTTGGTTCCGTTGGGGACCTCGGCGCGGGCCTTGGCCACAACGGGGTAGGTGAAGGTGGAGAAAGCGGTGCGGTCCCCAACATTGCAGACCAGGGTCTGGATCGGCAGGGTTGTCCAGGAGGAGAGGGTTGCAGGCACCGCGGGCCCCGGCAGGGTCGACGGAGTCAGTGAGGAGCCAGTTTGGCAATAGGGGGGAACGGCGGAAAGCTCAACCCCTTGAGGTAATGGCAGGGTGAAGGTGACGTTGGTTCCTGGGGCGTCGTTGACACTGATCTCGACCTGGTAAGTGAGGTTGTCGTTGGTCCGAACAATGCCATTTGCTTGGCCAGAGTCAAGCCCTGGTCCATCGGTGGCATCAAAGCCGGGAGTCCCATCCAAAACAGACAGAACAGTTTCCAATGATTCCCCTACTGCGTCGGCGGAACCTGCCGAGACTGCGAATGCACTGAAAACCATCAGTGCGGTAGCAACTCTTCGCCATGTGCGATTTCGTAATCGAATATCTGACACGCCAGACCCAGTTCGTAAACGCCGCAAGTGCGGCCTCGTTCACGTTCCCGTCGGTCCGTCATGTCAGATGGTGACGCTTTGGCGCGCCTATGGACCCAAAATGAGTCGGGGTGCCTAGTCCGATGCCAACATCTCGATGAAGATCGGCTTAGGACCTGACCTTGCTCATGCCAGGGTCGTACAGGGCGCCGAAACGAATGGAGGTCGGAATGGGGCGGGATGCCACTTCCAATTCATAGGATCCAGCCTCTAAGTAGGCCCGATCAATCACGGTCCAGTCGTCCTGGCTTCGTACGTAGCCGTAGCCGATATTGGCTCCAACGGTGTGTCCCCAACCTCCGCTGCTCAGCCAACCAGCAGGGACTCCGTCGCGGTAGATGGTTTCTCGGCCCAGGAGGGTCACATCTGGGTCCTCGATGGTGAAGCAAGCCAAGCGTCTTCTGGGGCCTGTCTGTTGTTGCTCCTCAAGTGCTGATCTTCCCCGAAAGGCCAGGTCGGTCTTGAGTTTGGTGGCCCATGCCAAGCCGGCTTCTAGCGGGGTGTAGTCAGGACCGATATCGCTGCCCCAAGCTCGGTAGCCTTTCTCCAAGCGAAGAGACTCGATCGCTCGGTACCCGGCATTGCCAATCTGGAAGGCCTTACCGACGGACATCAGTGCCTGGTAGACCACGATGGCGTCGGCCCGTGGCATGTGCAGCTCCCAACCGAGCTCGCCAACATAGGTCACCCGCAGGGCCCGGACCGATGCGCCAGCAATCGTCAGCTCGACCATTGCGCCGAACGGAAACGCAGCGTTTGATACGTCGGAATCAGTGACCTGTTCCAGGACCTGGCGAGCCGATGGCCCCATCAAGCTCAGTACCGCGAGGCCCTCGGTCACGTCCCGCAGGGCGACCCGGCTCCCGGCGGGAATGCTGTTGGTAATCCAGTGGAAGTCTCGGGTACGAAATCCGGTACCAGTGACCAGATAGAACGAGTCCTCAGCCAGGCGCGACACGGTGAGGTCTGCCTCGATTCCGCCTCGGTCGTTGAGTAGCTGGGTGTAGGTCAGCGGGCCAAGGACCCCATTGACGGGCCGAGAAATGTCATTGGCGCACATCTGCTGCAAGACCGATTCGGCATCGGGCCCGACCAGTTCGAACTTGGCAAAGGAACTCTGATCGAAGACCACCACCTGCTCCCGACAAGTCCGGTGTTCTTCCCCGACGGCGTCAAACCAGTTCTGTCGGCCAAAGGAATAGACGTCTAGGGGATTCTCGCCGGACCGGGCGAACCAGTTTGGTCGTTCCCAACCGAGCTTGGATCCAAAACATGCTCCGCCAGCTTTCAAGGTTTCATAGAGAGGTGAGCGCAAGCGTGGTCGGGCACTTTCATGTTCTTCGTGAGGCCAAGACATGGTGTAGTGCTTGGCGTACATCTCCGCCGTTCGTTCCCGGACCCAGTGAACGTCGCGGTGGACCAAGCCGAAGCGACGGATGTCAACCGGCCACAAGTCGACCGGCTGTTCACCAGCCATCACCCACTCGGCTAGAGCCCGACCTGCACCACCGCCAGCAGCAATTCCGAAGGCATTGAATCCGGCGCCAACAAAGAAGCCAGTGACTTCGGGGGCCTCGCCTAAGATGAAGTTTCCGTCCGGGGTGAAGCTGTCGGGCCCATTGATCAGCTTGCGAATACCCGTGGTTTCCAACGTCGGGATGCGCTGCACAGCCTGGGTGAGCAAAGGCTCGAAGTGCTCCCAGTCTGCGGGCAAGAGCCGGTTGTTGAAATCGGCGGGGATACCAGCCTCGGCCCAGGACAGGGGATTTGGTTCATACCCGCCCATGACCAGTCCACCAACTTCCTCCTTGAAGTACACCAAGCGGTCGGGGTCCCGCAGGGTCGGCAAGGACGCAGTCACGCCCTCCAAGGTTTCGGTGACGATGTATTGGTGTTGCATCGAAACCAGAGGCACCGAAACGCCAGCCATCTCTCCGATTGAGCGAGCCCACTGGCCACCGCAATTCACTACCTTCTCGCAAACAATGTCACCGCGGTCAGTTGAAACACCCGAAACCCGACGGCCAGAGGCTGAGCTGTCCTCGATGGTGATCCCGGTGACATTGCAATTCTCTATAATTCGTACCCCAAGTTGGCGGGCACCGCGGGCCAAGGCTTGGGTGATGTCGGATGGATTGGCCTGCCCATCACCGGGTAGGAAGGCGGCCCCAACCAGATCGGAAATGTCCATCAAGGGCCACAGTTCGAAGGCTTCGTCCGGAGAAATGATCTCGATGTCCAAGCCGAAGGAACGGCCCGTTGTTGCGCTGCGCTCCAGTTCAATCAGTCGTTCCTGGTTACAGGCCAGTCGCAGCCCGCCATTGCGTTTCCAGCCCGTGGCCTGGCCGGTCTCTGCTTCCAGATTCTCATAGAGTTCGACGGAGTACTTGAGTAGTTGGGTGATGTTGCGTGATGAACGGAGCTGGCCAACGAGCCCGGCCGCATGGAAGGTCGAGCCTGAGGTCAACTGAGCCCGTTCCAACAGGACCACATCGGTTGCCCCTTCCTTGGCCAGGTGATAGGCGGTGGAACAGCCAATGATCCCGCCACCGATGATGACGATCTGGGCCTGACCCGGCAGGCCTTGTTGACGGGAGCTGTTTGGCTGGCTCATTGTGCGGCCTCATAGTGTTGGAACGCAATCTCCAAATCGGCCAGTTGTTGGTCGCTGTAGGTCGCGAAGTCGAAGTCGATCGAAGAATGCTGTTCTTGAACCAGGCTCCAAAGCAACTCTCGTAGCAGTGATGCGCAGACCAGAACCTGGGTTGCCGATTGCTCGTGGCCGGAAGGAGTTCGGCCAAGGTAGGACTTGAGCAGGTCAGTAGTTTGCTCGGAGTCGAGATCGGCGTTGGAGGCCAGGTTGGCAATATCGAACAATGGGGTGTTCCACCCGGCATACTCCCAGTCCAAGAGCCACAGTTTCTCTCCGTCATCGAGGATGTTGGCCGGGAGCAGGTCGTTGTGGCAAAAGGTCGGTTGGATGGGGCCGAGCTTCGTCTCTAACTTGTCGTTGAGTTTTGAAAACTCGGCCAGTCTGGCGACCAATCGACTCGACCCCTGAGTGATGGTGGCCAGATATCGGCGATTGACTTGGAAGACCCAGAACATCAGGCTGGCGCCTAGCAACCTCCTTGGCATGTCCCGGTGGCAGCGCTGCAACAAGCTGACGATCCGCAGCCGCATTTCGGGTTGGGCGACGTCGGCCTTGCTCAACGTCTTGGCCTGGATGAAGGCCATGACTAGGGCGCCAGGTTCGTGATGGATGATCTCCGGTGCGAGCCCGCAGGCGTTAGCGGCTCGACAGGCCGCTGCTTCCTGGCTGCGGAGGATTCCGTGCAGGGGCAGGTCATCACCAACACGGACCATGAAGGTGCTGCCCTGGTACTCAACCGTGAAGTTGCTGTTGGTGGTGCCGCCGCCAAGGGGCTTGGGGTCGACCGGGTCGTTCCAACAAGCCAGGCCCTTGACGAAGTCAGTGGTGGTGGATGAGCCAGGCAGGGGAGTGGCTGGATTGGTTGCCATCGCCACTTCATAGCAGGTGGCGCTTCGAGCTGTCAGCCGCAGGTAGTCAGCCGCAGGTAGTCAGCCGTGAGTTGTGAGAAGCACGCCGAGGAAGATGATGATGATGCTGAACAGGCCACCGAGAGCTCCGGTTGCGGCCTTGATTCCTCGATCGGATGTGACCGCGTGGGCAAAGGCTGACCCGCCGGCAGCGACGACAAGAAGAACCTTGATGCCAAGCACAGCCATATAGCCACCAGACGTGTCGCCGCTGGCGAAGACGCCCCACATGCCGGTGACAACGGCAACCCCGAAGGCAGGCCAGGCCACTCGGGCAAAGCCATTGGCTGCTGCCTTGGTTGCGTCGGGTCCAACCTTGCGCAAGCCAGGCAATGCTCCTGCAAGCGCGAACTGGCCGCCGACCCAGATGGCGGCGGCCAGTACATGGACAAAGAGTCGAATGGTGTCCAGAGTGGGAGAAAGCACTGACGCGCTAGCGACCCAGGATTTTTCCGAGCAGGCCACCGAGCCCGCCCTTGGGCTTTGCCCCGCTGACTCCACTGGCAGAAGAACCTCCACCGGTAGCCATACCGATCACGTCATCCATGATGGAGCCGTCACCGTCTGCATCCAGAATTGAAGCAAGTCCGCCAAGACCAGGCGACTTCTTCTGGCTGGCCTCGTGCTCTTGGCCAAGCATCGATCCCAAGCCGCCGGCATCGAGGCCACCGGCTGAGCGTTGCTTGGCGAGATAGCCCATGACGAGTGGGGCCAGGATGGGAAGGAGCTTGGCGATCATGCTGGCATTCATGCCGGATTGGCCGACAAGGTTCTGTTCGACTGAGCCTTGCTTGGCTCCGAGCACATGGCCAAGAATCTTGGCCCCGTCACCGCCGCCACCGAGCAGGGATCCCAAGTCTCCGAAGACTGAGTCGCTGTGACCATCGAGGGCCGTGGATAGTGCCTGGGCCCCGCCAGCGCTCTGGGTGTTCTTTGCTAGCCCCCCAAGAATGGCAGGTAGTGCCATTCCGATGGCGCCGCTGGCCACGTTTTCGTCGACTCCGAGAGACTTGGCGATCTGAGAGACACCGCTTTCTCCGAGTTGACCCATTAATCCATCCAACAAACCTGACATGTTTTGGCCCTTTCGTCGCCAATGGCCAGCCTAGGGCCCCAAAGACGTGGTCGTCCAACTACAGATTGTGAGAAAATTTTGGGTAGATCCGTTCATCTCACGCTCGGTGTCGGCTACGCTACCCACCGGGCGGAGTTGGTAGCCAGAGGTTTGCCTCGTGTCACCATCTCCAAAGATCAGTTCGCCAAGCCGTCGTTCGGCTTACTTGTCGACCCCGGCCTTCTTTCGTCGGTTTGTCACCCTTCTTCTGGCTTCGGTCCTCCTGCTCTTCGTCGCTGGTTCGGCCCTGGCCACCATTGACGCACCCCGCCCACTCGTTGGTGAGCCATATACCTCGGGTGTCTGGGATCCATCCGAGCTTCCCGATGTTGCCCTCTTGGTCTCCGGCGTTGAGTCTGCAGACCCAACCATGGAGCGCTTAGTCATCCCGGCGCTACGGGATCTACCCGGCGTCGCCGCGGTAACAGCCGAGCTCGCACCTTCTGGCCGTATTGCTCTACACGTCGCCCTTGCACCTGAAGCCGACGAGAACGTGGTTGCCGCCATCCGCAGTGTGGTGGCCAGTAGCTTGCCCGACGCCCACGTGGCCCTCGGTGGCCGCACGGTGGCCGATCAAGACCTCCTCAGCCGCCTCAATCGCAGCACCGTGGTGGCAGTGGTACCGGTTGTTCTCCTTCTCACCGCACTCATCACCCTGGCTTTTGGTGGCCAGCTTGGAATAGCGGCCGGAGGAACCGTTGGCCTGTCAACATTGCTCGGTGGACTGGTCGGTAGTCAGATTGCTGGCAAGTTCGACGGGACGCTGGCAACAACTGCGGTCCCGGCCGTTCTGGTCGCGGTTCTCGTCTCAACAGTCCTGACCCTGCGACTCCTGGAATGGTTTAAGAATCCGATTGGGCAAGACCAAGCAGAAGCCATTCGCAATTCTGTGCGCCATCTTCTCCCCGAAGCTGGTCTCCTCTTTGGAGGCCTGATTGTAACCGCGGTACTTCTCGAACTTCTTGGCACTGGCCGGGCAACGGCATCAGTAGTCGCTGCCGGCGGGATTATTGCCGCCATCATCACCCTCGGCGCATTGCCAGCACTTCTCTCAACCCTGGATCGTGTACCGAGTAACGACGAAGGACTCTTTAGCTCCGAGCTTCCTGACGGCCGCGACTTTCCCATCGCGGTTCTTGGCGGCTTTGCCTGCTTCCTTCTTGGGCTCGGGCTCTTTGCCATCCGGGTGCCAAGTTCGGGCCTGTTGGATGAGTCTGCCTTGTCACCGGGAGTCTCCGCTCGACGGGTATCTGAACAGCTCATCGAGCTTGGTGGCGATCCGAGTTCGGCGATCCTGGCTGAAATTCCCGGCACCGCCAGTGGTACGGAAATCTCCGCCTGGTCAGCCTCGGTCTCCGAATTGCAAACCGTTGGCTGGGTGCAAACCTCGGCCGGCCGTTTCGTTGCTGGGCAATTGGTGGCTGAAACCGATTCGACCCTCTTTGTTCAAGACGACGTCACCGTGGCCATCGTGACCCCAACAGTCACGGCCCGCTCTGAGGCTGCCCAGAATCTGATCCGCCAACTGGAAACATCGGGAGGCGAAGTGTTTGCCATTGAGCTGAGTGGAGCTCCGGTAGAGGCCGCACTCGTAGCCGCCAGCGCCAACCGCAGTCTCTGGGTCATGATTGTATTGCTCGCAGTATCGGGCGGGCTAGCCATTCTGGTTCTTGTCGGTGACCTGCGAATGGCTGCGGCCACTGTTGCCCTGCGCTTCCTTGGGCTTGGGGCCGTTCTCGGCGTCTACCGGGTTGTAGCTGGCGACGTTGGCGCCTCAGAACTCCAGGTCGCAGTCCTGGTACTGAGTGTCGGAATTGGACTGTTTGAGATCGGCTTCGTTCGTCGTATCGCGGCAGGTCTAGAAACAGGCCTTACACCTAGCCTCGCGACAGATGGGCTCGTGGCAGATGTCGGTGACGAGGTTTCCGAAACGCTGGCCGATGAGCGCAATGAGCTAGTGACTTTGGCCCTGCATCGAGAGGGACGAGCCGCAATGTTCGGGCTGGGAGTCACGGCCCTTGTTGGGCTCGGATTCCTGGCCGGAGATCTAGAGATTGCTCGTCGACTCGGCGTTGCGGTTGCCGCGGCTGTTGTGGTTGAGATGATGATTGGCACCTGGCTCTTGCGTCCAGTTGTACTCGGCCAACGAATTGTCGGGACGGAATTTGCGGGCAACCCGGCCTTGTTCCGATCGGCCAAGGATGCCGATCCTCGGGTCCTCGCGAACGCATCGGCGTTACTCGAAGTTCGATTGGCTGGCGACTCAACACCGATCGACCTGGACAACCCGGACATGACGCGGTCCGGATCAGGGACAAGTGACGTGCAGACAAAAGCCGGATTCAAGTGGCGAGAGATGCTTCCAATCGGTCGTCCCCTTTCCGCGACGTTCGCCGAAGAACGGCTCTCTCCCGAATGGCGGCGGATTGTTGGGGGGCTCTTGCGGGCAGAGTTCGCATTCCAAACCGATCCAAGTGATGCTGAGCTGGAAACAGTCTTTGTCTCTGACACACCATTGTTCACCGAACTTGAAAACCACAATCAGCGACTCCGCACCGCAGGCCTAAGCATCATTGGCCAAGGGCCTGAACTCGTGAAGGTCACCGCCGTCAACGATGAATCACCGGTGACGCTAGCTATCACGGTTGACCACCCCGAGCGACGTCTGATAAATGCTCACGCCGAATTGGTCGGTATCCGTCCCGCCGAACGGCGTCACGGCATGCTCTGGTTGGTCCAGGACCCGTCGGGTCGCTATCGCATTGCCGAAGCCGTCGATCTGGGTGCTGGAGACTTGCAAACCAAGCCCGAGCCTGCGGTGGCGATGCCAGCAACGGTTCAACTTCTGGCGGCAACCAGCTGAGGTTTCGCCTTCACGGCGCTTCGGCTGGGTAGGTTGGCAGGATGGAGATAGCCGACTCAGTCCTTGACCTCATTGGCAACACGCCGCTCGTTCGCTTGCGACGAATCACCCGGGGCATTGACTGCCCAGTGGTCATGAAATACGAGACATATAACCCGGGCGGCTCATCCAAGGATCGGGCCGCTTTGGCCATGATCAATGCTGCCGAACGAGATGGCCTGCTCAAGCCTGGCGGCACCATCATCGAACCGACGTCTGGCAATACCGGAGTTGGTCTGGCCATCGTGGCTGCTCAACGCGACTACAAGTGCATCTTTGTGTGTACCGACAAGGTCGGCGTAGAGAAGGTCGACCTTCTGCGGGCGTACGGGGCGAAGGTGATTGTCTGCCCAGTAGCAGTTGCTCCGGAGGACCCAGCTTCCTACTACTCCACCGCTGAGCGGTTGGTGGCAGAGACTCCCGGCTCCTTCCGTCCGAATCAGTACGACAATAATTGGAACCCAGAGGCCCACTACCTGTCGACGGGACCCGAGATTTGGCGTCAGACCGACGGGAAAATCACCCACTTTGTTACCGGGGCAGGCACCGGGGGCACCATCAGTGGAGTTGGCCGCTATCTCAAGGAACAGAACCCCGACATACAAATCATTGCAGGAGATCCCGACCAATCGGTCTACTCCGGCGGCTCGGGACGGCCCTACCTGGTGGAAGGCGTTGGCGAGGATTTCTGGCCGACCACCTATCACCAGGAGGTAGTTGACCGGGTTGTTCCAGTGTCTGACCTTGATTCCTTCCTGATGGCACGAACTGTGACTGAAGAAGAGGGCATCCTCATTGGTGGGTCTGGTGGTACGGCGGTGTACGCCGCACTCGAAGTGGCCCGCGGCCTCACAAAGGACGACCTGGTTGTTGTCCTTACCCCGGATTCTGGTCGCGGCTACCTGTCAACGGTCTTTAATGATGAATGGATGGCAGGCTTTGGCTTCTTGAGCGAAGACGGGCCAGTCGTTCGAGACATTCTGGCCCAGCGTCACGGAGACATTCCGCCCCTGCTGTACGCCAAGCCCGACGACTCGGTTCGCTCGGTCGTAGCGCTGATGCGAGAACACGATGTGTCTCAGTTGCCGGTGGCCAAGAATGAGATGCCGTTGGCCGCAGCCGAGGTCATGGGCTCCATTGATGAGCTCAGGATCATGGAAGCGGCCTTCAGCGATGGCGGTGTTCTTGATCGCTCCGTTGAGGAGGTCATGAGTCCTCGTCTGCCGACCATTGGTATTGGCCAATCGGTCGAGATGGTTGTCCAACTGTTGGACCTCGCTTCGGCCTTGCTTGTTCTTGACGGCGGCCGACCCCGAACTGTCCTTGCCCGCGCCGACGTCTTGTCCTTCCTCTCTGAAAGAAGCAATGCATGAGTACTACTCCCGACAACACATCACCAGAGGAGAAGCCGAGCTTTGGCTTCAGTACCCGGGCCATCCATGTTGGGCAGGATCCCGAACCCATCACCGGAGCGGTAACGGTCCCCGTCTTCCAGACCTCAACCTTTGCTCAAGATGCCGTTGGCAAGCACTCGGGCTACGAATACGCCAGGACCGGCAACCCGACCCGCACCGCCTTGGAGCGGGCCTTTGCCTCGCTGGAAGAAGCATCCTTTGGGGTTGACTTCTCCTCCGGCTTGGCCGCTGAGGATGCCATCCTTCGAATGTTGGATCCTGGCGATCATGTGGTCATCGGCAATGACGCGTACGGCGGAACGTTCCGGCTCATCTCCAAGGTTTTTGGCAAGGCTGGCATCACCTGGTCAGCCCATGACCTGACTGACCCTGCGGCGCTTGCAGTCAGCTGGCTAGACAAGACCAAGATTGTTTGGCTGGAAACCCCGACCAATCCACTCCTGAATGTGTTTGATATTGCCGCGGTGGCCAAGGTTGCTCACGACAATGGCGCCCTCTTGGTTGCCGACAACACCTTCGCCACCCCGTACTTGCAACAGCCGCTGAACCATGGCGCGGACATCGTGGTGCATTCGACTACCAAATATCTGGGCGGCCACAGCGACACCGTTGGAGGTTTCGTTGCCACCAATGAGGCCCAGATCGACACCCACCTGCGGTTTATCCAGAACTCGGTCGGTGCGGTTCGTGGACCTTGGGACGTGTACCTCACCTTGCGTGGGGCTAAGACCTTGGCCGTGCGTATGGACCGACACCTGGCCAACGCTGCAGCCGTGGTTGACCTTCTGGATGGTCATGAGGCCGTTGCTCAAGTGATGTACCCAGGACTGGCCAGTCACGTCGGGCACGAAATTGCCAAGAAGCAGATGTCCGGCTTTGGAGGAATGGTGAGCTTCCGGGCAGCGGGCGGTCGAGACGCTGCCATTCGGATCATCGAGTCTGCCGAGTTGTTCATCTTGGCCGAGTCTCTTGGTGCCGTCGAGTCGCTGATCGAGCACCCCGGAGTCATGACTCACGCCTCGGCCGAAGGCTCACCGCTAGAGGTTCCAGATGATCTGGTTCGGCTCTCGGTTGGTATCGAAGACGAGGCTGACATTCTGGCCGACCTTGCCCAAGCCCTGCAGGCTGGTTGTTGATGGTGACCCCCTTGATTGCCGTCGAGCCAAAGTCGGGTCGGTTTGAATCAATTGAGGTCGCGGTGGCTGAAGGGGGAGGAGAGCTTGTTCCCGTTGAGCAAGCTGAGGCCCTGATCTGGGCCGACGCGCACAATCCTGATGACCTGCCAGCAATGTTGGATCGGGGTCCAAACCTTCGATGGGTGAGCCTTCCTTTTGCTGGCATCGAACCCTTTGTTCCCTACCTAACCGAAGACCTCACCTGGACTTGTGCCCGGGGCGTGTACTCCAAACCAGTGGCTGAGCACGCCTTGATGCTGGGTTTGGCCGGCCTGCGGGGTCTTACCACCTATGTCCCGGCCACGACCTGGTCCGCGCCGGAGGGCCACAATCTTTTTGGGGGCAAGGTCACCATCTTTGGTGCTGGCGGCATCACCCAGGAATTGATCAAGCTTTTGGCACCGTTTGATTGTGAGATCACGGTTATTCGTCGCAGGGCCGATCCACTCGCCGGTGCCAACAGGACATTGGCCCTGGACGACCGGCTTCATGGACTGGCCGACGCCGATCTGGTCGTCCTGGCTCTGGCCTTGACTGACACGACACATGGGGTGATCGGGGAAGCCGAACTAGCAGCCATGGCCGACCATGGCTGGCTGGTCAATGTTGCTCGTGGTGGGCATGTACAAGTTGACCCGCTTCTTCGCGCCTTGCGGGCGGGAACCATCGGGGGTGCGGCCTTGGATGTAACTGCCCCTGAACCACTACCCGATGGTCACGAACTATGGGCTGAGTCACGAGTCATCATCACGCCTCACATTGGAAACACCCCCGAAATGGGCGTTCCGTTGCTGGCTGATCACGTTCGTAGCAATGTCGCGAACCTGAGGACTGGTCGAGAACTTGAGGGTTTAGTCAGTGTTACCGCTGGTTACTGACGAGTAACTCTCGTCTGGCTGCGTCTAGTCGATTTGATTGACCGGAGTCGGTTCTTCGCGAGATCGTCAAGGACTTGATGGTCGGAACGGCGACTATTTCTCGTTCGTCTTGATTCTCTGTCGAAGACCTGGCTAGTCTGCCTGCTTCGTCTGTAGAGTGTGTCGTGCGTCACGACTGTTGAAGGGGAGATCATGGTTGCTGTTGCCGAAAACCCGTCTGTGCAATCCTCCGGTACCGGGTACCGCACCGTTGCCTCGCGTGCTCAGGAGTGGGCCAAGAAGGCCCCGACCCAGGTAGCAATGCGAGACAAAGACCTGGGGGTCTGGAACGAGCTCACCTGGGGTGAGGTTTGGGATACGGTTCTTGATGCTGCCAACGGGCTGTTGGCACTTGGAGTTGAGGTCGGAGATCGAGTCTCGATCCACTCCGAGGATCGACCAGAATGGGTGATCCTCGATCTGGCCACCGTGGCTATCCGCGGCATCACGGTTGGGCACTACCCAACCAACCCCCACGCCGAGGTCGAGTACACCCTCAATGACTGTGGAGCTAAGATCCACATGGTCGAGGACCAAGAACAAGCGGACAAGGTGCTGGACCTTCCTGCAGCCGCCTATCCCAATGTGCAAAAGCTGATCTACCTTGAGCCGCGCGGTATTCGCCGTGATCCCGATGAGCGGCTGATGGACTGGCAAGACTTCCTTGTCCTGGGGCGAGAGTACAGCGCCGCCAACCCGGGAGCAGTCCAGGCCAGAATGGCCGCTGCTCAGGCCGATGATGTGATGACATTCGTCTACACCTCCGGAACAACTGGCCCCCCAAAGGGGGCCATGCTCAACAATGGCAACGCCGACTTTGCTATCGAGATTATTGGCGGCACCCCAGAACGGACCCGTGGCCGCAAGCTCCCGAGCCCCAAGGACTCGGTCCTCACCTTCTTGCCCCTGTGCCACGTTGCTGAGCGAATTTTCTCCACCTGGCACATGGTTGGCTTTGGGGTCGTTCTCAACTTCGCCGAAGGGATAGACACCCTCAACGCCAACTTGCGTGAGATCCAGCCGACCCTCTTTTTCGCTGTTCCTCGAGTCTGGGAAAAGCTACACGCCGTCACCATGATCAAGGGCAATGACGCAAGCCCACTGAAGAAGGTCCTCTTCAGGCCACTCATGAAGCTGGCCATGTGGATTGGCGGCCAACGGGCAGCCAATGGTGGTAACTGGCCAATCGGCGCCAGGATCGCCTACTTCTTTGGCTACTTCCTCATGTACCGCTCGCTGCGCGAACGCCTTGGCCTCCGTCGCTGCCGCTGGGCTGGCACCGGAGCAGCTCCCATCGCCCCAGAGATCCTGCAGTTCTTCCTCGGCATTGGCATCAACGTCTATGAGCTGTACGGCATGACGGAGAACGCCGCCGTCGCCACCCTGAATATGGCTGGTCGTAACAAGCTCGGCTCCGTTGGCGAGGCCTATCCCAGTATCAAGGACTCGGTCCGGATTGATGAAAAAACAGGCGAAATCCAGACCAAGCATCCGGGAGTGTTTGCCGGCTACTGGGGAAAGCCAGACAAGACCGCAGAAACCTTTACCGAAGACGGCTGGCTCATGACCGGCGACGTTGCCGAGTGGGTGGACGGCACCCACATCAAGATCGTTGATCGGATCAAACACATCATCATCACCGCTGGCGGTAAGAACATTTCACCGTCGGAGATCGAGAATGTGCTCAAGACCAGCCCCTTCATCAATGAGGCCATGGTCATTGGTGACCGGCGCAAGTACCTGACTGCCCTGATCGCTATCGAGCTGGAAACGGTCGGGAACTGGGCGACGAAGGAGAACATCTCCTACACCACCTACCGGGACCTGACGGAGAAGCCCGAAGTCATCGCCATGGTGGAAGCCGAGGTCGAGCGAGCCAATGAGAAATTCTCTCGAGTGGAAGGAATCAAGAAGTTCCGAATGATTCCCAAAGAACTTGACCATGAAGATGGAGAGCTCACCGCAACCCAGAAACTGAAACGATCAGCAGTTGAAGATGCGTTCCGCGACCTGGTGGAGGACATGTACTAATGGGTGACCTTCTACTACTGGCCCAGGATTCATCGGGATTCTTCCCAATCTTCCTGCAAACCCTGGTGAAGGGGCTAGCACTTGGCTCCATCTACGCCATCATGGGTATTGGCTTCGTGATTGTCTTCAAGGGAACACAAGTCCTGAACTTCGCCTCCGGCGGCATGGCCATGGCAGGCGCCTTGTTCATGTCAATCATGATCAACGATGGTGGTCTGCCGTTCATGCCGTGGAGCAATCCACTGGCTCCGGCAGCGGGAACTGATCCCAGCATCCCTCGTTGGCTTATCAACCTTTTCTTTGCTCTGATCTTCGCTGCCATCATGGGAATGATCTTGGAACGGGTCGCCATTCGACCAATGGTCGGCCAGCCCTTGTTCTCCATGGCCGTCATCACCCTTGGCCTAGAGACCGCCATTGGGCCCTTCAACCGTGACGCTACTTCGCAAGCCGCCCGAACCCTGGGTGTTCCGTGGAAGCTGGAGCAGTGGAAGCTCTTCGATGCGGGAATTCCCAAGTCCTACGTCGCTGCCATGATTGCGGCTGCGGTTTGTTTCGGCGCCGTCAACTTCTTCTTCCGCTCACGCTTTGGCGTGGCTATGCGAGCGGTGGCCTTTGACCAGGAAGCGGCCCAAGCGCAGGGCATTAATGTTGGCCGGGTGTTCTCTATTGCCTGGGGCCTCGGTGCTGCTCTGGTCACCGTCGCCGCCATCTTCTACGGGATGGGTCCGTTCCCGCCACAAGGAACGGTCAGCCAGGAGATCCACCCGATACTCGCATTCCGGGTGTTGCCTGTCATCATTCTTGGTGGTCTGGACTCGATTCCCGGAGCGCTATACGGAGGCCTGATGATCGCCAGTGCGGAAGTGTTCGCCGGTCAATACTTGTCTCAGTGGACCAAAATCTTGGGCGCTGGGTATTCGACCATTGTGCCGTACCTGGTCATGCTGATCGTGCTGTTGGTGAGACCCTACGGACTGTTTGGTACCGAAGAAATCCGGAGGGTCTGAGTCCATGAGCTTCGGTCGACCACATCTACGCACGTCCTACGAACAGGACTCAGCAATCTTTCCAACCTGGTGGCAAAAGGGTGCGGCTGCCTTCGCCCTCTTGTTCATCACCCTCATGGTTTTGGGCAATGGAGCAGCAGCTGCCATTCCAAACTGGTTGTTTGGGGCCACCTGGCTTGCCCCATTCACCCTGGTGATTCCCTTCGCCATCGCCGCCCTCGGGTACAACATCTTGACCGGTGTCACCGGTCAGGTTTCCCTCGGACATGCATTCTTCATGGGCGTCGGTGCCTACACCGCGGTTGCCTTAGGTGGCAAGGGCGACGGTGGCGCCAAAGCTTGTATCCCCTTCCATGAGAACCTCGGCCTCCTGGAGTCAGCCGGCGAGTGTGGCCTTGGTCTACCAATCTGGATCTGGCTCCCAATGGCTGGTGTGCTGGCCGCACTGGTTGGCATTCTGGTTTCGCCCGCTGCGGTCAAGGTTCGGGGGCTCTATCTAGCCATTGTCACCGTTGGCCTGACCTTTATCGGGCTGCATATTGCCAGAATGCTTCCGGAGTATGCCGGTGACTATGAGTCAGGCCGCAAGTGGCCAAAGCTCGACATCCGCCTGTGGAAGGAAGAAACACCGTCCATCGACTTGAACGAGGACGGCAAGTGGTTCGGACTCATCCATCTCACCGAAGAACAAAAGCAGTTCTTCTTCCTGTTCGCCATCTTGCTAGTGATGATGGCCTTTGCCAAGAATCTGGTTCGAACCAGGACGGGCCGAGCGCTTCAGGCCATTCGGGATCGTGACGTTGCTGCCGAGGTCATGGGAGTACCCGAGCAGCACTACAAGCGAATTGGTTTCGCCATCAGCTCGTTCTACGCCGGTATCGGCGGAGCCCTGTGGGCTTCCTACCAAGGCCGAGTCTCTCCCATTGACTTCAGCTTGTTGCTTTCGGTTGAATTCGTGGCCATCTTGTTGATTGGTGGCGCAGGCACCATTGCGGGCACCATGCTCGGAGTTACCTTTGTTGAGCTCTTGCCCAAGGTCGTCGAGCGCCTAACAGGGTGGCTTGCCGGTGAGCTTGACTCTGGCGGCGTCATCAGCACCATCGCCAACTTCTTGCTTACCAGCGGGCAGCAAGGTGACTTCGGCCCAGTGTCTACCTCGCCGACTGCACCTGGTTGGCCCATGAGCGTGTTCCTCTGGAATCCGGTCATTTACGGCGTCTTGATCGTGGTTTTCTTGATATTCGAACCGCATGGCCTGTTTGGTATTTGGTTGAAGTTTCGTAACTATTGGAAGGGATGGCCCTTTAGCTACTAGCTGATCGGCTACAACATTCCATTCAGATAGTTCAGAAATATAGATCGCAATCCCGGCACCCGTCGGGAGAACGAAACACAAGGGGAGGAATCCTATGAAAATCAAGCGCTTGCTTGCGTTACTCATGGCATTTGGTCTAGTGGCCAGTGCCTGCGGTAGCAGTGACAGTAGTGATGGCGGAGGCGACGACAATGAGACGTCGGCAACCACCGAAGCTATGGAAGAAGAAGAGACAGCGACAACGGAGCCTGAGGCCACCGAAGCTGGTGAAGTGATGGACGACATCGTTGTTGACTTCGGTGTGACCGATGACGTCATCAAGGTTGGGCTTAACCCCGACCTTTCTGGCCCATTCGGTTCGCTGGTATCAGAAATCGTTGAAGGTCAGACCGTGTACTGGGAGACCGTCAATGCCAATGGCGGAATCGCCGGCCGTCAGGTTGAGATGACCATCCTGGACAGTGGCTACGCCACCGACAAGGGCATCGAAAACTATGGCGTTCTTGCTCAAGAGAGCGAAGATGGTGTTGTCATCATCTCCGAGAACACTGGTTCCCCTATTACTGCTGCCATCGCTGAAGATGCCATCGACGATGACATGCTTGTCATCCCGTTGAGCTGGGCCTCCCTATGGCCAGATCCCGAGATTGGGGCCAATATCTTGGAGAAGGGTGCCACCTATTGTGTCGAAGCAATGAATGGCGTCTCCTTCCTCAATGATCTGGTCACCGAAGCCGGAGATACTCCAAAGCTTGCCATCATTTCTCGCCCCGGCGAGTACGGCGAAGACGGCCACGTTGGTGCAGAGATTGCTGCTGAGGCACTCGGTATCGAGGTTGTCTACAACGCCAAGGGCGAAGTTGCTGGCGACGATCGCACCGCGATTGTTTCCCAGTTGCTTGCTTCTGACGCCAACATGGTGTGGGTGACTTTGACTCCAGGCGAAACTGCTGACATCTTCGGTAACGCCGTTGCTGGTGGCATGACCGCTCAGTGGTCCGGCAACCTGCCGTCCTTCAACTACCTGTTCCACCTCGGTGGCGACCTTGCCCCTGCCTTTGATGAGTATTACTGGCAGTCCGGCTTCAACCTTCCTTGGAATGTTGGAGACTCTGAGGGCATGGGCGAGATGGTTGAAGCATTCAATGAGCTTCGTCCTGACATTGCTTTGGCCGATGGCTATGTAACCGGGTGGATGGAGGGCATGATTGTCCAAACCATCCTCGAGCAGGCCGCCGCCAATGGCGACATGACTCGTGCCGGAATGGTTGCAGCCTCCAAGGAAGTTGTTGTCGACTTCAAGGGCATTTCCCCCAACCAGGGGTGGGCCGGAGACTACAACGAGTCTGTCGTTCGTGAGACCTACATCTTTGATGTATCTCTTGACGCTTTCGACATCCAGCCTGTGAGCGCAGGAACCGGTGGTACCGGCCTCCCCGTCCACAAGGGCCCATTCGTCTCCGACGTCGCTCGGGACTACGTATTTGACGGACCTTGCATCTAGGCAATTAGCAAGTCGTCATGAATTCTGGGTCGGGGGCGTGTTGCCCCCGACCCGGGTTCAGTCTTTGTTCTTCCCAGATTCACTCTTCACAAGGAGCCCAGAACGGTGCTTGAGATCAGCAACCTTGAGGTCGTCTACAACGAGGTCGCCCTCGTTCTACGCGGCCTATCCATCGAGGTCCCTGACGGCAGCGTCGTGGCGCTTCTTGGTTCAAATGGAGCAGGAAAGACAACAACGGCCCGAGCCGTTACCGGCCTCCTTGACAATCATGAGGGCAAGGCCACCAAGGGCTCCATCATGTGGAACGGGCAGGATATAACCCATCTGAAGCCGTCGGGCATCGTGCGAGCTGGAATCTCCCAGGTTATGGAGGGTCGCCGTTGCTTTGGCGAACTGACCGTCGATGAGAACCTGGCAACCGGGGCCTTCACCAACCGGGCCAATGCCAAGAAGAATTATGACCGGGTGATGGAGCTGTTCCCTCGTCTGCTCGAGCGAAACAAGCAGCTGGCAGGCTACATGTCTGGCGGCGAGCAGCAGATGCTGGCCATTGGTCGAGCCATGATGGCCGAACCCAAGCTCATGATTCTGGATGAGCCCTCACTGGGCCTCGCCCCCTTACTGGTGCAACAGGTCCGAGACGTGATCAAGCTGATCAATAGTGAAGGCACGTCCATCCTGTTGATCGAGCAGAATGCCATGATGGCCTTGTCCATTGCCGACTATGGCTATGTCATGGAGAACGGCAAGATCGTGATGGACGGTAGTGGTGAGAAGCTCCTGGCTGATGATGACGTCAAGGAGTTCTACCTTGGTCTTCACGGTGATGACACCGGCGAACGCAAGTCGTTCCGGGACGTGAAACACTACAAGCGCAGGAAGAAGTGGGCGTCATGAGTACTGATTCTTCAGACGTATCCAAGCTCATCGAGGTCGAAGACATCACCCTGCGTTTCGGTGGTGTCACCGCCATCAATGGTGTTGGCTTTCATGTCAATGAAGGCGAATTGTTCGCTGTCATCGGCCCCAACGGTGCTGGCAAGACCTCGATTTTCAATAGCATCAGCCAGGTCTATCGGCCCCAAGAAGGTGACATCCGATGGAAGGGCAAGTCCATCATGGGCGAACGTCCCGATGCTGTAGCCCGCCTCGGTATCGCTCGTACGTTCCAGAACATTGCCCTCTTCGGTCAGATGACGGTGATTGACAATATTCTCACCGGTCGACATATCCGGATGAAGAACAATTGGCTCACCGGCATGTTGTGGCTTGGTCCAGCCAAGAAGGAAGAGATGGAGAACCGGGAACGGGTCGAAGACATCATCGACTTCCTGGAGATCAACGAGTGGCGCAAGCACCCGGTAGCTCTGCTGCCCTACGGCATTCAGAAGCGGGTTGAGCTCGGACGAGCCCTGGCCATGGATCCAGAGCTATTGCTGCTGGACGAGCCGGTGGCTGGCATGAACCTGGAAGAAACAGAAGATATGGCACGGTTCATCCTGGATATCCGGGAAGAGCTTGGCATTTCCATGATTCTGGTCGAACACGATATGGGGTTGGTTATGGACATTGCCGACCGCATTCTGGTCGTCGACTTCGGAAAACCAATTGGAACTGGCCTCCCTCATGAGATTCAGGCCAATCCGGACGTCATCGCCGCCTATCTCGGCGCCGACTTCTCCGACGAAATCAGCGTCGACTAGTCCCCGAAACATCCTCCTGGTGTCAGAAAATCCTGCGGTGATGGCCCCTTGGCGTTCACCTGGGTAGTCTGACCTAATTCTCCCAATCTGCTTGTAACTGACTGCCGCTGGTCGACTGGTGACGAATGCGTTGGACGCTAATGCTCCGTCTTCTCCCCGCGGTCGTCATTGTTGGCGGCTTCTTCTTGACGTTGCAAATAGCCGCCGACCGAGCCGATCTGTTTGCACAAGAGCGTTCAGCGGCGCGCCAGGAGATCTATCAAGGGTTCGCCAACGTCAGTGATCACGAGGTCGATCGCTTGCAGGCAGAGGGTGATCGCGTTGATGGTTTGATTGAGACTCTCTTTCTCACCAACGGTGATGAGGGGCGAGTTCGAGACACCCTTAGCTCGCTCCAGGCTTTTCAACGCGGCCCGTCGATTCGAGCGATCGAATACAGTAATGCCGGTGATCGCCAGTTGATTCTGCCCGATGGGCTTCAGCCGATCCATCCCCTGCCAATCGTGACCAGTGGGATCACCATGATCACCGAGGGTCGTTGGAGCAATATGCTCACCTATCGGCGTTTCAATACGGCGAATCCAGATCACTCAATCACCATCATTTTGGACCAGGTGGCCTTGGAGGCCGATGTTGGGTCAGATGTCATGGTGAGCATCGAGGGACTTACGAGTGCGCTTCCAGCAAGCTCGGTCCCCGCCGAGCACACCGAGCGTGATCATCAGATCTATTCATCACTCTCAGAACGCAGCTTGCTTGGTGTGCGAGATCTCCAGCTTTTCGGTCAGGACAGTCGGGTATTGACTCGGTCCAGTCCAGGATCCGTGGCTGACTATGCAACATGGTCACCAGCTCAGGTCGGCTACTTGACTGCTACTGGAGGTCTCCTCACCGTCCTAGTCGCAAGCGCTGTCTACCAGATACTCCGTCGCTTCGATCGTCGAGCAATCGCCAAGGAGCTCTCCGAGATCGAGCACCAGGTAACCATTGACCGGTTCGAGGCGAGCTTCAGCCACGCCCCGGTTGGTGTTGTTGAGCTGGATGCTGATGGGATGATTGCGCTGGCCAACCCGCGTTTTGCCAGCATGTTTGGGTATCTCAGCGAGGAATTGGAGTCAGTCCGGCTTCTAGATCTGGTTGACCAGACGGAGAGTCTCGTTGTTGGCGACCTTATTGAACAAATTCTCGCTGGTGCGGACGCTGCTCAGAGTGAGCGTCGCTATCGAGACCGCAACGGTGCAGCAATATGGGTACGTGAGTCCATCAGCTTCTTGTCAGCGACAACGGGAGCTTCCAGGGTGCTTGTCCAGATCGAAGATATTTCCGAAGAACGAAGGACACGGGTCGAGCTGCATCGCCGGGCGCTCTTTGACGAACTCACAGGCCTGCCCAATCGGGCCAATCTGGTTGAGCAACTGGCGCAAGCTATCGAGCGTTCACAACAGAGTGGACAACAGCTGGCGGTAATGTTTGTTGATCTCAACGAGTTCAAGTCAATCAATGACAACCATGGGCATGAGGCCGGTGACCGGATGCTGATTGAGGTCGCTGATCGGCTGCGACATACGTCCCGAGACACCGATACTGTGGCCAGAATTGGCGGGGATGAGTTTGTCATCCTCTGTGAGCAGATCACCCAAGCAGACGGAGCCGAGGTCGCGGCGCGACGCTACGCAAAAGCTCTCAACCGGCCGACAACAATTCTGGGAGTCACCCATGAGGTCCGCGCCTCCATCGGCCTTGCCTTGGCTGATCCGAACGCATTGGACACAGCTTCTGTAGACGATTTGCTACGACGGGCTGACGAGGCCATGTACCAGGCGAAGTCGGAACAAGATCTGAGCTTTGTGAAGTATGACGAGGCAATGCCGACGGTGACGATCAACCGCCAGACTCAGGAGGCGGCTCTACGTGCTGCTGTTAGCGACGGCGAGCTGGTCATTCACTACCAGCCGATTCTCCAGCTACTCGAAGGTAGCGAATCAAAAATCGTCGGGGTTGAGGCCCTCGTCAGGTGGTTGCACCCAACTCAGGGATTGATCAGTCCCGGAGATTTTCTTCCCCTGGCCGACAAGCTTGGGCTACTCGGGATCATTGATGAATGGAGTCTTGAGACCGGGGCGACTCAGCTCGCTCGATGGTCTAACCCTGAGGGGGATGAGGCGGTTGCCGATGCTGGCTCCTGGTTCCTGAGTGTCAATGTGAGCTCTCAGCTGTTCCAGGATTCGGGCTTTGCTCGCCGGGTCAAGAGGGTTCTTGGTTCTGTCGGTCTAGCGGCTGACCGCTTGGTTCTGGAGCGGGAAGAGTCAACGATCTACGACGATCATGAACGGGCCCATCGGACGATGGCCGCGTTACGTAGCACCGGGGTTCGGGTGGTTATTGACCAATTCGGTCGGGGAGCCACCAACCTGGCTCAGCTCTTCCAGATGGACTTCGATGGAGTCAAGCTGCATCGGTCCATCATGACCGCAGATCTCCGAGCCAGGGCTACATCCGCTGATAGCGGTAGCCTGCCTGTGATCCTTGCTGCGGCCTCAACCCGTGGGATTGAGGTCTTTGTTGGGGGAGTGGAGAGTCCAAAAGAAGCGGAGCTTCTGCGTGCCAGCGATGTGATCAGGGTGCAGGGGTTCCATTTTTCGCGGCCGATGGCTGCCGGTGACCTCCGCGGCTATGTCGAGCGCCGTACGTCCGATACAGCTATCGTCCAATAAAATTCGGTTGACGCTTTTGGATGAAGGCAGAGATTCCTTCAACATAGTCGGGATCACCCGCAAGTTCACCCTGAGCGTTTGCTTCCAGGCCCATTGAGACTTTGGCGGAGTGTCCCTCGTCGAGAATCGACCGCACGATCGCCTTGGACTTAGCAAAGGCAGCTGTTGGACCTTGAGCAACGGTTGAGGCTTTGGATCGAACGGCCTCAAGCAGCCGGTCACTGGGCATCGAGTAGTTGACCAATCCCATTTCGGCCGCTTCGGCTCCCGAGAGAAGTCTCGACGTGTAGATGAGGTCGAGGGTTCTATGAGGGCCGATTCGTTCGACCATGGCGCGATGTCCACCCGAATCGAGGACACAACCAATGGCGGCAAATGGCGAACCGAGACGAGCACGCTCACTAACAGTGACTACATCACAGGCCATGACGATGCCGAATCCCACCCCAAGAGCGGCACCGTTGACCGCAGCAAAGGTAGGAACGGTCAGATCCCGTATGCGAAGGACCAACGGATTGAAGACCTGGCTTAGTATCTGGGCTGCGTCTTCCTCCAGCGGTGACGCATTGGAGAGATCGCGCCCGGCACAAAAGCCGCGCCCGGCACCGGTGATCACAACGGCCCGGACGGTCGGATCATTTTCGATTGTCCCGAGCACGGTGTGGAAGTCCTGGACCATCTGGTCATCCAGGCTGTTCATCACCTCGGGACGATTGAGGGTGATCTCGGCCAATCCGTTGTCGATTGAGAGCAGGACACATGACTCAGATGGCTTCGCGTTGGTCACGAAATGATCCGGGATCAGCTGGTTGCGATGTAGACGGTGAGCTCCAGGGCATCGCCCTCGGCTGCTCCCATGGCGACACCTACGGCATTGTTCAGCCAAGCAAGGTCTTCATTGGCTGTTTCGAACAAGAATAGTTCTCGGGCACCATCGGCGTCGCCTCGGCCAGCGGCGGTGTAGGCAACAACATCCTTGCCCGTTCCAATCTGGCCGCGGATGTTCAGTTCTTGGGACCCATCTTTGCGGACGGTGACATAGTCAGTCCCGGTCACTGGTCGCTCGCCGTCCCAATGGCTGGAGGTAGCGGTTCCGGTGAAGGGAAGGTCAACGCGCATCCCGCCAGCCAGTTTGCCGATGGGAGCGAAGGTTAGTTTGGCGGAGATTTTGCAGAATTCGGTAAGTGAAGGCATGGACAGACTTTCTATTGGGTATTGGTCGGGGCGGTGTGATGGTTGGTTTATTGATGTCGGATTCGAGAGTCGCTGCTTGGTGACCGGCAGCCGAGCGCAGCTACCACTCAGCTTCGGGATCTAGGGAAATGACGGCCTGGAGTGAGGTTAGGAATTGGTCGAATCCTTCGCTTCGCTGCAGGCGGTCTCCGAAGGAGGAGGCTGAAGGCGCAGCTTCGTTGAGATAGATCTGTATCTCCAGGCCGACCGGCAGATTCCACTTCTGTATGTCTTGGGCTATGTCCTGCTTCCACTTGCTTGCCATTGACGCCGATGATTCGGTGACAAAGCCCTCGGCGATGGCGTCGGCCTCGGCATCTGGCGGATCCCATAGGCCGTCGCCCAACGGTAGGAGTCGCTGGATTGAGTCAGTTATCAGGGCGATGGAGCTGGCGTTGCCAGAACTGGCGATCCGACTCATGAACGATTCGGCGTGAGCTCGGTGAAAAACCTCTTCCCGTTCCGAACGCAAAGCAATGGCAGCTAAGGCCGGGTTGGATGAGTCGGCAAGCGCTGCCCATCGAAGTTCTTCGGCCCGGTCATAGAGCCAATGGCGGACCAGAGCATCCTGCCAGTCATCACACGCAGCCTCGGCTAGAGAACACGACCGGTAGTCAGCGGCCGGGCGAAGCAGGGCGAAATGGTCGATAGGAGTGACCAATTCTGATGAAGATCCGAAGCTGTCGACAACCAGTTCATACAGGGCAATAGCATGACCGAGTTCATCCTGAGCAATGGAGCAAAAGGCGAGGTCTTCCTCCAGGAAGGGGCCCATGCCGATCCAGGATGTATGCCTTGCCCCAATCATGTGCTCGTCATCGGCAAAGGCAATCAGATACGAGAGGGCGGCGGCGGACAGCTCACTCATGCCTCGAACCCTTCTGTCTCAGAGCGTTTACGTTTGCGTCGAGCGGCGATGTTTGAGCCGTCATTGTGGCGATGAGGCTTGTCGAAGTTGGGGGATAGGAATTCCTCCTCACCCTCGATGATGGCACTTCGAGCGACCAGCCACATCTGAGCTCCTTCTCCTCGTCGGACATAACTCTCGCGGGCCAGCAATCTGGCCATCTCGTCATCGGGGGCATCCAATGCCCCGGCATGGCGAAACTCATCCTTGCCCGCCTTCTTGAGGAACACTTCATATGTTTTCACGATGCTGTTTTCACGATGCTGTTTTCACGATGCTGTTTTCACGATGCTGCTGTGCTCCGGGTCGGGTCTTGTTCATCGCATGACCTCAACGGGGTTGCGACACGACGAACACCAAGCGATGGAGCGACACCGGGTCGGACCTGCCATGCTCTGGTCTTGGACGGTGGTGCTACCACAAACAGGGCAAAGCAAGGTCCCATCTTTGCGCCGCAGGACGACGGTGTATTCCGACGAGAGTCGTTGCTTGGCCTCAGCGGTGATGCGTTCGGTCGACCAGATCGGGCTGGACAGCCACTGGACCTTGACTGTGGTTGTGCCGTCCAGAGACTCGACAGCCTCTCTTACGTCTTGGGCAATCATGGCCAGAGCCGGACAGCCAGAGAAGGTCGGGATGAGGCCAATAGTGGTGAATCCGTCTGGAGTGATCTCCACTGATTCGACCAGGCCAAGGTCGATCACCGAGATGTCGGGGTATTCCGGATCGAAGACCTGCTCAAGAGTGGAGCGGACCTGGTCGACGGTGACGCAGGGTCTGGAGGTCCTAGGGCCAGCTGAGGTTGTTGTGGTCATGGGCTAGGCGGCCTCTCGATTGATGGTTGCTGCATCAAGTGCATCACGGACCCAGGCCGTATCAGCCCAATTCGTTGCTGCGTCGGCAATTCGTCGGCGTGAATCGGGCCCACCATTGCTCATCGTTGCCTTCAACGGTTCCCAATCGATCTCACTGGTGACCCACTTTTTGGCTTCGTCGTCATAGCGAAGCTCGTCATCGGGAATCTCAAAGCCATATCCCTGCAAGAGGGGGACGAACTTCTGGATGTAGGCCGTCCGGAGAGTCTCGTTACGCTCGGACTTGATCTTCCACTTAAGGAGCGGATCGTTTGGGTCAGAATCGGGGCCAAATAGTTGGACAGCTGGCCACCACCAACGCTCAAGCGCATCTTGGAACATTGAATGCTGGAGCTTGCTGCCCTCGGCCAAGGTCATCAACATGTCTTCACCGTGGCGGAGATGGAATCCTTCTTCGGCCACGATTCGCTTGAGGACTCGTTTGTAAGGTCCGTAGGTGCATTCGGCGAAAACGGCTCGCTGGCTGGCAAATGCCGCGGCATCAACTAGAAAAGCAATGGCGACCTGATCGGCCCAGGTAACGGCCTGGTAGTGGAACACATTGTGGAAGCGAGACTTGCCGGAGAACAACTCTTCGATCATCTGGTTGCGCGACTTCACCCCCATGTCAGCGGCCACCATGTAGAGCAGGTGTGCGTGCCCAATCTCATCCTGGGTCTTGGCCAGGAAAATCTGCTTGAGCCGGAGCCCTGGTGCTTTTGGAATCCAGTCTCGCTCGGTTAGCCCGCCCATGAGTTCGGAGTTTGCATGAAACTCGACGAACCGAAACACCTCCTGGCGAAACTCATCGGGCATGTCATCGTTGGGTTCGACAATGCCGCCTTCATCTATGAAGGTCTGAAAATCGTCGAGATCTGTCCATGCTCTCATGACGCTGTCCGTGCTCTCATGACGCTCTTCTCACAGTGACGTTCCCGTCGGTCGTTGATCGATGGTTCGACTGAGCTTGCCACCTTCGGAGCGGGGGAGCGAGCCAGAGGGCTCAATACTCACCGTGACACCAATCCCGAGGGATGAGCGCATGGCGCCTTGGATGGTCTTGGCCAGCTCAGCGTCGGTTTCACTATTGCCTGATGCCGTTGGACTGTCCTGGTCTTGTTCCACCCGGATGTGGAGAGTGTCCATGGCGCCTTCGCGGTCGACTACGAGTTGGAAGTGTGGACTGGCGCGATTGCCGGAAGCGGTCGCGGTATTGAGCAGGGTGTGCTCAACCTGGCTGGGGTAGACATTGACGCCACGGATGACCAGCATGTCGTCGGCTCGGCCAACAATTGGCGACATCCGGGCATGGGTTCGACCGCAAGGGGACGGCTCGCGAGTGATGGAGCAAAGGTCGCCAGTCCAGTAGCGCAGGACCGGAAATGCTTGCTTGGTCAGGCTGGTGAGCACCAGGACCCCGACTTCTCCATCAGGAACGGGTTCGCCAGTCTCGGGGTGGACTATTTCGGGTAAGAAATGGTCTTCCATAATGACCAAGCCGTTCTTGGCTGCTGTTTCGCAGGCAACGCCGGGGCCAATGACTTCGGATAACCCATAGATGTTCACGGCGGTTATGCCAAGACCTCGCTCGATGGCGGCTCGCATCTCGAAAGTCCATGCCTCGGCCCCCAAGATGCCGACCTTCAAGGAGCAGTCCTGGGCCTCATCGCCCAACAGCTCGGTGAGCGCCAGAGCGTAGGAGGGTGTGCAACAGATTGCCTCGGGAGCAAAGTCGTCCAGCAACATGAGCTGGCGTTCGGTGTTGCCACCAGAGACTGGGACGACATTGATGCCAGCAGCTTCGGCTCCACCGTGCAGACCCAGGCCGCCGGTGAAGAGTCCGTAGCCGTAGGCATTGTGGAGCATCCAACCGGGCTCGATTCCTGCTCCTCGCAGGCAGCGGGCGACACAGTCGGCCCACATGTCAAGATCGTCCTTGGTGTAGCCAACGACAGTTGGCTTGCCCGTGGTTCCTGAACTGGCATGGACTCGGGCTAGCTCGGATCGGTCAACGGCGAACAGCCCGAATGGGTAGTTGTCTCGGAGGTCGACCTTCTTGAGAAGAGGCATCTTGGACAGGTCGTCCAACGACTCTGGATCGGGTACGTCTCGGAGACGTTCGGCCATGAAGGGAACCTTGTCCCGCAGGGTCTTGACCGTTTGGCGAAGGCGGTCGAGCTGGAGTGCCTCCAGTTCGGGCCGAGGCATCGTTTCGATGTCAGGCTGGTGGAAACCTGGCTCGATCATTGTGGATCCAATCGTGGGCGGGTCAAGATCAATACAACTCTTGGCTTGCAATCCCCAACGTAGATTGTGCTGACAAGGTCGTCAAGCCCCTAACGAGTTTGTTTCTTCGTCGTCGGTGGACGCTTGGTCGGTTTCGGACCCGGTGTCGAGAGGCGTGGCCAATAATTTGCGCATGATCTTGGAGAAAACCTGGAGTTCGTTGGCACTAAGTGCGTCGAAATGCACGGCTTCTCGCTTATTCTGACTCCGGTAGGCAGTCTGGACCAGATCTGAGCCAGAGTCAGTGAGACGAACGGTAACCAATCGGCGATCGGCCTGATCCCGACATCGTTCGATCAACGTTCCTCGTTCCAGCGTATTGAGTACTCCGGAGACGGCAGCTCTGGTAACGCCAGAAAAGGCAGCGATCTGGCGAGGTTCGAGCTCGTCAAAGACCCACACCGTGAACAACACTCGAAAGCCCGCTATGGACAATCCGAGCGGCCGGTGGACCTCGACCTCCATGTCATGAAGGAGTCGAGAGGAGACACGGAACAAGTTGAAGGCGGCCGAGAACGTATTCTGATTGATGTCGCCACCGAGTTCGGCAACGGCTTCAGAAGCGCGCCGTTCGAGATGGTCTACGTCATCATTGGGTGGGACAGCCATAGCTGCAAGACAATACTCGACCTCATTCGGTGGAGCGAGGTTCCGCCCCAAGAGCAGGTTGAACAGCTCGATCGGAGAGGACTGTCGGTTCAAGCATCGGAGGTAGTTCGGGTCAGTGGATCGATCAGACGTTTGCAGTACTCTTTGGCCGTCCTCGTGGTGTTTCCGGGAGGGACAAGGAAGATCTGACAGATAGCGAACAACTGCCAGGTTGTCGTCCACCTATTGCGTTCTTCTGAGAGTTGGTTCCGTTGCGTGAGACATTTGACGCCCAGGTGAAAGCTCGGTTGTTGGTATCGCAGCTTGCGTCGCTGATGCCGAACAGGAGTGACTATGCCGGCTTAGCTTCCTCGTGGAAGACCGATGTCATCGCTGGTGTCACCGTTGGTGTTGTCGCTCTTCCACTTGCCCTTGCCTTTGGGATCACCTCTGGTCTTGGGGCCGATGCCGGACTCGTCACCGCCATTGTTGCTGGGTTTGTGGCGGGAGTCTTTGGCGGGTCAAACGTCCAGGTCTCGGGCCCAACCGGAGCGATGACGGTGGTACTGGTTCCAATCGTTGCTCGACACGGTGTTGACGCGGTCTTTGCCGTTGGCTTGCTCGCCGGCATCGTCATTTTGCTCGCCGGCCTAGCTGGATTCGGCCGCTATCTTGCCTATATCCCGTGGCCTGTCGTCGAAGGATTCACCCTTGGGATCGCGGTGATCATCTTTTTGCAACAAGTCCCATCGGCTCTTGGAGTTCAGCGACCAGCGGGAGAGAACTCAGCCATTGTTGCTGGACGGTCTATGGTCGAAGGTGTCGCAGGGCGAGGCTCGCTTACGGCTGTCTTTGTACTGGTCGCCGTCGTTGCGATCATGTGGTTGGCTCCCCGGTTGCATCCGAGCATCCCCTCGTCTTTGGTGGCGGTTGCGGTGGTGACCGTCGCCAGTCGAGTGCTTGATCTTGAGCTGTCGGTTATCGGCGAATTGCCAAATTCTCTACCGGTACCAGCGCTCCCTTCCTTTTCTCCGCGGTTGATCTCTGACCTCTTTGGGGCTGTCCTCGCTGTTGCGGCGCTCGGTGCACTAGAGAGCCTTCTGTCGGCCAAGGTGGCCGATGGGATGGCGGGGGTTGGAAGGCATGACCCGAACCGCGAGCTCTTTGGACAGGGTCTGGCGAACATTGTGTCGCCCCTGTTCGGTGGAATGCCCGCAACCGGTGCGATTGCTCGCACCGCGGTAAACGTGAAAGCCGGAGCCAGGACGAGGCTTTCAGCCATCGTCCATTCGTTGGTCTTGCTCGGGATTGTTCTTGTGGGATCCGGGCTGGTGGCTGAGATACCTTTGGCGGCTTTGGCTGGTGTACTCATGGTCACAGCGGTGCGAATGGTTGAGGTCCACAATGTCCGCTCCATCATCCGAGCAACTCGATCAGATGCCCTGATCTTGCTGGTCACAGCAGTGGTGACAATCGGGCTTGATCTGATCTTGGCTGTCGAGGTTGGCATGGCGGTTGCAGCCGTTCTGGCGCTGCGCCAGCTGGCCAAGACTTCGGCCCTGATCGTTGATCCATTGCCCTTGCTGGATACGGAGTTGGCAACCTCGCTTCGGCGGGATCACATTGTTAGCTATCGCCTCGATGGAGCTCTTTTCTTCGGGGCGGTCCAGCGCTTTCTCAGTGAGCTCACAATGGTCGGCGATGTCGAGGTAATCATTCTTCGTTTACCTGACTTGCGGATGATGGATGCGTCTGGGGCTCAGGCTCTGGGCCAGATCATTGAAGAGTTGGAGAATCGTGGGGTCACCGTTTTGATCAAGGGGCCGAAGCCCGAGCATTTGCGAATCCTCTATGAGGTCGGCGTCATCGATCGTCTTGCCGATGAGAAACATGTCTTTCAACATCTTGACGATGCTGTTGCTCACGCAAGGCACCACCTTCGGATCGCAAGTTCTCAGAAGGAGTAGCCATGGCGCTCGTAGTGTCTGCTGCGCCAGCGGTCCAGAGTTCTTCGCGGCCGTATCAAGTCGTTTGGATCGCTCCCGCGGCTACGCTGATCCTGAGCCAGAAGTTAATGCCGAGACACCTCTGCCAAGGAGCAATTCATGACCATCAGCCACCGCCTTCTTTCCGCCATGGACCGACTTGTCCCGGCACCCATCGCCGAAGCACATTGTGACGGACCTTGTGGGGTCTATGACCCAGCCAGCGCCCGCATAGCGGGAGAAGCCGTTCTCTCCATGACCAAGAAAATCCTTGCCCTGGACATGTCCGCCGACGGTGCCCACAACACCTACGCCCGCTATGTCGCCATCAAGGAAGATCAAGCCGAAGACGTCAAGCGAGAACTGTGCATCCTGTGGCACGACTACTTCAAGCCTGAGCACCTTGAGGCCTACCCCGATTTGCACACCATCTTCTGGAACGCCACCAAGCAAGGCTCAACCTGCAAGACCACGGTGAGCGTCGAAGCTGCCGAGACCCTCATGGGCATGATCGAGAATATCCACAATATGTTCTGGGAGTCCAAGGGCCGAGACATTCCTTGGTACACGGCTTCTTAGAGTCCAGCCATTTGTCCCGAACCATTTTGATGGTGCGTTACGCCGCCAGCGAAGGAGGAGCCTGGCTCCTACGACGTCGGCGGCGTTTTCGCGTGCAGGGCCTCAGCATGGTGCCAACCCTCCAACCGGGGGAGTTTGTGTTGATCAATCATCATGCGGTGGCGGCTAGTGGCGACCTCGTTGTCGCCGATCACCCCCACAAGCCCATCCGCATACTGAAGCGGGTCGCTGGGTTTGACGAAGCCGGAAACTTGTTGTTGGCCAGTGACAATGAGTCAGAGGGCAGCGATAGTCGCCACTTCGGACCAGTCTCATCCCATGCGGTTCATGGCGTAGTGACCCTCTGTCTGAGTACACCGAGCAGGTCGCTTTCGACTCCCCACCGACGGGCCAACAGTGAGGGCCCCATAGTGAAACTGACTGGCTAGCCTTCTTGGGTGCTTTCGGTCGCTGGTCTCACCAAGTCATTCGGTCCTCGCCTCTTGTTCCAAGGGGTGACCTTTCAGCTGTCTGGCAGCCGACGGATCGCCTTGGTTGGTGGCAATGGTGCGGGCAAGACCACCATGCTGGAGATCATTGTTGGTCTCCAGGAGTACGACAGTGGCACAGTCTCCAAGCAGAAGGGGTCCCGGGTCGGCTACTTGCCTCAGGAGATCCTCGATGTCTGGACCGGCAGCGTCATTGAAGAAGTGCTCAAGGGTGCGGCCCATATTCTGGACCTGGAGGTTGAGCTTCGTGCGCTCGAAGGTCGGATGGGTACGACAACGGGCGATGAGCATGATCAGGTCATGTCGGCCTACGGAGACCTTCAGAGCCGGTTCGAACAAGAGGGGGGTTATCTGATCGAACCGGAGGCCCGGCGCATTCTTGGTGGCCTCGGATTCACCGCTGAGGACATGGACCGTCCGTTGGCTGACATGTCTGGTGGCTGGCAAATGCGAGCGTCACTGGCCCGGCTTCTCTTGCAGAACCCCGATGTTCTGGTCTTAGATGAGCCGACCAACCACCTGGATGTTGACTCGGTGCAGTGGCTGGAAGGCCAGCTCCAGGCGTTCCCAGGGGCCATCCTATTTGTTTCCCATGACCGTGACTTCATTGACGCGGTTGCTGATCGGGTGATCGAATTGGCGCGCCGAGAAGCAGTGGAATATGTCGGTGGCTTTGCTGAGTTCGTGGTCTTGCGAGAAGAACGCATCCGCATGGCAGAAGCTGCGGCTGCCAATCAGGCTCGCAAGATCGCCCACGCCGAACAGTTCATCGAGCGGTTCCGCTACAAGGCAACCAAGGCCCGCCAGGTCCAGTCACGTATCAAGACACTGGCCAAGTTGGACACCATCCATGTGCCCGAACTAGAAGAACTCAAGCTGAGGTTTGCTTTCCCCGAACCTCGTCGCTCTGGCCGAGTGGTGATTGATATCAAGGATGCTTCCATCGGATATGACGATGGTCTTCCTGTGGTGACCGGCGCAAACCTGGTGGTTGAGCGGGGCCAGAAGCTGGCTCTGATTGGGCCAAACGGCGCGGGGAAGTCAACAGTTCTTAAGGCGGTTCTCGGTCAGCTGAAACCAGAGGTCGGAACGGTTGAGCTTGGTTCGAACGTCGACATTGCCTACTTTGCTCAGCATCAGGTCGATGCACTTGACCTGTCCAAGACGGTTGAACATGAGTTCCGCCAAAAAGTTGGTGCAGGTGCAGGCAACCGGAATCTGAGGACCATCCTTGGCTCATTCGGATTCTCCGGTGATGCCGTTGACCGGCATGTTCGAGATCTGTCTGGTGGTGAGCGAACCAGGCTGGCTTTGGCCGAAGTGATGTGTAACCCGGTCAATCTCTTGATTTTGGATGAGCCGACCAATCACCTGGATATCCAGAGTTGCGACGTGCTGGAAGACGCGCTGCAGGCCTACCCCGGCACCATCCTGCTGGTCAGTCATGACCGTTATCTGGTTCGCAATGTGGCCGAAGCACTCGTCGAAGTCCGCGATGGAAAGGTGACGCAGCACCTGGACGTCGAGGAACGTGTTTTGAATCCTGCTGGCTCAAAGACTGCCCCCAAGAGTTCGGGTGGAACGAGCAAGACCAGCTCGAAGCGTTCTGGTAAGTCGGGCGGCAACGCTGGGGGCAGTTCTGATCTTCGCAAGTCAGACGTTCGCAAGGCGGAGAAACGAGCCGAAGCCGAGGCCCGAAACGACAAGTCTCGATCAACTCGCAGCCAGCGTAAGAATGTCGATCGCTTGGAACGACAAGTTGGGCGAGCAGATGATGTGGTTGCAGGATTAGAAAGCCAGCTGGCTGATCCAAAAATGTATGAGGACAAGTCGGCGATGAAGGATCTGCTGGCTACCCATGAGCAAGCCAAGAAGAAGGCGGCAGACCTTCTGGCAGAGTGGGAGCAGGCTGCTGAGGGGTTGGACTGATGTCCTGGACCGAGCATCCAGAGGTGAGGGTCCAGAGCTGAGGGTCCAGAGCTGAACGGGCTTCGCTTGTCTAGCTCAAGACTCTGGCGTTGTTGATCAAGCCAAGATGGCTGTAGGCCTGAGGGAGGTTGCCGAGAGCGCGGCCAGTAGCAGTATCGAACTCTTCAGCCATCAGACCCGTTTTTCCTGCTAGCCGGACCAGCTGGTTGAACAGTTCCAACGCGTCATCTTCGCGCCCTATGAGGGCCAGAGACTCGACAAGCCAGCTGGTCATCAGGTTGAATCCGCCTTCGCGTCCGGGTAGGCCGTCGTCTTCCAGGTAGCGGTAGACGGTCGGGCCATCGCGAAGCTCGCGCTCTACTGCAGCAACCGTTGAGGCGAAGCGTTCATCGGTTGGGTCAATCAAGCCCCACATGCCAACGGCAAGCACCGATGCGTCAAGATCGTCACCGTCATAGGCGGCGGTGAACGTGCCTCGATCAGCATTCCAGCCGTTGCTGAGGATGTCGTTGGCGATCTGGTCCCGAAGCCCGACCCAGGCCTCTGGCTCGCGGTCAAGGAACTGATCGGCGATGGCGATGGCCCGGTCGACGGTCACCCAGCACATGACCTTTGAGTAGACATGGTGACGAGGTGGTTTGCGAATCTCCCAGATGCCGTGGTCGGGTTCTTGCCAGCGTCGTGACACGGCCAAAACCATGGCCTCTACCAATTTCCAATGCTCGGTTGACAGCGCTTCGCCCCGAGTCAACAAGACATGGACCAGGTCGACAATGGGACCAAAAACGTCAAGCTGAACCTGGCCGTCTGCGGCATTGCCGACGCGGACTGGACGTGAGCCGCCGTAGCCGGGAAGTTCGGCGATTTCGGCTTCGGGTGGAAGGTGACGCCCGGTCACGTTGTAGAGGGGCGCGAGCCGTTCGGGATCGCTCCTGGTTTCCAGAATGTTGAGGACCCAATCCAGATATGCCATGCCTTCGGCGTGAGAGTTGAGATTGGCCAGAGCGGTGGCAGTCAAGGCGGCGTCTCGGAGCCAGCAATATCGATAGTCCCAATTGCGAATACCGCCAAGGTGTTCTGGCAGGCTGGTGGTAGCTGCAGCCAAGATTGCGCCGGTTGGGCCGTGGCAAAGGCCCTTCAGGGTTATGGCACTTCGGGCAACTAGCTCTCGCTCCAAGAGGGGAAGGTCGAGCTTGGCCGTCCAGTTCCGCCAGAAGCGTTCAGAGTCTTCGCGACGATCACCTTCGGGACGAGCATCAGGGCGCAAGGTTCCGGTGCCACATCGCATCTCCAAGGCAACAGGGCCATCATCCAAGTTGACTCGACCAAGCGCGGTCTGATGGTTTCCGTCAGAGGTGATTTCCCAGTGCACGTGGGGGGAGCGAAGCACGATCAGGTCCGCACCACCGCGAACAACAATTCCTTCTTCGCGGATTTCCAATTGGGTCGGTACCCGACCGAAGTCAATTCTGGGGGCGAAGCTGATCTGGACGTCACCGGTGCCTTCTATGACACGAATCAGGTCCGAGCGTCCAGCCAAGCGTCTGCTTCGACCACTGGAGACATCAAGATAGTCCGACAGGATGAAGTTCTCGAAGTGAGACTCCAAGACCATGGTGTTGTTTGAGTACCGCTGGCTATGTGGCTCTTCAGCATTGGGTCCGGCGATGGCAAAATGACCAGCTGATGGGCCGCCAAGAAGTTCAGCGAAGACGGCGGCTGAGTCGATGCGGGGAGCGCAAAGCCAGGTGACTCTGGCGCTGGGACTCACGATGGCCGCAGTTCGCAAATCCGACAGCATCGAATGATCTTGGATTGGTGTGAGTCCGGAGCCTTGTAACCATTCGGAGCGAAGTTCGGCGACCAGAGCAAGAACTTGGGCAACCGTGTCTGGGTCCTTGACCCGGAAGGCCGCGGCACTTATGCCGTCTCCGACCTTGACTCCAATATCGGGTCCAGCAAGGCTGCGGAAACCGTCCTCGTCGGTGACATCGTCGCCGAAGAACAAGACAGCCGATGCTCCAACTTGGGAACGGATAGTTTCCAGCGCCCATCCCTTGTTGGTTTCGATCACCGACATCTCCATGATCTCATGCCCGTTGCGGGTGTAGATCGAGTCCCAACTGGCTGGCCCATGCACCAACTCGTCGCGGGCAGCAGTTTTCTGATCCTCGCTGAGGCCGCGGAAGTGGAAGGTCACACCCGTTGGTTTCTCTTCAACGAGTCCGCCGTATTTCTTTCCAAGTTCGTGTACCGCCTGGGTGAGGTGGCGACGACGTTCAACAATCTCGGGTTCGAGCTTGGAGGCAAATCCAAGGTCGAACTCGCGACCATGGCTTCCAACGAGGCGGATCTCCTCGGGGAAGCGAGACAGCGCGGCAAGGTCTCGGAGGCTGCGACCAGAAATCACCGTGACATGGGTGTTTGCGAGCTCGGCTAAGGCTCGCATGGCTGATACCGAATCCCGGTTGGCTCGGGCGTCCATCGGGTCATCGACCAGAGGCGCAACAGTGCCGTCATAGTCACAGGCAATCAGAAGGGACGGTACGCGGGCCAACTGTCGTAGCTGTTCACCCAGGTCCGCAAGGCTGTCGCTCGTCATAGTGCGTGATTCTCCCGAAGGAACGAAGGAAGGTCAAGCGTCGTTAGACGAGTGACATAAACTATAGCGCTCTGCAACTTAGCGCTGATCCGGTGGCATCGGGTGGTTCCGCCAACGAGTGGGCGATTGCCCAGGCGAAAGAGAGCCCGGGCTCAGGGTCCAAGGTAATCTGCCGATTGGGAAGCTGACTCGATGCTTTGGCCTGATGATGGGTTGTCGTTGTCGTGACCTACCCTGCTCTGGTGCCCTGATCCGGCCGTCTCTTGAAGGACAGTGATTAGACATGACGAATCCGCAAGACCCAGGGGACTCCCTCGGCCATGGATCGGTTCCAACGGAGCCACCAGCGATGCCCTTTGACCCACGCGTCCCGGTCGCTGGTTCGCCCCAGCCCGGTGCGGGTCAACCACCCCCTGCTGCTCCTGTTGCGGCCCCTGTCCCTGCTCCTGCCCCTTTCCCGACGCCCGCTTCTGGATTGCCGCCTCAAGAACATGCACCTCAAGCTGCGCCACTGCCGACGGCTACGGCCTCGAATTCTTCTGGGCAGGCAAGCCCCTCGAAGAAGACTGGCTGGCTGATCGGAGCTGGTCTGGCCCTGGTTGTCTTGGTTGGTGCTGCTGTGTTTGCTCTTGGCCGCGGTGGTGACACGGTGGCAAACGGGCCCGAAACAACGACGACCGAAGCCGCGTCATCTGGATCTTCCGCCGTAACCGAAGGAACAGGAGAAACCACGATTCCTCAGGCTGAGGAGCCAGAAGATGAGACTCCTGGTTCGGACCCAGACCCAGGCTTGGAGCATATTGCCTGCCCGAGTGAGACTCCCGCTGATCTTTGTGACCTGGCTGTCTATGTCGAAACGGTTCGGGGTCGCCCATTCAAGACATTCCCGGTGATTGAGCTGGAGGAGAACGACGAATTCGATCGTCGCTTGCTGGAACTGTTTGACGAGGACAGTGCCGAACTGGCCGTCTCCGGGCACGTTCTGAGTTCGTTGGGCATGATCCCCGCCGATGCCGATCTGGTATCCCTGATGCGCAAGACCTTGGAGATCGGTGTTGTTGGCTACTACGACACCGACACCAAAGGCCTAGTTGTGCGGGGAGCCGAGTTTGACCTGTACTCAAAGCTAGTCCTGGTGCATGAGCTTACTCATGCCCATGATGATCAATGGATTGGCCTGGATCGCCCCGAACTGGAAGATGCTGAGGACGAGACTGAATTTGGATTCCTGGCCATCACTGAAGGAAATGCTTCCAGGGTTGACGACATGTGGCGAGCATCATTGTCCAGGGATGATCAGGCAGAGCTTTCCGCACTTGAACTCTCCGCACTGTCCCCCGAGGACATCGAGGTCTACCTGGCGCTTCCTCCCTTCATCCTGCAGATGCAGTTCTCTCCCTATGTTGATGGTGCTGCCCTGGTTAACAAGATTGTGGCTGCCGGTGGCGAAGCCGCAGTGGACGCTGCCTTTGAGGATCCGCCACGCAGCAGTGAGCAGGTCTTGCACCCAAACCAGTACTTGTCCGAGGAAGCTGATGACCTGCCGTCGCTCCCGATTGCTGATGGCGACATCATTGATCAAGGGGTACTTGGCGAGCTGAGTTTCCGGTACTGGCTTGGTGAGCGAGTTGGTGAAGGCTGGGGTGGCGATCACTATGTCACCTGGCTTGATGGTGCAAAGGCCTGTACCCGGGTTGAGGTGCAAGCCGATGATGCGGGTGACCTGGCAGAGTTCTCTAAGGCGGCGACGGCATGGGCGGGCGAAGCTCCAGATCGCTTGGTTGAAGATCTCGACGGCCTGGTACGAATGACTGGCTGCGCCTAGTTCCATACCTTGGTCGACCTATTCTTGGCGGCTCGTTCCATTGTGAGAAGCTGAGTCGGCGACCAAGATCCATGGTGGCCTGTTTTTGTAGTTAACGATTTCTTCATGTTCGATCTGTCATCGTCAGCTCCATGATCCGACTAAGAAGCCTTGTATCCGTTCTGGCAGTTCTGGCAGTCGTAGCTGGCATTGTCGGTGGACGTCCTATCCCGGTCGATGCTCGAAGCGACCTCCTAGCCAATCCAGGCTTCGAAGGCGATTTCAATGAATTGGCCCCCGGCTGGACAGAGAACGCGTGGGGGGAGGGGGCTGAGGGTTTCTATGAACCCAGTTACTCAGTTGTCCACTCCGGAAACTCGTCACAAAAACTGACAGTCTCCAGCCTTGGTGGGGGAGGGGTGCAGTTCTACCAATCATTCGAACCTTCGAATGGAGTTGGATACAGCGGCTCTGCGTGGCTTCGCTCTGATGAAGAGATCGAAGTAGAGATCGTGCTCCGTCTGGTCGGCTATCCGTACTCAACCATTAGCTCAGAAATTCTCAGCGTTGGCACCGACTGGGTGAAGGCAACGACTCAAGGTGTCAACACCAACTCAGGCGAAGCCGGTCTGTTCATCGTTGCTCGATCAACGGGAATCCTCTACATCGATGACGCGTCCCTAAGCGATGCCTTTGCCGAGCCCGAGTTCGACCAGAACGACTTCCTCCTCAACCCGAGCTTTGAAGGCGGAGCCGAACTAGCCGATGGTTGGATGGAGAACACTTGGGGCAATGGGGCCAGCGTTTCCTATGGCCCCTCATACTCTGAGGTCCACTCCGGCGAGGCAGCTCAGCGTCTTAGCATTTCGGCCTTAGGTGACGGAGGGGTTCAGTTCTATCAATCGTTCGAGACCTCCGCCGGAACGAACTACAACGGTTCAGTCTGGCTACGAGCCGACAGCGACATGCAGGTACAAGTTCTTCTGCGTCATGTCGGATACCCCTACACCACCATGGGAGAACAAACCCTCACCGTTGGTACTGACTGGACCAAAGTAGATGTTTCTGGCAGCGACCCCGATGCGGTAGAAGGAGGCCTCTTCGTTGTTGCCTTGTCAACGGGATCCCTCTACATAGACGATGCCGCTCTCTCAGGCAGCGACGGGCCCACTGATCCACCAACAGATCCACCAGCAGCCGGTTCTTTCCAGGCCATTGACGGAAGGATCATCGCTCCGGACGGATCCGACTTTGTGCCAAGGGGTATCAATATCTACAACAGCACGTTCTTTCCCAACGATTCTCCAACCAGAGGTGTCGAAGCGGTTGAGGAAATCGTCAGCCTGTTCCCAAAGATCAACATGATCCGAGTCGCCTATCAGGACGACGATGAGAACAATTTGTTCTGGGCATCAACGGCGGTAGATGATCAGTTCTTGGCCACCTTTGTTGAGGCCGCGACATCCCGTCGAATTGTGGTGTTGCTCGAGGATCACAGCACCATTGGAACCTTCACCTGGATACAGGGACAGATCGACACCTACGCGACGTTCGCCGAGCGGTACAAAGACAACCCGTATGTGTGGTTTGCGACGGAGAACGAACCTGACGCCGCCCCAGCGGAACAGATCGCGCAGAACGCCAGGGCGACCTATGACGCAATCCGCGGGACAGGGAACAACACGATGGTTCTTTTGTTGACTCGTGGTGGCGGCTACACCGATGAAATCCAATCCTATGCCAGCTACATCCAAGGTGGGGCAGTTCCGAACTATCCCGGCTCAGGGCCTGGCTCTGGTGGCGCAAGTGTCACCGCTATGCACAATGTTGCCTGGGACATGCACCTCTATATGTGGGCTAATCCGTCGGCCAGCGTTGCTGAGGTGGAGGAGACACTATGGAACGGAATAGACACCCCATGGGGGCCCTTCGCTGGCATTAATCTCTATCGCTCCGGTCCAAAGAGCGCCGACGGTGTCCTCCCGGTGATCGTTGGCGAGTGGGGTCTAGATTGGGCTGGCGACAGTGTCATGGCCGTCATCCTAGGAACCGGTCCAGATCAAGCTCCGGTTGGAAACTTGGCCTGGAACTGGAGTGCTGGTGGTCCTGACGTCCTTGTGTCAGGCAATGAACGCACCCCCTATGGCGATGCGGTGAATGCGTTCATCAATGCAGGAACCGGTGTGCCGGCGGCGACACAACCCTGACGGCCCAAGCTAGGTTCGGGTCTCACGAGGTTTCCACACTACGAGGTTTCCGCATTGCAGGGATCAAGGATGGCAGCCTTGATCCCGGCGGCCTTGGCCGCCATTCCTTCTTCGCCCAGCAACGCGAAGGCGGGAATGATGGTGCGGTGCACCCCCAGAGAGGTGAGTTCTTCGGCTGCTCCCGCAGGGTCGGAGCCAAAGATGCCAGGATGGCCTGCGGTGATCTCGATACCAGCAGGATCGCGTCCAGCATCGGCCGCTGCCTGATTCATTACGTCGAATAATTCAGCCAACTCTTCCATCGAACCCTTGCCGGGGAAGAAGCCGTCACCAAGTCGGCCGGCTCGCCGGGCTGCGGCTTTGGAATGGCCACCAATCACGACCGGGACTGCGCCGCCCGGCGGCTTCGGGTTGGAGGTCACATTGTGAAAGGCAGCGAACTCGCCATCGAAGTGGGCATTGTCGCCGGACCAAAGAGCCCGCATGGCACCGATGTAGTCATCGGTTCGCTTTCCCCGACGCTCCCAAGGAATTCCGAGGGCTTCAAACTCTTCCTTCAGCCAGCCAACCCCAATCCCCAGCTGGAACCGCCCCTTGGACAACGATGCCAGAGTGGCCACGGTTTTGGCCAAGACCAAAGGATTGCGCTCAGGCAAGATGATGATGCCAGTAGCCAACTTGATTGTTGTGGTGTTGGCGGCAACGAAGGCCAGCCAGATCAAGGGATCGGGAATGGACGAGGTTGAGTCGCCGGGCATCTTCCCACCGGGGTCATAGGGATAGGTTGAGTCGTATTCGGTTGGCCAGATGACATGCTCGACCGTCCACAGAGACTCAAAACCGTTGGCTTCGGCGGCCTGGGCTAGGTCGATCAGGCCCTCGGTTTCTGCGAACGGGCCGGTATTGGCGAACATCAGGCCGAACTTCATGGTGGGTCTTCTTCCGATTGGGTTGGTGCCCAGTCTGGCCCAGAAACTGTGGCCGATATAAGTTGAGTCCATGAAGATTCGAATTGGCTACGGCCTCGGCACTATGGGCGCCACCACTAGTCAGGTCCGATTTCGACAGCTGGTTGACGGCTTGGAACGTCATCGTTTTGACTCGCTGTGGTTATCGGAACGGATGCGAGGAGACTGCTTGGACCCGATGGTCGGCATGTCCTACGCCTGTGCCAGGACCACCCACCTCAAGGTTGGGATGTCGGTGATGGTCCTGCCGGGACGGAATCCGGTGGTGTTGGCCAAGTCCATCGCCAGCCTTGATCGTCTCTCGGGTGGTCGGGTCTTGCCTGCCTTTGGGCTCGGTGTTGCTAATGCGGGGGAGCACCAGGCATTCGGGGTTGATCCTAAGGACCGCGGACGATGGTTCAATGAGGCTCTGCCCTTGATGCGAAGACTCTGGTCCGAAGACAATGTCAGCCACCAAGGCAAGAGGTTTACCTTGCAAGATGTCACCATCAGGCCCCGTCCAATCCAAGATCCGTTGGAAGTCTGGCTTGGCGGGGCGTCGCCATTGGAGCTGAAGCGGGTCGGCCGTCATGGGGATGGCTGGCTGCCATCCTTTTGTACCCCAAAGCAGGTGGCTAAGGACCGTCTGATAATTGAGCAGGTGGCCAAGGAACATGACCGCGAGATCGAAGCCGAGCACTTCGGTGCCCTCATTCCGTATCGAAATGATGGTGAGGAGATGAACGAACGGTTCCAGGCGATTCTGACAGCCAGAAACCCTGATGCTGACCCCAGTGATGTGTTTCCAACCAAGTCACAACTTGTTGCCACCCTCGGGCGGTTCATAGACGAAGGGTTCTCCAAGTTCGTTGTTGTGCCAAGCATTGAACCTGGAGTGAAGGACGACCGAGACTGGGATGACGAGCTGGACGAGATAGCGACCTTGGTGAAACCACTGGAGAACTGACAGCAGCTTGATGAGTCGGCTAGTTTTCGTGCCTGCCTCGGCATCACCGCCGACTGATCCTGGGAGTTTTCTGTGAAGGTGCCATTGACGATCAACGACTTCCTAGACCGCGGAGTCACCGTGTACCCCGATCGAGTAGCCATTGTTGATGAGCCCGATCAGCCAGCGCCCTCACTTGGTCGCATCACCTACCGTGAGCTGGGAGACATGCAGCGCCAGATGGGTGTTGCCATGGACAAGCTCGGCTTGCCAATGGGGGCCAAGGTGGCCATGGTTAGCCACAACTCCGCCCGGCTGCTCACCTCGTTCTATGGGGTTAGCGGCAATGGTCGCATCTTTGTGCCAATCAACTTTCGATTGTCGGCAACAGAGATCCAGTACATCGTTGACCATTGCGAGGCTGACGTCTTGCTGATCGATCCAGAGTTGGAAGAGGATCTTGCCTCGGTGACCTGCAACAAGAAGTGGATCATGGGGCCCGAAAGTGATGCGGTCTGGTACGGCAAGGAAGGAACCCCAGCTGCCTGGGAACCAGATGAAGACGCCATCAGCTCCATCAACTACACGTCGGGAACCACGGCCCGGCCAAAGGGAGTCGAGCAAACCCACCGGGCTCGCTGGATCAATGCCGTCACCTTTGGTTGGCACGTGTCAGTTACGGACCGTGACGTGTATCTGCACACCCTGCCCATGTTTCATTGTGATGGCTGGGGACTGCTCTACACCATGTGTGGGATGGGAGTGAAGCATGTCGTCCTACGTAAGGTTGATGGGGCCGAGATCTTGCGTCGTGTTCGTGATGAGGGCGTAACCGTCATGGCTGGAGCCCCCGCGGTTGTAGCTGCGGTCTTGGATGCGGCGGCGGAATGGGACGGTGAGATTCCGGGCCGAGACAAGGTCCGCATGATCGTGGCTGGTGCCCCGCCCCCAACAGCAACTATTGAGCGGATGGAAACGGAGCTCGGCTGGGAATTCATCCAGATCTATGGTCTGACCGAAACCGCACCCCTGCTCACCATCAACCGCAAGCGCCAAGAATGGGATGATCTGACCGCAAATGAGCGAGCACAAAAGCTTGGCCGCGCTGGTGTGCCTGCCATTGGCATCAAGATGAGTCTTGGTTCGACGGGGGAGCTCTTGGCGCAGGGCAACCATATTCTTGATGCCTACCTGGCCAACCCTGAAGCAACCGAGGAGGCGATGGAAGGTGGCTGGTTCCATACCGGTGACGGCGGAGTTTGTGACGCCGAGGGTTACTACGCCATCACCGACCGGAAGAAGGACGTGATTATTTCCGGTGGCGAGAATGTGAGTTCCATCGAGGTCGAGGACATGTTGTTCTCCCACCCCGAGGTGAACGAGGTTGCCGTTATTGGGGTGCCTCATGAGAAGTGGGGAGAAACAGTCAAGGCATTGGTCGTTCTTGCCCCCGGTTCGTCAGCTGATGAAGCGACCCTCATCCAACACTGCCGTGACAATATGACCCACTACAAGTGCCCAACTTCCATTGAGTTTCGCGATGAACTGGCACGGACGGCCACAGGCAAGCTCCAGAAATTCAAGCTTCGTGCCCCCTTCTGGGAGGGTCGCGACAAGATGATCAACTAGTGGGCGGCTACCGATCTGGTGTCGCCCTCATTGTTGCAACCATCGTTCTTCTTTCTGGCTGCTCATCGTCCCTGACTCGACAAGAGGCCGATGCGGCCTTTCTTCGCAGTCACCCCGATGCAACCGAACACCAGGCTGGATGTGTTGTTGACAAGCTGATCGCCATCTATGGGTTGGATGGGCTCCGGATCGAGTTGGAGCGTGAAGTGCCTGCTCGTTCCTTTGAGATTGATCAGTTTCGAGGGTCCTTTGGTTGCGGGCTTACTGATGATGTTGAGGCCGAGCTTGCCCGCCAACTTGAGGCCACTGGGATCGAAGCCATCGCAGCAAGGTGCGCGGCAAAGGAATTGACGACCAACCTCGATGAGGAGGGGTTGGACGTCTTGTTGTCGGGGGAGATCACCGATGACTTCTATGAGAAGTACTTTGTTGCTCTAGAGGCCTGTAATGCGCTGCCCTAGGCGGCCTTCAGTCAGCGAAGATCAAGAGTGCAGATCGATCAATGAAGATCGATCGAGAACGACGAGCATGAGAGTGAGATGCCATGAGCTATGCCAGTGACGACGCCGCCAGGCTGATTGGTGAGGTGTGGGCCGATGAGATAGTCCAGCAACTGCATGACTACATCGAGATTCCCGCCCTGTCCCCGAGCTTTGACCCAGACTGGGTTGCCAATGGTCATATCCAATCCGCGGTTAACCAGATCATGAGCTGGATCAAGACCCGTCCGGTACAAGGAATGACCGTCGGGGTGCAGGAACTAGAAGGCCGGACTCCTGTCATTGTGGTTGAGATCGCAGCCTTCGGTGCAGCAGAGAACGCTCGTTCCGGGGAAACAGGCAGAACAGCCGAAACGGTCCTGTTGTATGGGCACTTGGACAAGCAGCCCGAGATGATTGGCTGGCGAGATGACCTGGGCCCGTGGAAGCCCGTGCGCCACGGCGACCGATTGTATGGCCGGGGAGGGGCCGACGACGGATACGCCGCGTTCGCCAGCCTGACGGCGATCGAGGCTGTTCAAGCCAGCGGGGGGAGCCATAGTCGCTGTGTGCTGCTGGTTGAAGCCTCAGAAGAGTCGGGCAGTCCGGATCTGCCCGCCCACATTGACGCGCTGCAGGAACGCTTGGGTGACGTTTCACTGGTGATCTGTCTTGATTCGGGGTGTGCCACCTTTGACACTCTTTGGCTCACGACGTCATTACGAGGGTTGGCTGATGGCACCTTGACGGTGGACATCGTGTCCGAAGGCCTGCATTCGGGTTCGGCCGGGGGAGTGGTCCCATCTTCGTTCCGGATCATTCGCCAACTGTTGAATCGGATTGAAAACGTCCTGACCGGTGAGATCCTCCTGGAAGGAGCCAATGTCGACATACCGGAATACCGGCAAGCGGAGATGGCTGCTGTTGCGGAGGATCTGGGCTCAGCTGCGCTTGAGTCGATCCCCTTTGTCGAGGGCGCCTCACCGGTCGGAGATGATGTCACCCAGATGTTGCTGAATCGGACTTGGCGCCCCTCCTTGTCCATCACTGGGGCTGATGGATTGCCGCCAACCGCGGACGCTGGCAATGTTCTTCGTCCCTCAACCTCGTTGAAACTGTCACTGCGCTTGCCGCCGACCGCAGACGAAGAAGCCGTGCTGGCCGATCTGACGCAAACCTTGACCGAGGACCCTCCTTATGGGGCCAGGGTGAGTTTTGAGAGCACAGAAAGTGGACCGGGCTGGAATGCGCCTGACCTGCAGCCGTGGTTGGAAGCGGCCTTGGAGCATGCCAGTCAAGCGAGCTTTTCTCGGCCTTTGCGACTGTACGGCGAGGGCGGCAGCATCCCTTTTATGGGTATGTTGGGCCAGAAGTTCCCCAACGCCCAGTTCGTCATTACCGGTGTTCTTGGTCCGGAGTCCAATGCCCACGGACCCAATGAGTTCATTGATGTTGCCTACGCCGAGAAGCTGACGTGTTGTATTGCTTCGGTTCTCAACTCTCATGCGGAGTCTCGCTGATACGGCGTGTGGGGCTTCCAGACTATTCCCGGCTATGAGGGATCCAGAAGGTGTTTGGCCATCATCCATGATCCACGAAGAAACAAGCTGCTCCTGCCATCAGTCGATATTGGTTGAGGTCAGGCGGACCGATGGATGCGGCATTGCTGCTTGGGATCTACTCGGGGTAGCACTGCCGGCAAGTCTGGGATTGTAGGGCAGCCCCTCAAAACAAAGACTCCAGGTAGCTGCTTGGACAACCGATACAACTGGTTGTGGGACCAGAGAGAGATCATCCTCGGCAACGAGTCATCGCCGAAGCTAACCTGCATAGCGGCCTTTCTGTCCGACGGGTCCTTCCAGGTCTGGTCGCAGTGGTCACTATTCTTCTGCCTCACAATCTGGCTCTTGATTGGCTTGCCATTTACAGCGCGATCTCGGCCTTTGGAGTGTTCGGTCTCTTATCTGTCTTGGCACGCCACAGCCTGCGAACCCATACCCGACTGCCTTATTGGATCCACGTCGCCCAGGTCCTTTCCGGAAGCATTTCTATTGGATTTGGCATCATCGGGACCGGTGGGACCCAAGGGGGCCTGCATCTCCTGCTGATCCTCCCAGTGATGGTCGCCGCCAGTTTCCGCCGGAAGTACCTGACACTTATCGGGTGGGTTTGTGCCAACACGTCCCTGATCGTTAGCACCCTCATCGTTGGACCGGATCCTCAGCTTGCTTTGGCCTTTGCTCTGAACTTCGCGGCTGTGTCGGCCGCGGTAGCAAGTGTCATGGTCTACTTTCGCGATTCGTTGGCATCGGCAACCGAACGATCCAGCGATCTGGCCTACCTGGCCGCCGTTTCTGCTCGAGCGACAACGATCCGGGCCGCAATCGGTGAGGCCGGACCCACCATATGTCGGGCAACCGGGGCCACCGAGGTCCGGTTGGCTGGCGAGCGACCAAAGGTCGTGAAAGTGGGGGATGAATGGCTGGACCTTGGACAAACAAGCCGAGGCCCGATCCATCTCACCCTCATCGGTGTTGCGAATCCGGATGAGGCCGAGATGGCAGCCATTGCCGACATCTTCCGACCGGTCGTTGCCCGCGATGGCGTTTTCGCCGACCTGCAAACCTTGAGTCAAACCGATTCCCTCACTGGATTGGCCAATCGGCGGGGATTGGATGAGTTTCTGGCCAGCCATTGTGTTGATACCGAGGACATCACTTGGAATGACGGCCCAGAAGCCTTCGGGAAACGACTGGACGTCACCCTTGTGCTCCTCGATCTTGATCACTTCAAGACGTACAACGATGTGAACGGCCATCTGGCGGGGGATCAGGTTCTCCGCGACCTGGGAAGGGTCCTGCGTGAGGGAGTGCGAGGAACAGATCTTGCTGCCCGGTATGGGGGCGAAGAGTTCTGTCTGGTCTTACGAGGCAAGCCAGAAGGAGCCGCACCGTTGTTGTCGCGTCTACGTGAACAGTGGGCCAAGCTCTACCCCAACGTCAACTTCTCCGCCGGGGTCGCAGTGTGGAATCGAACCGAGGGGCCACAAACCCTGCTGGCCCGTTCGGACGCGGCACTCTATGAATCAAAAGAACATGGCCGAAACCGAACAACCGTGGCTTCAGCGCTCAGCGTCTAGCTGGTCCAGACCCAGTAAGCCGGGAGCCAGTAGCGCCAGAGTCAGGGAGCCTGGGGTCGAGCCGGGGGATGGGAGGCGAAGACTTTAGAGCTTCAGGTCAACTGGTCGTGAGGTTTCGGCGTAGAAGTCATTGCCCTTGTCATCGACGACGATGAAGGCTGGGAAGTCTTCAACTTCGATCTTCCAGATTGCTTCCATCCCCAGTTCGGGATACTCCAACACCTCGACATGGCGGATGGAGTCCTTGGCGAGCCGAGCCGCTGGGCCACCAATTGAGCCGAGATAGAACCCGCCGTTCTGCTTGCAGCTGTCGGTGACCTGTTGACTACGGTTTCCCTTGGCCAGCATGACCATTGACCCGCCAGCAGCTTGGAACTGGCTCACGTAGCTGTCCATACGGCCAGCGGTAGTCGGCCCAAAAGAGCCGGATGCATAACCCTCTGGCGTCTTCGCCGGGCCTGCATAGTAGATGGGATGATCCTTAAGGTACTGGGGCATCTCTTCGCCCGCATCCAGACGTTCCTTAATCTTGGCATGAGCAATATCGCGACCGACAACCAGGGTGCCATTGAGGGCAAGTCGGGTCTTGACCGGGTACTTGGCCAGCGTTGTACGGATCTCGTCCATCGGAGCGTTCAAATCGATCCGAACCACTTCGCCCGCTAGGTCATCATTGCTGACCTCGGGCAGATAGCCAGCTGGATCGGTCTCCAATTGTTCAAGGAAGATGCCTTCGGCGGTGATCTTGGCGTGGGCTTGACGATCAGCAGAACAGCTAACGGCCAGACCAACGGGAAGAGATGCGCCGTGACGAGGTAGACGGATGACTCGAACGTCGTGGCAGAAGTACTTGCCTCCAAATTGGGCACCAATCCCAAATGACTGGGTTAGGGCAAGGACCTCAGCTTCCATGTCCAAGTCGCGGAACCCGTGGCCGGAGGCTGAGCCCGACGTTGGCAGTGAGTCCAATGCACGAGTTGAAGCCAACTTGGCTGTCTCAACCGCCAACTCGGCTGAGGTACCGCCGATGACCAAGCCGAGGTGATAGGGAGGGCATGCTGATGTGCCGATCAACCGGAGCTTCTCGTCGAGGAATCGCATCAGACTGGTTGGATTGAGCAGGGCCTTCGTTTCCTGGAACAGGTAGCTCTTGTTAGCAGAGCCACCGCCCTTGGTCATGAACATGAACTTGTAGGACTGGCCCTGGACCGCTTCGATCTTGATCTCGGCTGGAAGATTGGTCTTGGTGTTTTGCTCTTCCCACATGGTGATGGGTGCCATCTGCGAGTATCGAAGATTCGAAGTCTGGTAGGTGTCGTAGATGCCGCGAGCGATTGCTTCCTTGTCGTTGCCTTCAGTAAGGACGAATTGGCCCTTCTTTGCCTTGACCAGGGCAGTGCCAGTGTCTTGGCAGCCAGGAAGGACGAATCCGGAGGCAATGTTGGCGTTCTTGAGTAGCTCGGTTGCCACGAACTTGTCGTTAGCCGAAGCCTCAGAGTCATCCAGAATATTGGCCAACTGCTGGAGGTGCCCAGGTCGCAGCAGGTGAGAGATGTCGCGAATTGCTGTTGCCGTTAAAAGGCGTATGGCCTCTGGCGAGACGTTAAGGAACTCATGGTCCCCGTAGGTGACGGTCTCGACACCTTCTTTGCTGACTAGGCGGTAGGGAGTCGTGTCTTCCCCAAGGGGAAGAAGGTCGGTGAAATTGAAATCCGTCATGGTCAATCGCTTTGTCTACGGGGGTCGCTTGGATGCTTTGGTCTACCGGGTCCGACTATAGGCAACCATGGTAGAGCCAGCGCCGAGCATCCAGAGCCCAGAAAGAAGAAGCAGGGTTGACTCCGAACCAGTCACCGGCAGGGTTGGTCCCTTGGGCGGTGGGGCCGTCGTTGCTGGAGCGATGGTCGTTGTTGGCTGAGGGCAATCAGGGTCGGACGGATCAACCGGATTGCCGTCGCTATCAAGAGGGCACGCCGGTTCGGTGGTTGGGCCGCTTGGTGGTGGGGGCTCTACTGTTGTGGTTGTGGACGGAACGGTGGTTGTCACCGGACAGTTTGGGTCATTGGAGTCAATCGGGTTGCCGTCGCTGCCAAGCGGGCAGGCGTCACCGGGAGCCGTTGTCGGTGGCACGGTGGTTGGCGGTTCGGTGGTTGGTGGTTCGGTGGTTGGTGGTTCGGGAATCGGTATCTCGGCCTGCCAACAAACCGTGATATCACTGGCGTAGACGCTATTTGGTGAATTGTCAGCGAACAGGTCTGGACGATGGTGGGCACGGACACCTGTGGCAGGAGCACTCAGCGTGACATCGCCAAGCGAGCCGTTCCAGTGTCCCTCGGCTACATAGTCCTCGACATCTTGGGTCGGGCTGGATACTCCAACGATTGAACCGTCCGCACCGATGAATTCGACTTCCCAAATCTCCGACGACTGAACGACATCGACGCGGGAGGGGTAGCCGTCCCACGAATGGGCCTCGGGGATAGATACAACACCTTCAGGAAGGTCCAGAGGCTCGGTTGGTGTCCGAGGTGCCTTACTGTTGAGGAGATGGGTTTGATGGAACGAGACCGTCACACAAGTCTGGGCCGTCTCTGCAGCCGATTCTCCAGCTGATCCTTGAGCGTCTACCGGTCCGGTCAAGGCAAAGGCCAGGGGTGCGCTAACCAGGCCGACGCCCATCAAGACCCGCCGGGCCCGAGCCATTGGCCCAACCGCTGGGACTAGACCCAACTGATCAGTTCTTGTTTCGTTTGCCGCCCTGACTCTGCTGTCGCCGACCGCGTACCCGCGCATCATCGAAAAATATGTCGCCATTCTGCCTCCACAACGTTCAAGCTAACACTGACCGTAGCGCGTTTGGGTGAACGAACCCATCCCGATACCCACGTAGCGCGAGATTTTCCCAAACCTGACTCGATGTTGGCATCCGGAGGTTTTGGCTTTATTTGACTGTGACCTCGTAGTAGAGGTTGCCAGCATCCTCCAGATCAAGGGTGGCAAAGCCAGAGAATCCAGCATCGTTGACAAGTTCCTTTGCCCGCTCGGGATGCAGACCGAGGGTGCCCAGCCCAAGGCCATCCGGCTCCGATGTCGCCGATTGCAGACACGAGGCAATGGAGAAGCCGTAGAACAAGGCCAGTAGCGGGTTGCGCTGGTCCTTGGCGAAGTCACCAGTTGAACGGATGTCCTTGATGAGCCAGGTTCCGTCCTCGGCAATGGCTTGGCGTACTGCACCTGCGGTGAGATCAGGGCGAGGCATGTCGTGTAAACAATCAAAGGTCAGTACAAGGTCGATATTGGCATCGGTTGGAATTCGGTGGCCAAAGTCAACAACAAAGGAACAGTTCTCTAGCCCCATCTCCGCTGCTCGATCATTGGCAAGATCAATGGCGGAAGCCGAAGGGTCATAGCCAACACAAACCGAATTTGGATAGGCCTTGGCAATCGTGGTCAACATGACGCCGCCTCCGCAGCCGATGTCGATCACCTTGGCGCCAGATTCCAGCTTCGGTATCACTCCGTTGAGGGCAGGCAAGATGAATCTTTGCAAACCAAGGCGAGACCATGGCCCAGTCATCCTGGCCATCCCGGCCGCAGCATTTGCCCCCTGTTCCTCATAAGTCAAGCCTCGGCCGGTCGAGAACGACTGGGCAATCCGGTCGATGACATCGGGTTCGATTCCGCCGCGAAATGCACCGGCGGCAAAAGCCAGAGAGTCTTCTTCGTCGGCCAAAACTGCTGCTTGGACCGGGGTGAGTTCAAATGTCCCATCATCGTGGCGATCGATCAATCGAGCAGCCGCTTGCCCAAGAAGCCACTCGCGAATGAACCGTTCATCGCATTGGACGCGCTCAGCAACCATGTCGGTGGTTAGCGGTCCTTGGCTGGCCATGGCCTGATAGATGCCGAGCCGGTCACCGAGATGAATAGTGAAGGCAACTTGTTCTCCCATCTTGTAGGTCCACACAGAAAAACCGAACATCTTGACCGCATCTGGATCGGGATGACCATGTTCAGGAGTCAATTTGTTGTTCATCAGGTGTTCCGCTGACTGTTGACAATGATTGCGTCGATCATCTCCGGCCAGAGGCTTCGAGGCAAATCGTGTCCCATGTCCGGGAACATGAGGAGGCGAGCGCCGGGAATCGCTTTGGCTGTGGCAATGCCGCCGGAGTAGCTGACCAGTGAATCGGAAAGTCCGTGAATGACCAGTGTTGGTGCCGTAATGTCGCCAAGCCTTTCGGTCCGATCCGGGCTGGCAATTACGGCCGCCAGTTGACGATCAACTCCGGATCGATCAAAGTCACGCTCGAAGGCCAGGGTGGCAGAGCGCCTCACCTCGTCATCATCAACGAGGGGCCCGCCAATGAGATTGAAGAGGGTGACCTGTCCTTCTACTGCTTGGTCAGGGCTTGGATCCATCAGCATGTTGAGCCTGCGCAGGATGCGAACATCAGCCAAGCCGTGACGCTTATCGCCGGTGTTTGACATGATCGAAGCTAAGGACCGGACACGTTCTGGGTGAGCAAAGGCCATAGTTTGGGCAATCATGGCACCCATCGAAACACCAACAAGGTGTGCCCTGTCAACTTGGAGGGCGTCAAGGAGCGCGATGGTGTCCGCGGCCATGTCGGCAATGACGTAGGGGGCCTTGGTCTTGCGACCCGCTAGCTGGGAGGCGATCTGGCGAGGTACAGAGGGGACAGGAACATTGATCTTGCTGCTCAGACCACTATCTCGATTGTCAAACCAGATGACTCGGAATCCGCGGGCAACCAGCTCATTGATGAACTCGTCGGGCCAGGCGGTCATTTGAGCTCCCAAACCCATGATGAGCAGCATCGCTTCGCCTTCACCGCGCGACTCGTACTCAAGCGATATCCCGTTCACCCTGATCTGTGTCATGGGGAGAGACTAGGGGTGATTAGTCAGTTGCTGTGTCGATGTCGAGGGTTTCTGACTCCAGCAAGGCTGGATCGTTGGCTGGGCCCGAGACCAGCTGCCACCGACCGGAGATCTTCTCGAAACGGAACCATTGCGCCAGTTCGTTCTTCCGGAACTGGACGAACTTGTTTATTTCCAGCACGTCTCGTGATGTTTCAACAATTTCGACTCCAGCGCTGCCAGCAACACGCCAGGCGCTGGCCTTGGTTGACAGCTCGCGACTGGATCGGCCTGAATGGATCACCAGCCGGCCCCAATGCTCGGTCCCCTCAACCGCGGCCGCCCGTCGGGCTAGGTCAGGCTCAGTCCCAAGTTCGAGATCGGCTCCCTCTGTCCCTGTGAGGTGACGGTGGGCCCTGGCCACGGCATCCACCACGAGCGAGTGAAGCCCAGGGCCAGTAAAAGGAGCATTCGCCGGAGCATCAGAAGGGTATGGCGGGATTACCGCAGCCGTCTGTGGCGGGACGAGAGCCAGCGGCAATACAGCCTGTGTTCGGTTCCACGCATCCAAGGCGTTGATGGTCAAGGTTGCTGGAGGCTCGGTCTTGCTGGCAACCGGATCTTGCTCGCCAGACGTTTCGGCCGTCTCAGCCCGGGAAGAAGCGGAAGCAGCGGTGTCAGCAAACCCTGCGGTTGAGTCTTCGCTGGTTGAGCTTCGTCGCTGGTGAACCCGCTGGACCAGATCTTCATAGGACAAGCCACGCCATAAGAAGAGGTCGAAGGGGGCTTCGTCAAAGACGTCGGCCAACAGATACACCACCGCTGAGGAATGCTTGCACAATTCACCCCAGTTTCGACATGAGCAACTGACCTTGAGCGAGCGCGGCGCCGGAAGAAGACTCACACCTTCTGATTTTGCCTCAGACAGGATATTGGGATCGATTTCGTGGTCAAGAAGGGCGGCGGTCCTGGCGCTGGAGTCTGCAATCAAACCAATAACGATGGACCATTCGTTATCGCTGAGGATCGGTACTTCGATGGCTGCTCGGTTACGAATACGCGGGCCTGAGCGAGCTAATGCTTCTGCTTTGCCTGGCTCAAGGTCAACTTCCAGTTGCCAATCGTGTAGTGCGTAGGCGCGGCCACGCTCGAGAGATTCATTGGAGAACGTCGCCGTTGTTTCCAGTCGATGCAGCCACTTGCTTCCCCAAGTGTCGCTCGGCTTCTTCTTGCTTTTGACAGGAGTGGATTTTGTCATGCTCTTCGGGACTGTTTTGCTGGTCGGGACGGGATTATCTTTGCGGTCCGGTGTGCTCATCGTGTCCTCACAGCTCGCCCTGGTCCTCAGAGAGCGCAACCAGGTCAACCAAATCCTGATCGCTGAGTTCGGATATCCAGCCTTCTCCCGCTCCAACAACAGCATCGGCAATGGCGCGCTTGTCGTTCAACATGGCCGCAATCCGATCCTCGATCGTTCCCTCACAGATGAGGCGGTGGATCTGGACTGGAAGGTCTTGGCCGATTCGCCAAACCCGGTCACTGGCCTGATCTTCCACGGCCGGGTTCCACCAGCGGTCATAGTGGATTACATGGCTGGCCCTGGTCAGGTTGAGGCCGGTTCCACCAGCGCGCAGCGAGACAATAAAGGCATCGATGCCTCCGTCTTGGAAGGTGTCGACCATCTTCTCTCGCTCATTGATCGATAGGCCTCCATGAAGGAAGAGAGTTTGGAAGCCCTGGTCTTGGAGATGTCGAACAAGCAGGTGACCCATGGCGACGTACTGGGTAAAGACGAGGGTGCGTTCTCCCTCGTCGACGATGACGCGTAGCAGGTCGGTCGTTGCCTTGAGTTTGCCTGACCGGTTGGCAAGTTCGCCACCCTCAGCCAGGAGGTGTTCGGGATGGTTGCAGACCTGTTTGAGCCTGGTCACGAGGCGAAGAACGAGGCCGCGACGACTGATTCCTGTCGCCTCGGCAATCTCCGCCATGACCTCGGCCACCACTGCCTTATAGAGGGTTGCCTGTTCTCCGGTTAGGGGAACGATCTCGTCCGTTTCGGTCTTGGGAGGAAGGTCAGGAGCGATGTCGGGATCGCTCTTGCGACGACGAAGGAGGAATGGGCGAAGTAGGCGGTTGAGTTGGGCGGTGACATCGGGGTCGCCGTCTCGTTCGATTGGTATGGCGAGATCTCGGCGGAACCGTTCCAGGGGCCCAAGAAGGCCTGGTGTTGTCCAATCCAGGATCGCCCACAGGTCCGTGAGCTGGTTCTGGATTGGAGTTCCTGTAAGGGCAAATCGGGTTTCAGCCGATATTTGTCGCAGGGCTCGTGCCGTGCGAGATCGGGGATTTTTGATGGCCTGGGCTTCGTCTGCGATCAAGAGGCCCCAGGGGATCGAGGTGAGGCTGGCGGCATCACGGCGGGCGACCCCGTAGCTGGTGAGCACGATGGCGTTGTCGGGAATATCGCCGAGGTGACGTGAAGCGCCGTGATATCGCAAGACAGGAATCCCTGGCAAGAATTTGTTGGTTTCTCGCTCCCAGTTTCCGACAACGGACGTTGGGCAAATCACCAGGGTTGGAGCGGGCCGCGTCTTCTGGCGATGGAGATGGAGGGCAAGTAACTGGACAGTCTTTCCCAAGCCCATGTCGTCGGCAAGAATGCCGCCAAGGCCAAGCTCATCCATCTCAACCATCCAGGCCAAGCCACGACGCTGGTAGGGACGAAGCTCGGTATTGAAGCCGTCGGGAGGGTCAAGAGAGCGCAGCTGATCAAGACCTCGGAGTCGTTCGCCCAGGGTGGCCAGCGGGCCCTCAACTTCAATGTCGTATCCACCAGCATCAGCCCCTCCATCAAGAGGAACTGTTCCGCCTAGGGCTGCGGCAAGGGCGGCAGAGGCTCCAACGGAGCGCCGCTGATTGAGACGTTGCACTTCCTCGGAGTCGACTCGAATCCACTGGCCCCGCAATCGGATAATGCTCCGCTTGCTTTCGGCCAGATCGGTGAGTTCTTCGTCGGTGAGTTCTTTGCCGTCGATCTCGCCTCGCCAGCGCAACTCCAAAAGAGAGGCAAGGTCCATCCGAGATGTGCGGCCTGTGAGATTGATTTGGGGTGAATCTGAATTCGCGGTAGAGCGGTCCCTTGCGGCGGAACTCCCAACGGGGTTGCCAACAACAGGCCGAAACGTGATAGCACTGACCATGTTGGTCGGCCACATGACCGACAGACCTGCGGCTCCGAGATCATTGCAAAGGTCTTGCTCCAACTGCTCGAGTTCTTGATCCGTGAGCTGGATCTCGCTTGGTTGGTGCTGGGCCAACAGCCTGTCAATGGGAGCCCAAACCTTGGTTGCCCGACGGAGGGTCAGCAGGAGCGAGTTCTCGATGGAGGAGAATCGGGCCCTGACCGAGTCGGGTGCGTTCCAAAGTGCGGAGGCGGAAACCGTCAGGCTGGTGTCGCGGCGGCTCTGGAAGAACAAGGCAGCACGAAAGCTCCCGGTGGTTTGATCCGGCGGCATGAGTCGCAGGGTCAGAAGGGGAGGCTTGTCCCCGGCTAGTGCATCCAAGGCTGAGCGCGGGTCAACGGTGATCGGTGTCAGGGATGCGAAGGCGGCATGGCCGGCACCAAGTCGTGCTGCAGCAGTGCGAACAAAGCGATCGGCAACGGCGTCCATGAATGTGCTAAGCACGGATTCGGCCGTGGTGATGAGGTGTTCTTCGGAGGAGGCGTTGTCGTACTCGAATGCTGCTCTTGAGCTAGCGGGCGTCATCAGCGGGTAGGTATGTGCTTCGGGCGGCAGCGCCTGGGCCAAGGCAACAACATGTTGCACATGATCTTTGGTGAAGGGACCGAGCCGCCAACTATCGGTGCCCGCCGGTGTTGCCGATGGTCGGAGAAGCCCGCTGGCGATCATGGCCAAGGCCGATTGGGTTGCCACCGACCAGGCTTGCAGTGAGGGGGAGCGTCCGTCCTCGTTGTTCCCGTTTGATGGCGCACCCAACAGCTGGATGATCGCGTGGAGCTCAAAACGAATTACTGGAGTCGCCAGCCGCTGGACTCGCACAGGGGTGGAGGGCTCCTCAAGAACCTCTGCTGCCATGCCGGGGCGGATCAGGTCGACTGATTCGGTTGCGCCTTCGATTGGCTGGTCGGGCATCCACAAAGCGAGCCATGAGGAGCGCGGCGGATCGGCAACAATAAAGGTGGCTCGTGTTTCGGCATTGGCCAGGGCGCGGGCCAAGGAACTCTGCTTCAAGCCGGGTCTCGCATCGTCGGTAACCTTTCATGGATGTCGCCACACACGCGAGCCTCGTCGTACAGCCCGTGAGTAGACATCCTGTCAACTCTAGGCCGCAGTTTCGGAATGTGGACACTGTTCTTGAGTGGGTGGGGTTACGGACAGTCGCGCTACGGTTTCATTCATGGTTGAACTTGTCGCGTCCTCTCAACAGCTCGCTGAAAAGATCGAGTTTTGGGTTGATCCCATATGACCGTGGTGTTGGGTGACGGCCCGTTGGGTCGTCGACGTCGTCGCTCCTGAGC
>JAJRQY010000019.1 GCA_024280015.1 Actinomycetes bacterium
ACAGGCCTGGGCCGACGACGTCATTGCTGTCGGATCCGAAAGCCTGACCTAGTCATCAGTCTCGACCACGAAACTGGCTGGTGAAGAGATTCTCGTAGAACCCATCCATGGCTCGAAGCTCGTCATGGGTTCCTCGTTCAGTGATCTCACCGTCTTGGATGACCAGGATCAGATCGGCGTGTCGGACGGTTGACAGGCGGTGGGCGATGACAAAGCTGGTTCGGTCTGCCATCAGATTGAGCAGCGCAGCCTGGATGTCGCGTTCGGTTCGGGTGTCAACCGAACTGGTGGCCTCATCCAAGATGAGCATGCGGGGATTGGCCAAGGCCGCCCGAGCGATGGCGATGAGCTGACGCTGTCCGAGGGACAGATTGGTGCCACCCTCTGACACTGGCTCGTCGTATCCGCGCGGCAGGGCTCGGATGAAGTGGTCGGCATTGGCTAGCTTGGCCGCAGCCTCGATCTCGGCGTCGCTGGCATCCAGGCGGCCGAACCGGATGTTCTCCCGAACCGTGTCGCTGAACAGGAAGGTCCGTTGCAGGACAATGCCGAGCTGGTCTCGCAGCGAGTTCTTCTTTACCCGGCAGATGTCATGGCCATCGACGGTGACCGAGCCGGCCTCGATGTCATAGAAGCGGGAGAGCACACTGATGATGGTGGACTTGCCTGCCCCTGTCGGTCCGACCAGGCCAATCATCTGGCCTGGTTCGGCCACAAAACTGATATCTCGAAGGATTGGTTGGCCCTTCTCGTAGGCGAAGTCCACATGATCAAAGACCACCCGCCCCTCGACCGGCGGCAAGACTACTGCAGCTTCCTCATCGACTAGATCGGGAGTCTCGTCTATCAATTCAAACACTCGGCTGGCGCCAGCCAAGGCACCAAAGACGGAGGTGACCGTGTTAGCGATCCGACCCATGGGTTGGCCCAGCCGATTGGCGTAGGTCACGAAAGAAGCGATCAAGCCGATGCTGACGCCATGTCCGTCACCGGAAATCGCTAGCCATGCTCCAACCCCGACCACCGACACGGTGCTCAGGTTCCCAAGACCGAACATGATTGGCATCATGGCCATGGTCATGGTCTGAGCCTTGATTCCTCCGACGCGTGCCTGTTCGTTCGCGGTAGCGAACTCTTCCTTTGCTTCGTCTTGGCGGTTCATAGCGATGACCACCCGCTGCCCACTCAACCGTTCTTGAGTGACGCTGTTCAGCTGCCCAAGGCTGCGTTGGTACTGCCCGAAGGCCGGGCCAGATCTGGCGCCGATGCGCTTCACGATGGACATGACAATGGGGAAAGGAATGAGAGTCGCGAGCGTCATGCGCCAATCCAGCACGATCATGATTCCAAGCAGTCCAACGATTTGGAAGGCGGCCACGATCACACTGAGAATGTTCTGGCTGAGTAGTTGGTCAACCGCATCAACATCATTGGTGACCCGACTCATCAAGTCGCCGGTGCGATTCTTGTCGAAGAACCGCATGGACAAGGTCTGCAGCCGACGAAAGAGATTCTGGCGAAGCGTGGCCATGACCTGCTGCGCAATCTTGGCGATCACCCGGCCATAGATCACGCCCATCAGCCAAGCTGAGACATAGATAATTGTGAGGATGGCGACAATATTGCGGAGACCTTCCCGATCGCGTGAAGCAATGAAGTCGTCAATGGCGACACCCTGTAGCCAGGGCCCAAGAAGGTTGAGAATCGAGGACACCAGGATCAAGACCGCACTGATTGCCAGCTTGCCTCGATAGGGCTTCAAGTAGCCGAGCAATCGGCGCAATGAAGTGCTGGTTGATTCGTCTCGTGTCACCCCTTGGCCGAGCCCAGAGGTCATCCTTGTCCGTTGCACAGAAGTCATCGAAGTGCCGCCATCATCGAAGTGCCGCCGTCATCGAAGTGCGCCGTCGTCAAAGTTTTTGTCATCGGATCGACGCCCCCAGCTGAGATCGGTAGATCTCTTGGTAGATCTCGCTGGTCTCCATGAGTTGCTCGTGAGCCCCGTGGGCGCAGACCCTGCCATCATCCAAGACAATGATTTCATCGGCACCCAAGGCTGTGCTGATGCGTTGGGCTACCAGGACGACTGTCTGATCTTCATAGGCTGCTAGAGCATCCTGAATGAGGGCCTCAGTCTCTAGATCGACCGCACTGGTTGAATCGTCGAGGATCAGGATGGCTGGGGTGGACAGAAGGGTTCGAGCGATGGCAATCCGTTGACGCTGCCCACCTGAAAGGTTCGCTCCACCCTGGTCAAGAATTGAGTCATACCCGTCTGGCATTGAGCGAATGAACCTGTCAGCTTGGGCCGCTTTGGCTGCGGCCAACACGTCGGCTTCGGTTGCTTCTGGACATCCATAGCGCAGATTATCCATCACGGTGCCGCTAAAAAGTTGCGGTTCTTGCAGGGCAATCCCAATGGTGTCACGCAATGAACGCTTGCTCAGTTGCCGAACATCAATTCCGCCAACAAGGACGGTTCCAGAGGACGTGTCGTAGAAACGAGGAATGAGATGAACCAGAGTTGATTTCCCCGAACCAGTGGCTCCGAGAATGGCAACAGTCTGGCCTTGGCGAATACGAAACGAGACATTGGACAGGGCCTCGTCCAACGATTGATTGGGATCTAGAGCCCGATACTGGAAGCAGACATTGTCGAAACGAATTTCACCGGGATGTTCCGAAGACGCCAGATCAAGGCCCTTGACGGGCTCGGGAACCTCGGGGCGTTCTTGCAATACCTGGTCGATTCTGGCCATGGAAACGCCTGCTGCGGACAGCATGGGTTGGATGAAGGCGAACATGATCATGGGCATCACGACCAGAACCATGTAGCTGATAAAGGCAACGAGGTCGCCTTCACTCAGCGTTCCCTGCATCACGTTGTTGCCACCAAGCCAGATCACCGCGGCCACGCCCAGACTCGACACCACGATGAGCGAGGGCATCATGGAGACCAGTAGTTGATTAACCAGGGTGGCTTGGTGAGCAAGGTCATCAGCCACCACATCAAAGCGCTCGGTTTCGTGGTCTTGGCGGACGAAGGACTTGATGACCTCGGTTCCCTGAATATTCTCCTGTAGGACGGTATTGAGTCGGTCCAGTCTGGTTTGCACGGCGTCGTAGAGGACGGTCGAACGGGTAAGCACATACCAAACCATGGCACCAATAACTGGAACCATGGCCAAGATGACCACGATGAGGGAGGCTTGAATGCTGACGATGGCGATGATGGCCCCGACAAACATGATTGGAGTCTGCGCCACCATCGAGACTCCAAGCGTGAGCACGGTGGTGACCTTGGTGATGTCACTGGTAAGCCGAGTAAGCAGTTCACCCGATGACAATCGATCCAGGTTTCCGAAGGAGAAGTCCTGGGTATGTGAGTAAAGGTCCCGACGCAGATCGGTAATTGCATTGAACGCCATCCGCACCGCAATGGTCCGGGTAAGGGCTGAAATAGCGATGCCTCCGACGGCCAGGGCCAACATCAACAGGACGCGGTTGCGGACCAGAGAACCATTGCTCTGTGAGATCCCTTGGTCGATAATCCTCGAGATTTGCAGGGGGATCATCAGGTTGACACTGACGGTGACCAGGGCGCCAAATAGGGAGAGCACCATCAGATGCCAGTAGGGCTTCACCCATGGCCAGATGCGAAAGAGTGGCTTCACGTGTTTTCTCGTTGACCTTTTCGGATCAGGTCTGTATCGGTCCGGACCGGACCGTGCGCGGCTGTCGATAGTGTCTCGAACATGATTCGGAACGCTCGCGACAGGACGGTGAGGCTATCGACGTTCATGGGAGCAGTCTTGCACGTTAGTGGTCTCGCCTCACATTCTCGTTTCTGAGTGTCCCCAACCAATGGGAAGGGTTGTCTCTAGGTGGCGAAGTAGCCGACCAGGTTGACCAAGACGGTGAGGATGATGGAGATGGCCAACATGGCCTTCCAAGGAAAGAAGACTCGAACCCTCGACTTGCTTTTCGGAGCCTCGGCTCTTGTTGTTCGTTCGTCCATGGTTCGCCGGATGTCGTCATGGACCCGTTGCTCGGCCCGGTCGGTGGCCTTGGGAAACAAGCGAGGAAGCAGATTCAACGCCACGGTGAGCAGAACTGAAGCGACAACGGACTGGATGACGAATGCCTGCATGGTGGCCACCGTAGTGGTAGTGGCCTGTGGCTCGCCTAGCCGAGAGCGATGTCGGGACGATCACTGATAAGGCCGTCAACACCCATGTCAACCAGCTCATTCATCTGGCTTCGTTCGTTCACCGTCCATGGAATGACCAGCAAGCCAGCGGCATGGGCCCGATCAATCATGTCAGGATTGAGACTCTGGAAGTTTGGAGACCAGATGGTGGCTCCGTTTGCCGCTAGTTCCCCTAGATCGGGAACCCCAGACGAGGTGAGGGCAGAGAGCCGAATGTCGGCATTGACCGAGCGAATGGCCCAGAGCGAGCGGTGGTCAAAGCTCTGGATAATGACTCGTTCGCCCACTCCGGCTGCCTCGACTGCGGCAAGCACTTCGATCTCAAACCGGCCCGGGGTTACCCCATCGAAGTCGTCACCAATGGTGGATGGGTCGCCAACCTCCCGCTTGGTTTCGATATTGAATTCGACCTGCGCCGCATTGGCCCGCTGATCCTCAGTCTTTTCTTCTGATTGGGCATAGTTGGCCACGAAAGCGAAGAACTCAGTCAGGGTTGCCGGTTGATACCGACTCCCAGCCAATGCTGTTGGACCATTGTCCTGGTCGGGGAAGCGACTCGGATCGGGGTTGAGGTCACAGACAATGTCATCGAGCTGTTCCAGAGTCTGAGAAGCAATGGTGATGCCTTCGCCTGGGTAGGAGCCGCCAGCATCGTTGGTTGAATTGTCAATGAAGCGACACTTGTCTGCCCCCAGGCGGGCGTCGTGCCAAACCACAATCTGATTATCGCTGGTCAGATGCATGTCCAGTTCAAGGGTGCTCACCCCGAGATCCAGGGCAGTCTCAAAGGCTGGCAGAGTGTTTTCTGGCTTGAGTCCTCGAGTTCCCCGGTGTCCCTCGATGTCCAGAGGCCGGCCCGATGCGGCGGTCGTCAGTGGTTTCACGATGTCTGGTGTATCGGCGTTTGGGTCGGGCATGTCAATTGACGACGAGAAGATCTCATCACCACCGCACGAACTGGCGACGAGTGAGAGAGCAACTACAACTAGGAGTCTCCGATGCTGGCTACTGGTTTTTGCGAGCATCATTCCAGTAAAGCCTTGATTGGGTGAACATGCAGGATTCTGCTGTATTACGGTCCGATCCATGCAACTGAGGACACGGGGTTGAAGGACAGAGTTAGCTGATGGAGACACATTCAGAATTGCTGAGAGATCTACTGGTTCGAGTAGGTGAGATACGACAGCAGATCGGCCACGATTGGCCATACCATGCCGATCCAACGACAGGAAAGATGGAAACCGTTGACGACGGTGACTGGTGCGGCGGACACTGGGTCGAGTGCCTCCGCATCAAGGGTGAGCTTGAGAGCGACCAGGCATTGGTTGATGAAGCCTTCGACCGGGCCGAGCGGTTGCGCCCATATTTGGAACGCGATGACCAGTTCCGTGGCCACCGCTTTTACTACTCGGCCGCTCGGCTCCATGCTATGACCGGCAGCGAATCGATGCGAACTCTGGCCTTGGCCGGAGCGTGGGCCATGCGGTCTATGGCTATCCCCCACAATGGCGCTATGCCGATCGGCTTTCAGGTCCAGGTCAAGTCGACCACGTTGGCGTCCCGCCGCATCGTGGCCGTTGACAATGTGCACCCGAACATTCGCCTCGATTTCTGGGCCTGGAAGGAGACTGGCGACGACACCTTCAAGCTCGGAGCTACGCGCCATCTCGATCTGACCATCCGCGACTTCCTGCGACCCGATGGCTCGACGGTGGAGTTCATCGAATATGCCAGTGACACGGACGAGATCTTGCGGGAATTCACCCTGCTGGGGATCAACGACACCTCATGTTGGAGCCGCGGTCACGCCTGGGCCATTGCCGGCTTCCTGCGCGGCTGGCATGAGTTTGGAGAAGAACGCTATTTCTATGCCGCAAAATCAACCTTCGACTATTGGTGGGATCGTTGTGGAAGCAATCCTCCTCCCTGGGATTTCGATGACCCTGATGGACCCGTAGACACCTCGGCATCGGCCATTGTGATCGAACAGCTGGCTCGAATGAAGGTGCTTGGAATTGTCGATGCCGATGAGTTCCTCGATCGGCTGGATCCGATGATTGAGGGACTGAGACCGCACGTCTTGCCAACCGGTCGCCTGGTTGACGGATGCTTCAATCAACCAAAGGAGTTCGCCAATCGTTCAGAACTGATCTGGGGTACCGCCTACCTTTTGATGGCGTTGTATTACTTGGAGCGGGGGAGCGTGCCTTGCTGAGGTCGGTGCCCGTGTTGAGACCCGACGGTCTTCAACCGTGGGTCGCATGAGGGCTATTCATCTGGATGACACTTGGGGTAACCCGGATGAATTCGGCCTTCTCCCAGAATGACTCGATGGTACGAGCATCGCTATAACTCATTCCCGAACGAACCCCGGCGAGAAGCGAGTTGAGCAGCTTCGAAACTTCGCCGCGATAAGGAACGGTTCCTTCGACCCCTTCGGGGGCGCGCTGCTCAAAGTACTCTTGGTCAACCGCCTCACCCTCCCGTGCGGCGCGAGCCTCGATGGCTTCGAATGAGGCCATCCCACGAACTCGTTTCACCAAACCATGAGCCGATTGTTCGACCTCTCCTGGGCTTTCCTTGGTCCCGGCGAAGAGGCTGCCAATCATGACGGTGCTGGCCCCTGCCGCCAAAGCCTTGGCGATATCACCCGACGTGCGAATCCCCCCGTCAGCAATGATGGGGACCCGGTTTCCATCTGGGTCTCGTATTTCGGCACATTCGGCAATGGCGGTGAGCTGTGGTACTCCAACTCCGGCAACCAACCGAGTGGTACATACACCGCCAGGGCCAACGCCGACCTTGACTGCGTCAGCTCCGGCGTTCGCTAACTCCTGAGCGCCCAACTGGGTGGCGACGTTTCCGGCGATGAGATCAATCTTGGGATACGCCTTCTTCATTTCAGAAAGGACCTCCAGGGCATGGTCGGCGTGGCCGTGGGCGATGTCCAGAACCAGGGCATCTACACCGGCCTCAACCAATGCGCTGGCCCGATCGAAGGCGTCGCGATCGGTTCCGATGGCGGCACTGACCGGGTAGTCGCCTGATTTCTTCACTTGGCGAACCATGTTCGCTTGGGCTTCAACGGTATTGAACCGGTGGATAGCACCCATACCGCCGAGCCGGCCAAGAGCAATGGCCATCTCTGCTTCACAAACGGTGTCCATGTTGGCAGCAATGATTGGTACTGAGATGACAATCCGCTTGCTGGCCATAGTCTGCAACGCGACATCGGAGCGTGAACGGATGCTTGACCGCTGGGGTACCAGCAGAACATCATCAAAGGTGAGGCCAGTTCGGAGCTGTCCAGCCACCAAATTTGCCCGGCTCATCGAAACATCTTTGTGGTCATATATCACTCAATCTACTGAATTTGTGGAACTTGCTGCCGACGAGAAAGGAATCTTGGGCACTCTTCGCCAGAAGAGCTTGTCTGAAACCACACCCACCTCGAGTAAGAACAATGACCTGGTCGGAGTTCTGCTGGATGAGCGCCGCCTAGCGGCAGGAACCTGAGAATAATGACTGACACCGCAGTAGACCAAGGCGAAGAAATCGAGCAACTCAGCTGGGAGGTCTTGGACATCATCGTTGACAAGATCGGTGGCATTATTGGTGAGGGTGCGGTCAGCGTGCTGCAAACCATCAAGACTGCTGATCGGGATCAGGCGCCAAACCCAGAACTCGTGTACAACCTTGGCAACGAGCTGGAAGAGATCATTGGCAAGAAGGGAGCCTTTGCGCTACTTCGCCAGGTCGGCCGTGAAGTCGGCAAGATGTTCACCGACGGGAAGCACCCTGAAGAGGCGACGGAGATTCTGGCGGTAACGCTGCGGAATCTTGGGTTTGCCTATGAGATCAAGCTCAACGAAAAAGAGGCCTACATCTGCAAGTGTGTCTTCTATGACCTTCTTGCCGCTGACGGGTATCGGCCAATCCAGAAGCCCGTTTGCTGGACTGGCATGGGCTTCATCGAGGGCTGCCTCTCCAATGTGAATGACACCCACCACATCAAGTGGAAGGGCCGTGACCTTCAGGCTCGCGAATGCAAGTTCGAGATTCGCCGCAGCGTTGAGGAGTGGGACGCCTAGTTTCTGAACGGAACCTTCCTTAGTCCTCATTGTCCGCTTGTGTTTGTGTCAGGAAGGCATCAGATGGCCGGAGACAAGGAATCTCCAGACCTCCTTGGCAAAGCCCTAAGCATTGGCCGGCGGCGTCCGATAGAGGAGGGTAGCCGCAAGACCCCATGGCGGCCCAACACCCTTTTGTGGGAGAAGACACGGTGAACACAGTGCAGACACTGAACAAGGCGCAGACATTGAATGGCTTGCTCGCAGATTTGCAGAGCAGCTCCGGCGACATCGAAGCATGTGCTGTCGCCTCTGAAGATGGATTGATCATCGCTAGTGCGTTGCCTCAGGGACTCGAAGAGACCCGTGTCGCCGCCATGAGCGCAACCATGCTCTCCATGGGTACCCGAGCCTCCAACGAACTGTCTCGTGGTGACATGAGTCAGATCCTCATCAAGGGAAGCAACGGCTTCGTTGTCCTCATGCAGGCTGGCCCTCACGCTGTCCTGGTTGCCATTGCTCGCAAAGACGCCAAACTCGGCCTGATCTTCTATGACCTTGACCGCAGCGCTGAGGCTATTGGCGAGGTATTGGCCTAGTAGGAGAGAGGAACACATCATGATCACGCTATTCGAAGACGCCAATCAGAAGAATATTCTCTTTCACGACATGAGCGAGGGTGAGGCCATCCAGTCCAACCAGCACATGATTGTTCGCAATGGGGAAGCCATCATCCTTGACCCTGGCGGACACAAGGTGTTCACGAAGTTGTTTGCCGAGGCCGCCACCCAAATCGGGTCTGCAGACCTCAAGTACATGTTCCTGTCTCACCAGGACCCCGACATTGTTGCTGCGGTCAACGGCTGGCTCATGACCACTGATGTGGTGGCGTTTGCCCCACAGATCTGGTTGAAGTTCATCTCCCACTTCGGGGTAGATGCCATGGTCGTCGATCGCATGATCGGAATTCCCGATGACGGCATGACGATCGAGCTTGGCGGCTCGGAGCTGAAATTCATCCCCGCTCACTTCTTGCATTCCTCTGGCAACTACCAGCTCTTGGACCCCGCATCCAAAATCTTGTACAGCGGTGACCTTGGAGCCTCGGTTGGTGGGGAAATGGAAGTCACAGACTTCGATGCGCATATCCAGAACATGGAAGGCTTCCATCGTCGCTATATGCCTTCGACTCGGGCCATGAAAATGTGGGCCAATACTGCCCGTCAGCTTGACCTGGAGATCATTGCTCCTCAGCACGGTGGCATTTTCCGGGGCAAAGAAATGTGCAACCAATTCATCGACTGGATCGACAGCCTTGAGACCGGTGCGGACATCATGGGAAATAGCTTTCCCATTCCGCGCCGAGAGTTTGCAAGTGCTGGCAGTGATCAGTAGGTAGCGATACCGGTCTCGAACAAGGAAACTTAGGACTGAGATGACAAACACATTCATAGGGATTGGCGGGGCGCTTGTGCTCCTCGTTGCTGGCTACTTGCTTGGTCGCTGGTCGACCCGTGGCGCCTCAAAAAATGCGGCCGAAGCGGTCCTCCTTGCATCTGATCTGGAGTCTCAAGTCATCGTGTTGAGCGATGACAAGGCGAACCAGAAGCAGAAGATCAACGACCTGAAAGATGACGTTGGTATCAAGGTTCAGGAACTGGCGACATTGAACTTGCGGTTGGACGGCGTGGAAATCATGCGTACGGACTATCGCCGGGCCAAGGTCAAGGGTGGCGAAGCCGACCGCTTGCGTCGGGAAGTCGACACGCTTCAAGAGGAACTCAGCACGAAGGCTGTGGTCGAAGACCTCTCACCTCTTGGTCACGATGCCGCTGCCCGCGACAACGCCAAGTCGTTGCAAGAAGCGGTAAACAATCTTCTGAACGAAGACACGTTCGCCGCAACGGTGGTTGACGATGCTGGTCTGCAAATCGTCTCGGCCGGTGTTGCTGATGATGCGCTTGCTGCCTTCTCGGTTCTATTGGCTCGGGCGTGTGAGCGTGCTCCCGGCTTCGTTGCGATTGGGGATCCCTACGTGATTACCCTGATCGACAGTGCCGGAACTCGCGTTTCGTTGTGGCCGTTCGACGTGAGTAACCGTCCAATGGCGTTGCTCACCCTGTCTCGAGCCCATCCGGCGACACCAGCCATCAATACGGCAATCTCCAAGGTTCGGGCTCTGTTGCCCAAGTCATTCCGAAGCCTCGGACCGAGCTAGTCCAGTCTTCTGAAGTAAAAACTGCACGAACTGCTCCACCAGTTCGGGCTGGCTTCGTCCCCATCGATCGCTCTTGTGAGCGAGGATGGGGGCGAAGTTGTTTTGGGGTTAGCGACTATTTCGGTACAACCAATCTCTAGCTACCGGTCTCAGCGGCCGCGATGGCCTCGAATATCTTCTGGGGAGTCACTGGTGTTTCGGTGAAGGTGATGCGCAGCGGACGAAGGGCGTCTTCGATGGCACTCACGATTGCCGCTGGTGGTCCGATGATGCCAGCCTCGCCGACCCCTTTCATACCGCCGGGGATGACTGGTGACGGACTGATGGTGTGGCCAGTGTTGACGTTTGGCAGCTCGACCGCTGATGGCACGAGATACGTCATAAGACTGGCCGAAAGTGGCTGTCCTCGGGGGCTGTAGCTGAGGTCCTCATAGAGAGCCGCCGCGATTCCTTGGGCCACCCCACCATGGATTTGACCATCAACAATCATGGGATTCAGAATCGTTCCGCAGTCATGAAAGACGGTGTAGTCAAGGACCTTGACTAGGCCTGTTTCCTTGTCGACCTCGACCACAGCGATGTTGAGCCCATAGGGCCAGGCCATGGCGACGGGATCAAAAACCTCGATGACTTCAAGCCCGGGGTCCACTCCGGGCGGAAGGTCAATGGCTCGCAAGTAGGCAGCCCGGCCGACATCTGCGGTGGTGATGGACCGGGTGGGACTTCCCGTTACCCAGATCTTGCCGTCCTCCAACTCGAGGTCTTGCTCGGCCGCTTCGAGCATGTTGGATGCAATGGTGATGACACGCTCTCGAAGGGCCAACGAGGCCTTGCGAACGGCGGCGCCGCCAACCGCAGCCGAACGACTGGCCCCCGTCCCGTGCCCCGTGTAGGGACACTTGTCGGTATCACCGGTTACGACGGTGACCTGGTCAGGATGCAGGCCAATGGTGTCTGCCGCCATCTGGGCTAGCCCGTTGGTAAATCCCTGACCCATCTCGCACAAGCCGGTATAGACGGTGATACCTCCATCTGGCTCCATCCGGATGTTGGAGATGTCATAGCCGCCTTGATTTAGGCCGCCCTGGTTCATCTGCCTTGATGGCCCAAGGGCCGTGTTCTCGACATAGAAGGAGAGTCCGATGCCGATGTGATGCCCCTTACCCCTGGCTTCTTCTTGTCTGGTCCGCCACTCGTCATAGCGTCCAACTTCGAGCCCCTCGGTTAGGCAGGCGTCATAGTCTCCATTGTCGTATGTATGAAACAAGCTGGTGTAAGGAAACTTGTCCGGGGTGATGAAGTTCTTTCGTCGGAGATCGATGGGATCCATCGACAGTTCGGCGGCCAGTAGGTCAACCATACGTTCGACCACGAAGTTGGCCTGGGGTTGCCCCCAACCTCGATATGACCCGGAAGGAGTCTTGTTGGTGACGACGGCCCTGAGCCGGGCGCGTGCGTTCGGGATCTCATAGACATTGGTCATCATGACTGAGGTCAACCATGCCGGGCCGTAGCTGGCCATATGCATGTATGCACCCATGTCAGCAACGAGGTCAGCCGAGATGCCGACGATCTTGCCGTCTTGATTGGCAGCAATAGTGACGTCGACGCTTTGTTGGCGAGCATGAACGGTGGCGAGGAATGACTCACTACGGGCCTCAAGCCAGATGATCGGTCGTTTCAGCATCATCGACAGCAGGGCGACGGCGGTCTCTTCGGGGTAGTAGTGAAACTTGGCTCCAAATGCGCCGCCGACGGCTGGCACCCGAACGATGATCTTGTGGGTCGCCAGTCCCGTTACCTCGGCCAAGAAGTCACGAACAATATGTGGACTCTGGGTTGAGGTGGTGAGAACTAACTCGTTTCGGTATTGGTCCCAATCTGCTAGGACGCCCCGTGTTTCCATGGAAGCAGCGGTCTGTCGCTGGATACCAAGCCGTTCGTTCACGACCACGTCGGCATCGGAAATCGCGGCGTCGACATCGCCGATTTGTACGTCAAATGTGCCAGCAATGTTGTCGGGCCACTCCGGGTAGATCCGAACTGAATCCGGTTCCACAGCTTCACGGGCATCAACCACGACTGGCCGCTCGGCGTAGTCAATCACTACCAACTCGATGGCATCAGCAACCGCCGTTGGGGTCTCCCCGACTACGGCGACAATGGCTTCTCCCACATAGCGGACGGTGCCTTGAGCCAGGGCGTAGTAGGGAGTAGGGCGAGTGCCGAGTTCATGGGTGCTCGGCTGAGCGATGAGCGGGTTTGGGAAGTCAGCGGCATTGACAACGGCAACAATGTCTGGCATTGAGCGCGCCTCGCCAACATCGATGTTAGTGATATCGGCATGGGCGACGATACTTCGAACAAAGCCGACGTGAAGGGTCCCCGGCCGAGCGATATCGGCCATAAAACCACTTGCCCCTGTCAGTAGGCTGTAGTCCTCGCGGCGCTTGAGAGGCTTGCCAACCCAACGGTTCATCGGTTAGCCGCAGCCATGACCTCGGCCACCTCAATCAGGAGATCCTCGGCACCGTCCATGTCAGCAACCACCAACATGAACTCATCAAAGCCGTGGGTGTCCATGATGGTTGTGAGTTCGGACGAGCATTCCTCCACAGTGCCTCGTATCACGAACGGGTCCACCCATTCATCGGGTATCAGCTTGGCTGCTTCGTCCAAGCCGTCGTGCATGGCCGCGGCGATGGCCTTTGTGTCTGACTTGCTGATGCCGAGAAGCTCCTTGACCTTGGGCGGTGAGTCGACCAACCGATAGGTCATGTGCGGCCGGACTTCTTCGATCCTGTCCGGATTGGTGATAATCATGGTCGAGTAGCAAAGCCTTGGCTGTTTTTCACGTCCTGCTGCGCCCTCTCGGACCCGCTTCACATAGTCGCCAAGTGTTGGCTTGTGCAGGAACTCCAAGAGGACCCCGTCGGCAAGCTCGCCAGCTTGGCGAAGCATCTTTGGTCCTCGCCCGGCGAACCAGATCTCAAGGTCGGGGCGAGAAAAACTGAGTTGAGCTTCGTTGAGGCTGAAGGTGTCAGACATGCTGACGGTCTCCCCGTTGAACAGCCGGCGGGTGGCGGTAATAGCATCCCGGACGTGGGCTAGCGGCCGATTTCGGTCGATGCCTAGTGGATTCAGGGTGAGACTGCCGCCGGCCCCGTACCCCAGGAAGGCGCGCCCATCCGAAAGCTCATCGATGGTTGAGATAGCAGACGCGATCAGGGCGGGGTGTCGGGAGTACGGATTGACAATACCGGTACCAATCTTGATGGTGCTTGTGGCTTGGGCCATAGCGGCCATGGTCACAAACACATCGCGAGAAGCGAGTCCTTCGTCCGGTACCCAGACCCTCGAGTATCCAAGACTCTCTGCAATCTGAGCAAGCTCGACGAGTCGTGCAATGGAGGTGACGGGCATCAACATGACACTGCTATCGATCATCATGGCCAAGGTAGCAGGACTCGTCCGCTCAGAACGAAGTCTCCCGAGACCCATGTCCGGCAATGGGTCGTTGCCCGTCCATGTGCTCATCGGAGCAGCAAACACCAGGATTTCTTTTCGGAGATAATCGGTAGGAGTGGTAGGAGAAAAGCAAGTTTCTTTTGGAATGTGATCCCGAGTCCTCAATTGTGGGTGTTCTCCGGCCGATATTCGGGGGAGAACCCTCATGAGAACAGACATAGCGGACAACCTCAAACAACTACAAGAACGACTTGGACCAGATCTAGCCAGTGTGCTGGAATCTGACTCTTCCGAGGAGTTCGTTAGCCCTAGTCTCGATCGAGGGCTTTCCTTGACTCAGATCACTGGCCTTGACGCCGGCGGCTCGTTCGCTCTGGGTGTTGGGTCCTACCGGTTCGGTCAGAGCGCCGGAGCCTCGGCCCTGGCCCAAGGTCAACCTACGCTGCCGCAGTTTGGGCTGACCGTAGCCTCCGATGGGGTCATCTCTATCATTCCGACTCCTGATGGGCTGATGGTTGACGGTCACCACATGACGAAACCGACGACGATCGGCGATGGTCAGATCATTGATGTTGCCGGATCCAGCTTCGTTGTCACCTCGACCACTCCGTCGCTTCTTCGTCGATTCGAGGAAAGCGCAGCGGAACCCTTGGCGACGATGCCAGAACCAAGCAAAGGCCGCGGAGTCGACGAGGCCATTGTTGCCTGGGCCAAGAAAGGTCATGCTCAAGCTCTTCAAAGCAGCCGAGGATCCAGACTTGGTCCAGCGGAAATCAATCGCCGATCGATTGCTGGACCAGCCTCGTTTCACACTGCGGGACCGGAAACCGCAGGTTTCGGGCGGGTTGCCGTTGGGCTCACCAGTGGCCCCTACGTCGTACCTGGCGATCTCTCAAAGCTCAACTCTGCGACCCAGAAGAAACTGAACACGCTGTCCAGCATTCCGGCAGCCCCGGTCGAAGTCGACCTGTTGACTCAAACCCTGGCCGTTGTGGGACCTCGGCCTGCAGCTCGGGCGGTTGTCGCCTGGGTCGCCCTCTGCGTTTCCACCATGTCTCGTCCTGATGCTCTTGGCCTGCGGACCATGGTTCGCGGAAGTCGAAATGAGTGGTCCTGGATCGATTCGCTTCCAAACGCAGAGACCCAGCCGGGTTCTCCTTTGAACCTGCTGATCATTGATGAAGGCGATGCCCCAATGGACGTGCCGAGCCAGGGTGCCATCGTTGCCATCGAATCTGGACACCCGATTCCTGAGGCTGCAGACCTTGTGATGGAAATCGGTTCTTCCTCGGCCACCGTGACCGACCGGTCAACCGGACATGTCATCCAGGGTGTGTCTCCAATCGGAGTCTCTTCGATCTTCGCCCTTGGAGTGACCTTCCAGATGCGAGAGCACAGCATCGTCGGGTCCAGTTTGAATGATTGGAATACCCCGTGACCATGATCGACGGATGGGTTGGTGAAAAGGTTGATAGCAATCCTCTGGTTGTTCCCGATCTCGAACCAGCTCCACAGCACGTGGCTTCTGAGGTCATTTCGACAGAAAGCATTCCCAAGCCTGAAGGGGACGGCGAACAGTCCTTCATCGTTAAGCTGGCGGCTGCGGTGGTTCTTGTTGCCGCACTGGGTGGTATCGGCGTGGTGGGTTGGCCATTCATTTCTGGGTACATCTTTTCCGAGGATCCTCCAGCTGCCTTGCCTTTTGATGCCGAAGCCACTCAACAATTGGTGATGCAAGATGGAACCATCTATCTCGAAGGCTCGGTTCCCGACGATGCCGCATCCAACATGATTCAGAGCGCGATGGAAGCAGCGGTCGGCGAGAGCCGGGTCATTAACAACTTTGTGATCAGTTCTGACGCCGTCTTCGATCCAAGTCTTCCGATCCAACTGACAGTGGCCGAGACGGTTCTGTTCCAGACAGGGGCCTCCAACGTCGCCGACAACTATCGGCCTCTCATTGGGTTGGCCGTCGAACTCATGAAGTCCCGAGAAGAAGCAATTCTGACCATCATTGGTCACACCGATGACATCGGGGACGAAGCACTGAACCTGCGACTGTCTTCTGAGCGAGCTCAAGCGACGGCCGATGCCCTTGTTGCCCTTGGCATCGATCCCACTCGTTTGATGACGGAGGGTCGAGGCGAATCTCAGCCCCTCGTGTCGAATGACACCCGAGAAGGGCGTCAGACAAATCGTCGGGTCGAGTTCCTGATCAGCGGCTTGTTGGGCTAGGGACGATCTCAGCGAAGTCATCCTTGTCGCTCTCTCATTTCGAGTGGCGTTGGTGAATTGGTCTGGCCTGCCTCTACTGTCCAGGCGTGACAAAAGATCCGATCCAGGTCCGGTCCAATACCTCGATGAGCAGATTAGTGCTCGTCCGCCATGGGGAGACCGAGTGGAGTAGCTCAGGTAAACACACTGGGCTCACCGACATTCCCCTCACCGAAGTGGGGGAGCATCAGGCCGATGAGCTGGCGGCAATGGTGTCGTCGTATGAGGTTGATCGCGTTCTTTGCAGTCCTCTGGTGCGAGCAGTTGAAACTTGCAAGCGAGCAGGGCTGTTGGACCAGGCAGAAATGGTTGATGACGCGGTCGAGTGGGACTAGGGCGTTTATGAAGGAATCAAGACCAGCGAGACCCGGCAAGACATTCCAGACTGGTCGGTGTGGACGCACGAGATAGTTGATGGCGAGTCCTTGGATGAGGTTGGCGCCCGGGCAGATCTGATCATTGCGACGGCGCTGGCAACCCCTGGAACGACAGCCGTGTTTGCCCATGGGCATTTCTTGCGAGTCGTTGGCGCGCGGTGGATTGGCTTGCCTCCTTCAGGTGGGAAGAACCTCGTGTTGGATGCGGCTTCGATCTGCTTGCTTGGCCACGAACGTGAGAACCGGGCGATTCGACAATGGAATGAGACCTGTCACCTGCGAGGTGTCGACCATGACATGTAGTAGGCAGGTCAGGGCAGATGCGCGCAACTGGAGCGAGAGGACTGGCCCGTGAGTCCGGAGATCGAGCTTCCGACTCTTGAGGACGTGAACGAAGCGGCCCGACGATTGGCAGGTGTTGCCAATCGCACCCCGGTTCTGACCAGCCGTACGTTGGATCAATTGGTGGAGGCCACGGTGTTCACCAAAGCTGAGGGCTTCCAACGGATTGGGGCCTTCAAGTTCCGTGGGGCCTACAACGCCGTTGCTGCCTTGCCTGAGGATGCGCGCTCATCGGGCATTGTTTCCTATTCATCGGGCAATCACGCCCAGGCGATCGCGCTGGCTGCCTCTCTGTACGACGTTCCGGCAGTCATTGTCATGCCCGAGGATGCTCCGGCCCCCAAGATTGAGGCCACCAGGGGTTACGGCGCCGAGGTGGTGTTCTATGACCGCTACCGGCAGGCTCGTGATGCGATTGCAAAGACGTTGGCCGAAAAGCGGGGCATGGTTCTGATACCTCCTTTTGACCATTGGGATGTCATCGTCGGACAAGGGACAGCTGCCCTGGAGCTGTTTGATGAGGTCGGCTCGCTTGACACCTTGCTCGTTCCCGTCGGTGGCGGCGGCTTGATTTCGGGTTGCTCCATTGTGGCCAAGGCTCAGCTTGTTGCCCCTCGGGTAATTGGGGTTGAACCAGAGGCTGGCGATGATGTACGTCAGTCTTTGGAGCTCGGGCGAATCGTGAGTATTGAAACCCCGAAAACCATTGCTGATGGACAGCAAACGACTGCTGCTGGAGCCAAGACGTTTGCGGTCATGAGTCAGCATGTCGATGACATTGTTGTCGTCTCTGACCAGGAGATCGTTCAAGCCATGCGTTTCGCCTTCGAGCGAATGAAGGTGGTGCTCGAACCCAGCGGAGCCAGTGCATTGGCCGCTCTGATGGCTGGACGGATCGATGCGAAGGGTCAGAGGGTCGGGGTGATCTTGTCCGGCGCAAATATTGACAGTGTTCGCTTGGCTCAACTGCTCGAAGGGGACTAGGCGATCGGACTGGACTCGGGTTGGACTTCACTAAACATTTGAGAACTAGCTCAAAGCCCGAGGGTTCGGGCGCGGTATTCACTGAAGCCAACAGCAGCAGTGAGTAGGGCGAGAATGATGCCCAAAGAGAGATAGGTATCCAGGTGGTACCAAGGGGAGATGACCATCTTTATGCCGACAAAGGTGAGGATGGCCCCCAATCCGTGGGATAAATAGTGGAAACGTTCACGCGCCCCAGCCAAGACAAAGTACATGGCTCGCAAACCAAGGATGGCAAACGCGTTGGAAGCAAAGACCAGATAGGTCTCATTGGAAACCGCTAGAACGGCCGGTACCGAATCGACGGCGAAGATCACATCACTGAATTCGATCACGACCAGGGCGGCAAAGAGGGGAGTGGCTGCTCGCTTGCCGTTGAGCTTGGTGAAGAAGTTGTGGCCGTCGAACTCTTCGGAAATTGGCATGATTCGTTTCAGCAGCCCAAGCCCGGTCGTTGTTGTGGCGTCACCCTCATCGTCTCGGTGGCGGATGACCTTGATTCCGGTGAAGATGAGGAAGATCCCAAACAGTACGAGGACCCAAACAAAGCGGGAGATGAGGGCTGAGCCGATACCGATAAAGAGGGCGCGTAGGACGAGGGCGCCGAAGATGCCCCAGAACAAGACCCGGTGCTGGTAACGAAGGGGGGTACGCATCGTGCTGAAGATCAGAGCCCAAACAAACACATTGTCGATACTCAGTGACTTCTCAATGACGTACCCAGAGATGTACTCTCCGAACGCTTCACCACCCCAAACCGCCGCGATAAATAGGCCAAAGCCCAGGCCGCAGGCCACCCAGAAACTGGATTCCAGCAAGGCCCCGCGGATCGTTGGTTCGTGATCCTCGCGGTGGCGGAAGAGGTCGATGCCAAGCATGAGAACAATGGTTCCGCCAAGAACAAGCCAGGCCCAGCCCTGCACCTCAATGTCGACGAAGTTCTCGCGCGATGTGTTCGATGCGAACATGAAGTCGACATCTTACTGTGCTGCTCGTAGTTGAACTCGATACGCGTGTGGCTGAACTCGCTTCAATCAGGCCTTAGGACTTGCTTGGTAACGACCGCTGCCCCGAACCCTGCGACTCGAGATCCAGATTGGGCTGCTTGGTTAAATGAGTCGTTTGCCCATTCCGTGGATTCTGCGCCGGTCGAGTCTCAGATGACCAGCGAAGACCCGTGATTTACCGAACTGAAGAGGCGACCCATGACTAGCGACATGCCAATCGATCCAGCGACTTGGCGAACCAACTCCGGCCTGGCGCTCATCCTTCGGGTCGCAGCTGCACTGGTCGCGCTCACCGTGGTCAGCATCCTCGTGGTGAGAAGTTCAACCGCAGCCTTCACCGATGTCACCCAGAACACCGGTAACGCATTTGTCGTTGGTTCCGTCGACCTGGTTGACGATGACCTGGCTTCCGCCTTGTTCAATGTTACGAACATGGAGCCGGGTCAAACCGTTGTCGGCTGCATTGTCGTTACCTACCAAGGAAGCGTTCCGGATACCTCGGCAGTCAAGTTGTATTCCGGCAGCTACACGGACTCGGGAACACTAGCGGATTTCCTGAACCTGACGGTTGAAGAGGGAACTGGTGGTTCCTTTGGTGACTGGAGTTATTGTCAAGAGTTGTGGATTGAGAATCTGACATCAAGCAGCGACACCCTCCTGGCTGGTATCGATTCCGGTGTGGTTGATAGTCCTTTCCTGTAACTCACCATCAATGAAAACAGCACCCGCACGCACCAGGGGAACAAGGTGCGGGGCGTTGATCTTGCGCCACCGATCCCCAGCAGCATCCAACAGCTTGTAAGCCATCGCCAACGCCGCCTGTCGTGACCCAGCCCCACGAGTGACCTTGGTCCGTAGCCTGACGGTGGAGAACGTCGACTCGATCGGGTTCGTAGTCCGCAGATGAGTCCAATGCTCAACCGGGAAATCATAGAAAGCCAACAATGTGTCCAATTTGTCGGTGATCTTGGCCACAGCTTTGGGGAATTGGGCGAACTCGTCTGCGAACACCCGGACCGCGGTGATCGCATCGGCCCGGGTATCAGCACCATAGATCTTCTGGATCGCAGTCTTAGCGTCTGCTTGAAGCCGTTTCGGTAGCGCCCCAAGAACGTTTGCGGTTACGTGAACCCAGCACCTTTGCTCGATCGTGGCCGGGAACACTTCGCGTAAGGCACCCCAGAACCCCAATGCCCCATCTCCAACCGCTAAGGCTGGGGCTGTTAGACCACGGGCCTTGAGGCCACGTAGAACGTCAAGCCAGGACTCGGTTCCTTCCCGGTAGCCATCAGCCAAAGCAACCAGTTCCTTACTACCGTCGGGGCGGACACCAACAATGACCAAACAGCAGAGTCGGTCTTGTTCGAGGCGGACGTTGAAGTGGATGCCATCAGCCCACCAGTACACATAATCCCGGTCCGATAGATCACGCCCGGTCCAGTCTGAATGCTCGGTCTGCCAGGCCTCGGTCAGGCGTTGGATGGTGGAGGCTGACAAGCCTGCATCGGTGCCGAGGAACTGGCCTAGAGCAGGCCCGAAATCGCCGGTTGAAAGGCCGCGTAGGTACAGGATTGGGAGGACCTCGGTGACCTTGGGAGAGCGGCGCATGTAGGCAGGCAAGATCCTGGAGGAGTACTTCTGCCCGGTGCGTTTGTCGTTCACTCTTGGGGCGTTGACAGTGACGGGTCCGGCGCCGGTGACGACCTTGCGTTGCTTGTGGTAGCCGTTGGCGACGACGAGTCGTTTGCCGGTGGCGTCGACTTGTTCGTTGTGGGCATCGAGATAGGTTTGGCGTTCTGCGTGTAGGGCGGTGGCGAGCATTTGTTGGGCCGCGAGGCGACAGATTTCGTCGAGGTTGACTGGGCTGGTCTCGGCGGTATTGTTGCTCGTGTCGCCCGGGTTTGGGTTGGTTTGGACTAGGTTCAGCATTGGCGTATTCCTCCCCACCGGCTCTAACCGGTGGTCCGTTCGTTTGTTGATTGAACGGAGGGTACGTCGCGCCTCGTGTCAGAAGGGTGATCCACAACTTCTGGTTATAACTCTGGTGACTGCAGCGGCTTCGTCAACGAGAACACCATCGTTACCGCCATGGCGCTCAGCACATTTGACACCACTCACTCAAACTATGCCAATGGTGCAGGTCTGTGGGATCCAGCCAGTACCCCTGTCTCCAAGACCTATCGGGTAACCGTCGAACTCGATGTTACGACCCCCAACGTTCAACAGGGAGCGTCGGTTACATCCTTCAGTCTCAATTGGGAAACCCAGAACTAGGGTCGGCGGACCGGTCTACGCCCATGGCTGGCACCCAATGTCTCAAGTAGCAATCAAGGCGCGCTTTGCTGCCGGCCTTGTTGCTTTGGGAACCATCTGTGCAATTGCATACCTGCTGCTTTGGGTGAGCGTGTTGCCCCTAGTCCGAGGATGGACTCCGGTGGTGATCCTGTCGGGATCAATGGCGCCAGCGATCAGCACCGGCGATATCGTGCTGAGCGAACGTCCAGACCTTGCACAGCTTGCCCCGGGACTGGTCGTGGTGTTCGACAATCCGGCCGGTGAGGGAAGCATCACTCATCGAATTGTCGATAGAACCCCAGACGGTGATTTCATCACCATGGGTGATGCCACTCGTCGTATCGACTCCACTCCTGTTCCCGCCGAGTCCATTCGCGGTGTCGGACGAATCCTCATACCCTTCGTTGGCCGACCGCTGGTGTGGGTCGAGGGTGGCCAGTGGTTGAAGTTCGCTCTAGCGTCAATCCTGTTCGGTCTGGTGGTTTGGATCTCTCGATGGGCCCTGCTGGATGAGTTCGACCCCTGGAGGGATGTGGCCAGGTCATCGGATGATGAATCTGTCGAAAGTGGGTCATCCGGAGACTGTTTGACAGGATCGAAGAGCCAACTAGTGGATGTTCGCGTTAAACATGGTGATGTGACAGAATGTGGCTATGCGACTAAACCCACTGGACCTTAATCCTGGCGACCGCGAAGTCCTAGAGACTCGTGTTCGTTCAGGAACCGGTGAAGCCCGCGCCGGAAAACGGGCCCGATTGATACTCCTGGCCGCTGATGGCCAATCGAACCGGGCGATAAGCAAAATCATTGGGATGCACTACAACCAGGTTGGGATCTGGCGCAAACGCTATACCGAGTACGGGATCAGTGGCTTGGCAGACGAAGCCCGACCCGGCCGCCCCCACGTGTATGGCCATGACGATGTCCTGAAAATGGTTCACCTGGTCACCACCGACCCGCCCGACGCGCGTACAGCCTGGACATGTGAATTGGTGGCTACACGCATGGCAGCAGAAGGGACACCAATATCTGCGTCCCAGGTATGGCGGATCTTTGATGGGCTTGATCTCAAACCGTGGCAGACCGAGTCGTGGATGTCCTCCAACGATCCGGAGTTCTGGGCCAAGGCGTCAGATGTGTGTGGCCTTTACCTCAACCCGCCAGAGAACGCGGTGGTGTGGTCTGTGGATGAGAAGTCCCAGATCCAGGCCAAATCTCGTGTTGCTGTGACCAAACCGGCGATACCGGGCAAGGGTCGTCGTCAGGACTATGGCTACAAACGCCATGGTACGGCGGTGTTGTTTGCTGGGCTTGATGTGCATGACGGGCAGGTTGCTGGGTGGGTGACTGATTCGACGAGGAGCGACAACTTTGTTGCGTTCCTTGGTGATTTGGTGGCTCAGACTCCGGCTGGTCTGGATTTGCATTGCATTGTGGACAATCTGTCGGCTCATTCGACTCCGAAGGTCGCTGATTTTCTGGTTGATAATCCGCATGTGAAGATCCATCACACGCCGACTCATTCGTCATGGTTGAATCAGGTTGAACTGTTTTTCTCGATTTTGCAGCGGCGGTTGATCAAGAATGGTGAGTTTGATTCGGTTGATGAGCTTGCTG
>JAJRQY010000020.1 GCA_024280015.1 Actinomycetes bacterium
AACTAGACTTAGGGGATGACAAGGCGAGCGTTGGTCGACGGAATCCTCTTCACTGATCAGTACCAGCTGACCATGAGTCAGATCTATTTTCGGATGGGTCTGCATGAAAAGGAAGCCCAGTTCGAGCACTACTTTCGGCGCTACCCCGATTATGGCAGTCATCAAGCGGGGTTCTGTGTTGCCGCTGGCCTTGACAGCCTGTTGGCTTGGATGGAGGCGTCCCATGTCACCGACGCTGACATCGAAGCTCTGCGTAGCCAGGTCGATGGGACGGGTCGGCGTATCTTTGATGAGGACTTCTTGTCGTGGCTGCGGAACAACGGCTCATTTGACTGCCTCTCGTTGCGTTCCATGCCGGAGGGCCGCATTGTCCATGCCAATGCTCCCTTCACTATTGTTACCGGCCCGTTGGCAATGGCCCAGATTCTCGAGACCTCGCTTCTGAATCATCTCAACTTTGAGACTCTTATTGCCACCAAGGCGGCGCGGGTTTCTCAGGCCTCTCGTGGGCGGCCGGTTCTGGAGTTCGGGCTTCGACGGTCGGCCGGACGAGGAGGAAATGCCGCCGCCCGTGGTGCTCTTATTGGTGGAGCGGCCGCGTCGTCCAATGTTGGGATGTCTCATGTGATGGGCGTGCAGCCAAAGGGCACCCATGCCCACTCAATGGTGCAGGTATTCATGAGTCTTGGAGAGGGTGAGCTTGGCGCTTTTCGAGCCTATGCCGACGCCTACCCTGATGACTGTCTGCTACTGGTCGACACCATCGACACCCTGGCCAGTGGAATACCCAACGCCATCACTGTTTTCGATGAACTGTCGGCAAAGGGACACAAGCCGGTGGGTATCCGCTTGGATTCTGGTGACCTGGCGTATCTCGCGATTCAGGCGGCCGCCCAGCTCAACGATGCCGGTTATCCCGATACCACGATCGTTTTGTCCAGCAGCTTGGACGAGCTTGTCATTTTCCAGATCTTGTCCCAAATTGACCAGGAGGCGCCGCGCTACGGGATTGACCCCATCCGGCTCGTCGGTCGACTCGTTATGGGGGTCGGATCCAAACTGGCAACCTCAGATGGTCAGCCCTACCTGGACGGTGTCTACAAGCTGATGGCATTGCGTGGCAGCGGCGAGGAGTCGTGGAACCCAGCCATCAAGGTGTCAGAAACTCCAGCCAAGACGCCGAACCCCGGGGACAAGGATGTGGTGCGGGTCTATGACGAGCGCGGTCGATCTACGGCGGACGTGATGGTGGAGAAGGGTCGATCGCTTGATCAAGGTGATTCGCTCGAGCTTCGCCACCCGATCCAGCCCCACTCCCGACGCATCTTACTTCGCACGGAAATCTCCGAGATTGAACCATTGCTCGTCGACGTGATGGTTGGTGGTCGGCGGGTCGAGGATGCACCTGATCTCACCGAGATCTCCGAACGTCGGGTGCGAGACATTGATCGTTTGGACCCCGGAGTACGCCGACTGGTCAACCCTCACCGCTATCACGTATCGCTGACCCCTGGCTTGTGGGAACTCAAACAAAGACTTGTGGCGCAAGCCAGAGCCAGCATCTCCTAACAAAACTCTGCCAGCTCTTCGTTTCTTGTTCAAGTACCGATAACGCGCGCTGCCGCATGCCTCGCCAGTGCCAGAACCCTCAAGGTGCCGGAAGTTGTTGAGTTTGGGGCGGAAAAGACAGTTTGTACTAGAAGGGGCAGACGCCGGTCTCAGCGGCTACCGTGCTTGGCCGTTAACAGATCTGACGTGACCGGGGGCACAAGCTCGCGGAATCAGCTAGATTTTCTTAGCAGTTTCCACAACGAATCTGGAGACAACCTCCAGGTCGAAAAGGGGAGAGAATGTACAAATCAAAGAAATGGTCACGAGGGATTGCCCTTGTCGCCGCTTTCGGACTCATTGCTGCCGCGTGCGGCGACGATGCACCCGAGTTTGAAGCTGGCGCACTTGGTGCGGTCGAAATTGGAGACGGCGAGTCGGTTCAGATTCGTTCCTTGAACGCAATTACTGGTGACGTTGCCTTCCTTGGTGTTCCGAGCCAGCGTGGCGTCGAGCTCGCAATTGTCGACTATGGCCAGATCAAGGGCCACGATGTTGACATGGGAACCGGTCTTGATGACCTTTGCTCGGCTGACGGTGGACAGGCTGCGGCCCAGACCATTGTTGCTGACGAAGAGGTCGTCGGTGTTATCGGAACTTCGTGCTCAGGTGCGGCCACGGCGGCCATGCCCCTGATCTCGGACAATGGCTTGGTCATGGTTTCACCATCGAACACGTCACCAGCCCTGACTTCTGACCTTGAAGGTGGTGTTGGTTCTGACTACAACGTTGGCTATTACCGCACCGCTCACAACGACCTCTTCCAGGGGCGTGGAGCCGCAACCTTCGCCTTCGAAGAGCTTGGTTTGACAACTGCCGCCGTTATCCATGACGGCGACCCATACACCAACGGTTTGGCCCAGGCTTTCGCCGACGCCTTTGAAGCCCTTGGTGGCGAGGTCACCACCTTCACTGCGGTGAACAAGGGTGACACCGACATGACTCCAGTGTTGACTGAGGTTGGCGGGGGCTCACCAGAGCTGCTCTTCTTCCCAATCTTCATGCCCGAAGGTGGCTTCATTGCCCAGCAAATGGCTGGCGTTGCCGGTCTTGAGAACACCCAACTGATGTCGGCTGACGCCTTGTTGACCGACAACTTCATGGAGCTTCCCGAGAGCGAAGGCATGTACTTCTCCGGTCCAGACCTTCAGTACGGCTCAAACAAGTCAGCCACTGGCAAGAGCGCCGATGACTTCTTGGCCGCCTATGACGCTGCGTACGGCGAAGAGCCATCCGCAGCTTTCTGGGCCCATGCGTATGACGCAACCATCCTGTTGCTGACCGCCATTGACAATGTTGCTGTTGAGAGTGGTGACTCGGTCTTCGTTGATCGCCAAGCTCTTCGTGACGAGCTCAACAAGGTCAGCGGAGTTTCCGGTATCACTGGAACACTCAGCTGTGATGAGTACGGCGATTGTGGAGCCCAGCGTATTGCTGTTGTTCTGCATAACGACGCCAGCGACATTGCCGCCGGCAAGGCCAACGTCGTCTTCTCCTACGCTCCGTAGTTAGAGTCGGACTTGGTCACAACAATCCTGTGACCATCTGAACGTGTCAGGTTGGGGTACCCCGAAAAAGGGGTACCCCAACTTTTCGTTTGTGCCTGCAAACTAGGCAAAATCAAGTCAGAAACTCATGAGCCAACAGGGGTAGGCCAGACATATGACCGCAGTAAAGCGGAGCAACAGACAAGTCTTTCGGACCAACAACTCAGTCGACCTCTTCTTGACGGTGATCCGAGTCGTATCTCTCATCGTGATTGCTATTGGTTTCCTGCTGTTCGTTGTCGAACAGATTCGGGGTGTCGCCTTGAACGGGGATGCACCTCTGACCGGAGGAGCCATTCGCGGCTTGTTCGTGACTGGCATTTCCCAGGGAGCCATGTACGGGCTGATCGCTCTTGGCTATTCCATGGTCTATGGCGTGCTCGGGTTCATCAACTTCGCTCACGGTGAAGTCTTTATGGCTGGCGCCATGTCGGCCTGGATCACCTCCGA
>JAJRQY010000021.1 GCA_024280015.1 Actinomycetes bacterium
CCTCGTCACCTGACTCAACACCGTCACCTGACTCAACACCGGTGGCAACCGAGGTGAGTTCTCGAGTCGGCGGAGTACTGGGCTGACCCGACTGGCTGCAACTCACAACCAGGGGCACAACGAGCCCGCAAGCAATCGCCACCATACTGAGGCTCGATGATCTCGGCTTTGCCTGAGCGCGCCGAATGGACTGACTACTAGCTCTGAGCCGAAGCATGACGTTCCTCTGGGATCGATGGATCAACCGGGGAAGGTCGCGTTCGTCAACCTATCGGAGTCACGACTCAAACAACCGAGCCAGTGCTCCAAGCGAGGTCGCTAGGGGCTCCAAACCCACACGGCAATGCCAACAATGACCGGCCCATCAAGAGTTTGCTCAACATAGAGGGTCACGAAACGAGCAGCGGTGTCAGCTCCCCCTCCGGGCGGGCCAAGGGTGATGCTTGCCAAGTCAGCGAAGTTTGAGTCGGCTGCCAATTGATCCAGGCCATAGACCCATTCATCCTGACCATCGGTGTTGGCCTCATACACCTCAACGCCGTCAGTCAGATCCAAGAAGGTCCGCAACGAGTTCACCTCGAGTGGGTCCCCGGCCGCCGCCGGGAGAGCCCACTCTTGGCTGGCATCAGCCCACCAAGCCTGATCGCTCAGGTCAGCGGCCGACACGTTCTGGAGCCCTCCAATCCAGCCAACCTGAACTGGCTTGTGATTGGCGGCTGGCCACAATCGCGGATCGATTTCTAATGCAGGGTCCGAAACAATGGCAACGAATGCCTCACCAACCTGGCGCAAGTCATCTTCACTGACCGCATTAGTTCGGGATAGGTAGCGAGCATTGACCCAACCCCGCTTGCCATCGCCATACTCAATGGCCCACCAATCAAAGCCACCTTCCAGACCCGAGGTGGAAACCCGACCACGTCGGTGGATTCCCAAGGTTCCAGAGGGGAGAGTGTCCAGAACCCTTTCATCGGATCCGGGAAGGTGGCGAACAAGGAGACCCGTATCTGGGTCATCGACTGGGATATGAGCGACCTGGTATTCCACCGGGTTGAGCGGAGCATCGAAGAAGACTGGCACAGCGGCGAAGTTGCCAATCGAGTCGGTGACTACGCCTTCAGCTTGCACCACAATCCAGCCATGGTCTCGACCGGAGAGGGCAACATCGATGCTGGCCGGAGCATCGCTAATCTGCAGTGTTCGGAAGTCCAAGATGATCGCATCGTTGGAGGAGAACAAACGCAAGTTGGCTTGGCCCTCGAACCAGCCGGTACCGCTGGCTGTCACTTCTACTGACGACTCGGTAATTCGCTCTTGCCCAAGAGACTGGAGGACAACTGCTTTGCTCCGAGCGCCAGTAACAACAAATCGAGGGTCATCATCAGAATTCTGGAAAGACCCAATATCTAGTTCCGCCACTTGGTTACCAACGGCTCCGGCTTGGTCCTTGGCCATTACCTGCACCGTCGAGCCCTCCATTTTCAGCTCGGCGTAATCAGTGATCCGGATCAGATTGAGAAAGCCAATGGCGGCATCAATTGGCGACTCGGCGATTGGTCCGCCGAGGTTTCCACCAACGGTCGGGTATTCGGGGTTGACCAAGAGTTCGCGTGAGGGTGCAGCCTCCTGCTCGAGGTCAGTCGAAGCCGCTTCTGCCAGCTCGTCACTCTGTGCTGCGGGTGGACGGTCGGTAATGACTTGCTGGCCAGACTCCCGCAATCCGAAGTAGCCAGCAATACCGACCACGGCTAATACCGCTGCCGCCATGAGGAAGATCCTTGGTCCAGACGGGGGGCCCTCACGCAGATCGATTTCACCATGATGGAGCCGCTGTTGCAGACGAACATACGCGTCCGGCTCCGGTTCAAACTGGTCAGCTTGGGTGTGCAGGGCTGCACCGAGTCGTTGCTCGATCTCGGTTTGTTCGCGGTCAGAGTTTTGTTGCGATTCGTCACCACCATGTCGGCGGCGGTTCAAGAAGTCATTCATTTCGGGTTCTCCAGTAACTTCGCCAGCTTGGCTAGGCCACGGTGGGCGTGTGACTTCACGGATCCTCGAGCGATGTCGAGAGTTTCCGCGATCTCGGCCTCCGAGAGGTCCAGGTAGTAGCGCAGAATCAGGACTGCTGCCTGCTTCTCCGGGAGCGTGCGCAAAGACATGAGCATGTCATCGCGAGCAATGGCTCCTAATCCCCCAACTTCAGCTGCGGCAACCAGCCCCGGAGGCTCCGGAGTCTTGGCTCGTCGGACTTGCCGCTTTCTCAACTGGGACCGTGCCCCATTGAGAACCATCGAACGCAGGTAAGGGCCTTCCTTGCCCGGTTCGATGCGGTAGTTGCCAGACAACAGCTTCACAAACGCATCTTGGGTGACTTCCTCGGCCGACTCTCGGTCATCCACATACATGGACGCCAACTTCACCAATGAGCGATAGTGCTGCTCATAGAGCTCAGGTAGGTCGGGAGCGGATTGTTGGTCCACATCTCGCCTTCGGTCGAGGATTGCCACCTTCATCACCTTGCCAGACGCACGAGCGCTACGAAAGGTTTACCCATAGGAAGATTTCTTTGTCTGGCCCGTTTGCCGTATCGACGACGCGGCGCTTGTAAGATTCTCTGAGCTGCTGCATAATGCATGCATGGCAGCTATAACGATACGAGATGTACCTGATGATGCACGCCAAGAGTTGGCAGCTCGGGCTGCGGCCAGCGGCCGATCACTGCAATCGTATTTGCGAGACGAACTGATCAAGCTCTCGACCCGCCCCGACAACCGCACCATTCTTGCCCAGATCGCCGAACGCAAACGTCATCTCAATTCGGCCCTAAGCAGCGAAGACATCCTTAACCATCGAGATGCCGACCGCTCATGACCCGATGCCATCACAGCAGTCGCCAATCGTGAGCATCATCGTTGATGCATCGGTTCTTGTTGCCGCTCTTGTCGGCGACGATGACGGGCCCTGGGCGCTGTCGGTGTTGGCGAGTGAAACCCTGTCCGCCCCGTACCTGATGGCAGTCGAGGCGACGAATGTCTTGAGACGCAGCCAGCTAGCCGGAGATCTCTCCTCTGACGTGGCATCAATGGCTCATGCCGACATGCAAACCCTGGCCATTAACTGGTTCCCCTATCTCCCGTTCGCTGACCGAGTCTGGGAACTCCGACAGAACGTCACTTCCAACGATGCCTGGTATGTGGCCCTAGCTGAAGAACTCGGGGCGCCATTGGCCACGTTGGATCGCAAGCTTGAACGAGCCTCTGGTCCAACTTGCAGCTTTCTCTTGCCGCCGACTTGAGCCCACGATCTGTTGAGACCGGCGCTGACTCGACTAGAACTTGGAGAAGGCGAAGGGCTTGCGGTTGGCCAGCATGAGCCGGTCCAGCTGGGTGATGGCTTCCTCACTGCCTTCGATTAAGCCAGCGGCGGCCAGCTCGTTGACTCGAGTATTGCCAAGGATGACTTCGCCAAGTTGGCCTGGAGTCAGGACCAGATCGGCGGCCTCTCTTGGAGTGACCACCGCCCGTCGCTCAACTGTGGTGGCACCGGCAACCGACAGCAGCCACGGACCTCGCTGGTCTTCAAACAACGGATCATCAATCTCGATCGCCACTTCACCCGACACTTCATAACTGCGCTCGGTCAGGAGGCGAGTGACATCCAGCGGCCGAAGCCAGAGCCCGTCATGAGCCTCGATCTGATGGAGCTGCCTCCGGTCCACCAGGTGATGACGCAACAGCGAGTCAACCGGCGACATGTCCAGCCGGATCCGGCGACAAAGAGGAATCCTCATCAAGAAGCCGAGCAACGCCCGTTCAGCCTCGACGTTCAACCCAACGAACTCACGTACTGAGACCAGACCATCAACGATCCAGCTATCTCCCCCATGGGGCTGGACCATCTTGTAGAACGAATAGCCATCGGGTTCGCCGGCTTCGTTCCAGTGGATCAGGGTGAGGCAAGGGCCTGGAGCCAACCAGCCGTCCTTGGAGGTGAACACCATGTCCCACCATGCTTCAGAACGCGAGGTGGTACCGGCGGTCATTGTTCCGACCTTGGCATAGATCGCAGTCGCCAGTCGCCGGGCTTCAGCTTGATCAAAGATAATGTCGCAGTGGCCCCCATCATGAAGCGGTAGGGCAAACTTCGCATCGCTGCTGCGAAGCTCATGAATTGCCATGGTGGTTGCTGATCCGTAGCCAAATCGTCCATAGAGGCCAGATTCAGACGCCCAAAGCGTTGATGCCGCCAGTCCGCGGTCAGCGGAGCGACGTAGGTGTTCCTCCATCATGACCCGCAAGCCACCACGGCCAACCCGAGCTGGGTTAATACCAACACCGGCAAGGCCCACTGCGGGGATCTGAGCACCACCGGGCAAGGTGAGATTGAACTCAGCTCCAAAGAGTCCGCCAATAATCTCGCCTGATGTCGAGTCGGCATCCGCCTCGATGCCTTCGACAACCGCGATCGTGTGGGCCTCTTCGACCATGGCCTTCTGTTGATCGATCAGGGTCTGGTCAGGCTCACCGGGAATATCACCGAAGGCGGTATCAATCACCGTGCGGTGATTGAGAACTTCTTCCTCGTTGCGCAGACTGCGGGCAATGACAACCATTGGAGTTAGGAAGACTTCTTGGCCAGGAGTTGAGCGACGGCTTTGCCGTCAGCCTGGCCCTTGGTGGCCTTCATGACCTGACCAGTGAAGAAGCCCTGCATCTTGCCCTTGGCTTTGGGATCATCGGAACAGAACCGTTCCCACTCATCAGGATTGGCTTCGATAATGCCGTCCAACGTTGCTTCCAGATCGCTGGAGTCCATGGCCTCAAAACCACGCTCCTTAGCAATGTCTGCCGGAGTCTTGCCGCCGGTGATCATCTCGGCCAGAACCTGCTTGGCTTGGGTTGCCGTCAACTCACCACCGGTTTCCATCTTGACCAGGTCGGCGAAGTTACCTGCGTCAAGGTCGGCCGCTCCATCTACCGCCAGGTTGTGCTCGACATGGGTCATCACCCGCCCAACATCACCACCGGCATCAATAGCAGCAGCAGCCAGACCATCGAGCTCGCGCTCAACAGCAATGGTTGCCGCTTCGACGGTGGCTCCAGAAGCAATCAAACCCATGCGACGCTCACGAGGCAAGGTAGGCAAGGCGGCGCGGATCTCTTCAATCCACTCTGGTGAGGGATCGACCGGCACCAGATCGGGATCATCGAAGTAGCGGTAGTCCTCGGCCTGTTCCTTGGAACGACCGGGGCGGGTACGCCCGCCTTCTTCGTCCCAATGCCGGGTTTCCTGGAGCGGCTTGTCGCCGCTCTCATACAAATCGACGTGGCGCTTGGCTTCGTACATGATGGCCCGGCCAAGAGAGCGCAACGAGTTGACGTTCTTGACTTCACAACGGGTGCGAAGCTCATTGCTTCCCGCAGGACGAACCGAGATGTTGGCGTCGACGCGCATCGAGCCTTCTTCAAACTTGCCGTCACTGGCGCCGATGGCTATCAGGATGGCCTGCAGCTCAGCCACGTAGGCCTTGGCCTCTTCTGGGCCTCGAACGTCGGGGTGCGAGACAATCTCGATGAGGGGAACACCGGCCCGGTTGTAGTCGACCAGGGAGTAACCGGCATCGTGTATTCGTCCTGAGTCACCAACATGGGTGGACTTGCCGGTGTCTTCTTCCATATGGGCCCGCTCGATACCGATGCGGTGCCCGTTGGCCAGTTCCAGCCAGCCACTGATATTGAGTGGCCGGTCATATTGGGAGATCTGGTAATCCTTGGGCATGTCCGGGTAGAAGTAGTTCTTCCGGGAGAAGATGCAGCGCTGGACGGTGCAATTAAGGGCCAGACCCAGACGGATGGAGAGTTCGACCGCCTTGCCGTTGACCACTGGCAATGTGCCAGGAAGGCCGAGACAAACCGGGTGGATATTGGTGTTTGGATCGCTTCCGAACTGGTTTCGTCCGGGGGAGAACATCTTGGTTTTGGTGGCCAGTTCGGCGTGGACCTCGAGCCCGATCACCATCTCCCAGTCACTGGACAGATCGGTTTCTTCCCGAGCAACCTCGGTGTCGACCGTCCAAGCATCCAGCGTGGGTGACGAAACCGGCTGCTCGACTAGTTCGTTGGTCTCGTTCATGCCTCGGCTCCGTTCTTGGAGGTGGTCTTGATCGCGTTGGCTGATCGTTCAAGCTCGGCTGCCACCTGGAACATGATCGCCTCACCCTGCAGGGGCGCCAACACCTGAACCCCGACTGGAAGACCGCCCTGTCCAGTGCCGTAAGGGACCGAGATGGAAGGGTGACCGGCCAGGTTGGAAGGGATGGTGCACACATCATTGAGGTACATGGTCAGCGGATCGCTGGTGGCCCCAATGTCGAAGGCAACGCAGGGCGACGTCGGCGTCAGCAAGACGTCAAAGTCGGCATAGGCCTTGGCCAGGTCGTTGATCATGAGGGTGCGAACCCGCTGGGCCTTGCCGTAGAAGGCGTCGTAGTAGCCAGCGGAAAGGGCGTAGGTGCCGAGCATGATGCGGCGCTTGACCTCATCGCCAAACCCAGCGGTGCGGGTGGCCATCATCATGGAAGCGGTATTGCCCGAGCCTTCCTGACGCACCCCATATCGCACGCCGTCATAGCGGGCCAGGTTGGACGATGCTTCGGCGGGAGCGATCTGGTAGTAGGCCGACAGGCCGTAGATGACCGAGGGAACCGACACTTCGGCCACCGTTGCCCCGGCAGCGGCCAGCGCTTCGGCCGCCGCCCGGGTTTGGGCCAGGACCTCGGGTTCGAACCCGTCCAGGTCCCCAGTACCCATGAGTTCGGTAATGATGCCGACTCGCAGGCCAGCAACTCCGGTAGCTAGTCCGGCGCTGACTGAGGCTGCGGGCTCGGGGATGGAGGTTGAGTCTCGGGGATCATGGCCACCAATCACTTCGAACAGGGCCGCCGAATCGGCGACGGTGTTGCTGAAGGGACCGATCTGGTCCAGCGAGCTGGCGAAGGCAATCAGGCCGTAGCGACTGACGGCTCCATAGGTTGGCTTCATGCCAACAACTCCACACAAGGCGGCCGGTTGGCGGATGGATCCCCCGGTGTCTGAACCGAGGGCCAGCGGGGCAAACCCCGCAGCTACCGCCGCTGCCGATCCTCCGGAGGACCCGCCAGGAACCTTGGTGGTATCCAGCGGGTTTTTGGTCACGCCAAAAGCGGAGTTCTCGGTGGAGGAGCCCATGGCGAACTCGTCCATATTGGTCTTGCCAATGAGGATCGCCCCAGCGGCCGCCAGTTTCTCGACCACGGTGGCGTTGTAGGGCGGCTTCCAACCTTCGAGCATCTTGGATGAGCAGGTCGTTGGCACCCCCTTGGTGCACATATTGTCCTTGAGGGCAATGGGGACACCAGCCAAGGGGCCGACGTCTTCGCCAGCTGCCACCCGCTGATCGATGACTGCAGCCGCGGCTCGAGCTTCGTCAGCCAGTACCAGGTTGAAGGCATGAATCTCAGCTTCACTAGCGTCGATTGCCGCCAGGTGCTGATCGACAATCGCCACCGAAGAGGTCTCGTCGGACCTGACTGCTCGGGCGATGCTCAGGGCATCAGAGTTGTTGGTCTGGTCACTCATCCTGGCTCCTCTCCCAGGGCCGGAGGTACCCGGAATTGTCCGGCCTCTGCGTGGGGCGCTGCCGCTAGTGCAGCGTCGTGAACATCAACTTCCTCAACAACATCATCTCGGAAGATGTTGACCAAGGGGTAGGGATGACTGGTTGGCTTGACGTCGCCGACATCGAGGGCTTCGATGTCTTTGGCGTGAGCCAAGACGGCTCCCAGTTGCTCGGTGAAGGTGTCAAGCTCTTGTTCGGTGAGCTCCAGTAGGGCAAGCGAGGCGACCTTGGCCACCTCGTCCCGACTCAATGGTTCAGTACTCGATTCAGGCACCGGACCAACCTATCGCAGCAACCCGCTAAGTTTGAGACCCGTGAGCGACCAATCCCACCTCTTCTTGTCCGACGAATGGATCCAGGCAGCGCGTGATCTGCGCGAGGAATTCTCCGGATCGATCGGGCCGCCTCCAGCCGAGGTCAAGCTGAATGTCATCGTGACCGATATTTCGCACCGTTCTGATGGCGAGCTGCACGGCCACATCGACACCTCTGGTGGCAGCCTGATCATTGAGCGGGGCCATCTTGAGGCTCCAGAACTCACCCTGACCGTCGACTACGAAACGGCCTACGCCGCCTTCGTCACCCGAGACCAGGGTGCGCTCATGCAGGCCTTCTTCTCCGGAAAGATCCTGGTTGAAGGCGACGCCACCCAGCTCATGATGCTGCAGCCTCAAGACCCCGGACCCGACGCCATGGAGTTCGTGCAACGCCTGGACGCCATCACCGATACGGGGGTCGAGGAGCAAGAAGACGACGCTGGTGACGAAGCCGCAGCGCCAGACTCAAACAGCTAACCGTCGGTCTTGGTTCTTGCAAGAACCACTGCGTCAGTAGGTTCCCACCATGTTCTCACTCAGTACCGTCAAGGGCCCCAGGCCTGGCTGACGGTAAGAAGAAGGCCACAACGACTCCGCCCAAGGCAATGACGGTAGCAACACTAAACGCGGTGTGATAGCTGTTCACCACTCCGGCGTCAGCTCCACTGGCTTGGACGGCCTGCAGCACCTGGACCCCAATAACCAGACCAACCTGTTGCAGCATCTGTTGGGCGGCGCCGGCAACACCGAGATCTTGATCAGACACGGTGTTGGCCACCGAGGCAATCAGTACGGGTGAGGCAATGCCCATGCCAACACCAGCCAATGCCAATGCCAGTACCAGGAACCAGATCGTATGGCTGGGTTCAAACTGGGTATAGATGAACATCGAAACCACCAGGAAGGCTGCGCCAGCAACAGCGAGGGAACGATCGGCAACCCGCTTCACCAGTACTCCGGCGACCGGCCCGAAGACGGCAAAAGCCAATGGGCGGGCAATGACCACTCGACCCGTTTCCGATGCGGTGTAGCCAAACACCCCTTCTTGCAGCATGAGTGGTGTCAAGACAAAGCTTCCCATGTAGGCGGCGAAGCACAGTGCCAGGGTCAGGGTCGGGACGAGGAAACCGGGCATGGCCCAATAGTTCGGTGGAAACAACGGGGCTTCGGCTCGGCGTTCAACCAGGACGAAACTGGTTAGCGAAAGGAGGGCTACGACGGCGAAGCCAAGGACAAATGCATCCAATCCTCGCTCGGCCACACCGGTTACAACCAGTAAGAGGCTGCCGACGCCGACCCCGAGGGTGATCGCACCCGCGGCATCGAAGGGAGTTTTCTCTTGCCTGGTTGTTTCTGGGAGGAAGACGGCCATCGCTGTAGCCGCCAACAAGATGAGCGGCGCCTGTCCGAGAAACACCCAGCGCCAACCAACACCGTCAATGAGCGGGCCACCAATGACAACGCCGACTACTGGGGACCCTGCCGCGACTGCCGCCCACCAGCCAAGGGCGGTCGCCCGTTCATCGGGGGGAAAGAGGCGGTTGACATAAGCCAGAGCGGAGGGCCCAACGGCGGATGCGCCGACCGCTGCTAACAGCCGGAAGGAAACAAAGGACCCAGCTCCCCAGGCAGTCGCAATCAATAAGCCAAACAGGGCATTGACGAAGAGTCCGAACAAGAGCATGAGTCGATGCCCGTATTGGTCACCGAGCTTGCCAAAGGTCGGACCGAGCACTGCCGAAACCAGGATCGGTCCAGTAACGGCCCAAACAATGGTCGACTGAGAAACGGTGAATTCTTCGGCAATTCGGGGAACAGCAACCGCAATCGCGGTGACTGAAAGGTTGACCACGAACATGGCCGAGAGCACCAGGCCCAAGGTGATGACGGCGAACTTGTCGTGCTCGGATGCTCGCTTGGCCACTCGGTGCCTGGCAGCAATCAGGGTCCACGGAATAAGCGAGACCGGAAAGTTGCCAGATCCTGGGCGGGTGACATTGGTGAGTCGCGGCTGGCCCGGTGGATTAGGCCGGGGAGGGAGAGGAGGCCGTTTCTTCACCGGCGGATCTTACGTCTGTCTAACTACTCCCGTCACATCTCTACTTGATGGCTCGCTAGCCGCCGCGGGCGAAGATGGTGATTTCGGTGCCCATGCGGTGGTATTCCCCGATGGGAGGGTCAGTGGCAATGACCTTCTTGTTGGGTGAGCCAACAAAGGCAACCACCTTAAATCCGAGATCTTCCAGCAGTGTTGTTGCTTCCGCCCCTCGCATTTCTCGAATATCGGGAACCTGGATGAACGGCAATCCAGACGAAACAACAACGGTGATGGTTGAATCGCGATCGATTGATTCACCGGCTCCAATGTCAGAGGAGATGATGCTGCCTTCGGCAACCGTTTCTGAGGCCTGGGGTTCGGTCGCTTCGGCCAAGAGCAGGCCAAGTTCGGCTAGTTCGGCCGTCGCGGCCTCAATGGTGAGACCAATTAGGTCAGGAGCCGTCCGCTTGGCTGGTCCCCCGCTCAGAACCAGATCTACTCTCGAACCCGTTTCCAACTCGACACCGGGTTCTTCGGAGGCAGTCAGAATGACGCCACTGGCGACTTCTTCATCAAACTCGTTGCCAACTGATCCGATGAGCAAGCCGCTCTCAGCGAAGGAGGCACGAGCTTCGGCCAGCGTCAAGCCAATCAGGCGGGGAACCTCATGCAATTCAGGGCCGAGGGAGATCCACAAGGTGACGGTCGTTCCTTCCTCAACCACGGTTCCCGGATCCGGGGTCTGCTCCAGAATCTCACCAGCAGTCGAACCGTCCTGCCGACGCTCAAAAGTCGTGACAACCAGATTGGCTAGCTCAATGTCCCGGGTGGCGTCCTCGACGGTCTGCCCAACGAAGGTACCGACCGGATGGGTTGGGATGACCACCGCCGGTGGGGGCGAAAATGGTGTCGTACCGCCGGTGACAAGAGCAATCAGAGCGATGCCACCAATGGCCAGCAACCCCACTAGGACTGCCCAGGGCCATCGTCGGCGGCCAGCGACCTTGGAGTCAGCCTCAGCTTCAATCGAGGGTCGCTCCAAATCCATCAGATCTTCAATCGAGTCATACCGCTTATGTTGGCGTTCGGGCCGGTGAGACTCCGATCGGGCGAACGTTGGTTGCTCGAGGGTTGTTGGATACTGCTGGGCTGGTTTGGCTAAGTGTCCCGGCAATGCCCCAGCAGACGGGCCAGATGTTTGATCCTGTAGATCGACTGCTGGCTGGCCTGACTCCCGAACGTCGAGCACGCCCTCACTCGAGTCCGATACGACCTCGATTCCGTCCGATTCAACTGCATTCGATTCAGCCGCGTCAAAGTCTGGCAAGTCGCTCACGAAGGTCTGCTCAAACTCATCCAGACTGACAACGGGCAATCGTTTGGGTCGAGGGAGCGAGCCGGCGACACCAGTCAAAGCTTGGACAAATTCGGCGCTCGATGGGCGGCGCTCACGGTCCACTCGACCGGCAGCTTCGACCACAGCAGCCAGCGGGCCCAGAGCTTCGGCCCGTGGCACATCTCGATCTTGACGAATCAACATGGTGGCCAACGGGGTCGCCTCAACCAAAGGAACTTCTCCGGTAACCCCTTCAATCAGTGTCAGAGCCAGCGAATACACATCGGCGCGGCCATCGACGTTGGAGCCAGCGGCCTGTTCTGGAGCGGCATAACGGGCCGTTCCGATCAGTGAGCCTTCCGGCTCGGTCCAGGCCGCCTCTGCCACTGCTCGGGCGATCCCGAAATCGGCGACTCGCAAACGGCCATCGCCACCAAAGAGAAGGTTTGCTGGCTTGATGTCTCGATGCACAAAGCCGCGCTCGTGAGCGTGGGACAAGCCCTCTCCTGCATGCAAGCCGACAACCAGGGCCTGGGAAGGCGAAAATCGGTAGCCGCCATCGATCATCTGACGAAGGCTTCCGCCCGGAAGCAGTTCGGTCACCAGATAGGCCTCGTCTTGATCACCCCAGTCATGGACAGCCATCAGGTGAGGGTGGCTCATTTGTGCCGCTGACTGAGCTTCAGCCCGAAAACGACGCCGGAACTTGGGGTCATCAACCAGAGCTGGATGCAAGAGCTTCACCGCAACTCGACGTTGCAAGGACAAGTCCTGCGCCAGATACACGGTGGCCGATGCGCCCGTTCCCAGCGGTGCCAACAGTCGATAGCGGCCACCAATGACGCGACCGACCCCAGCTTTGGCCGCGGAATCTGTTCCGAGGGAGCTAGGAGAGCCGGGAGTCACCGCCCGAATGGTACTAATCATTGGCCCAACTGAGGAGCACCCCCAGATCCATCCCACAATCTGGCTGGCGGGCGAGATGCTCAGCCGCCTCTCAACTACCCGGCTGACCCCAATCTGGCCCGATCACGATCTGCATCCAAATGCGGGCACACTGGAGTGGTGGTATCTCCGCAGCGTCAACGACTCATTATTGTTGCCCTCCTTGGCTTGGCCTTCGCCGCCATCGTGACCGCATCGGTATTCTCGGCTCCAACCGAGCCTGCGGCCGTCGTCTTTACTGGTTCGGCCGCTGATGGCGGTGGCGACCGCACTGACCAAGACGGTGATGCGACCGAGCTATTGGTGAATCCGGTTGAAGGCTGGCTCCCAGCTGCAGGTGACGGAACCGCCTGCAGCGAGCGAGTCGGGGTCGACCTGATTCCCGGCTACGCCGCCACTCTTGAAATCAATGGCATCCAGATCCCCATCGAAGAGATGAACAACGACGCAGGCGCCTCCCTTGGTCAATACACCTGGGGACCCGAAGAAGACTGCCCCTTTGGTTCCGTGCTTCGACCAACCGACAATCGGGTAGTGGCCTGCATCTACCGACACGAAGAAGGTCCGGAGAATTGTGTCCTGACCGAACAACCTGGCGGCTTCGACTTCTAGGTTTCCAGAGGTCCTCGGCCTAGTCCGGAAGCTCTCCCGTTTCCAGCATCCGAATGAACTGTGCTTCGTCAATCATGGGAATGCCAAGAGTTTCGGCTTTGGTGACCTTGGAAGCACCCGGCTCGGCGCCAACAACAACTGCCGTCGTCTTCTTTGAGACCGAGCCTGGATTCTTGCCGCCACGACTCTTGATCGCGTCGCCAACCGAGTCTCGACTGAAGCCCTCAAGCCCGCCGGTGACCACAATGGACAGGCCTTCCAGCACCTGAGGAAGCTGTGATCGTTCTGGCCCCTGCAGGTTGACGCCACCAGCACGGAACTTCTCCATCAAGACCTTCGCCTTGTCCGAGGCGAAGAAGCTAGCGGCACTGGCCGCAATCACCGGACCGACCCCATCGATAGCTGCCATTTCTTCGACTGAGGCCGCCATGATTACATCCAGGTGGCCGAAGGCTTCGGCCAGGCTTTCTGCGCCAGCCGGCCCCAGGTGTCGAATACCCAGGCCAATGAGCAGCGCGGCCAAGGTCCGAGATTTGGAGTCTTCGATTGCCGCTCGCAGATTGTCGATCGAGGTCTGCCCGAATCCTTCCAGCTCAGAGACCTTGTCCCAGTCAATGGAGTAGAGGTCGCCCGAATCGGCAATCAGGCCTTGCTCGATGAACAGGGCAACCCTGCTCTCACCCATGCCGTCGATATCCATGGCGCTGCGTCCGGAGAAGTAGGAGATTTGTGAGAGCTGACGCGCCGGGCAGATGGGATTCACACAGAAGGTATTCGCTTCACCTTCGGGACGTTCAAACGGCTCGCCACAGGTTGGGCAATTCGCCGGAAACTCCCATTCGGCCAACCCGTCGGGCCGCTCAGACAGAACCGGACCGAGAACCTCGGGGATCACGTCACCAGCCTTGCGGACAATGACCGTGTCACCCGGACGAACATCTTTCAGTTTGACCTGATCCTGATTATGCAAGGTGGCCATTTCCACCGTTGAGCCAGCAACAAAGACGGGCTCGAGAACGGCGAACGGTGTCGCCCGGCCGGTTCGCCCAACCGAGACCTGGATGGCACGCAACAGGGTGGTTTTCTCTTCCGGCGGAAGCTTGTAGGCCATCGCCCAACGAGGGGCACGAGAAGTTGATCCCAAGGAACGCTGGGAGATTAGGGAATCGACCTTGATGACCGCTCCGTCAATCTCATAGCTCAAGTCATGGCGATGCTCCTGCCAATGGTTCACAAAGGCGACGACCTCGTCAATGGTTGACACCTTTCGGTGTTCCGGGTTGACCGGAAACCCCAGTGTGTCCAGCCAGTCCAAGGCCTCACCATGGGTCGACAACTCGGGACCTCCAACGACCTGGCCGAGTTGGTAAGACCAGAACGCCAGACGGCGACTAGCGGTGATGGAGGAATCCTTCTGCCGCAAGCTCCCGGCGGTGGTATTGCGGGGGTTGGCGAAGCGGGGCAGGCCTGCAGCTTCCTGGGACTCATTGAGTTCATCAAAGTTGGCCAGCGGCATGTACACCTCACCACGAACCTCCAATACCGATGGAACCGCCTGCCCCGCCGCCTTCAATCGGTCGTGGTCCAACTGTTTGGGGATGACATCAACGGTCATGATGTTGGCGGTGATGTCCTCACCGACCCGGCCATTTCCTCGGGTTGCTGCCTGAACCAGTACACCATCCTCGTACCGCATGGACAGGGCAATGCCGTCAATCTTGAGTTCGCAGACATAGCCGATGGCCGAGCCGTCTTCCATCTCCAGGCCTTTGGCCACCCGTGCCGCCCAGGCCCGCAGTTCACCCTCATCGAAGGAGTTGTCCAGACTCATCATGGGAACGGCGTGTTCTACTGGGGCAAAGGTTGCTGAGGGAGCGCCGCCAACCAGGACTGTCGGTGAGTCCTCCACCATCAGCTCAGGATGGGCCTCTTCAAGTTGTTGCAGCTCACGAACCAGCATGTCGTAGTCGATGTCAGGGATTTCCGGCGAGTCGTCCTCGTGGTAGCGAGCATTGTGATGGGCAATTACGTCACGAAGTTCTTGAACACGGGCTTGAGGATCCACAATCGAGAGGTTACCGAGGCAGACTGACGGCCGATGACTCTTGCCAAGCTCGGCCTGTGGCCAATGCGTGCTCTTTGGTTTGTTCTCCTTGTGGTGTCCGGGTACGGCTTTAGTGAGATCCTCCACGACGTTGGCTCTGGCGTTGGCACCATGTCGGAGATTCTCTTGTGGGCTGCCTGGTTCGTGGGACTGGTCGCTCTTCTTGCCCCTTCCACCGTTGCTCTGACCGTGTTCCGGTCGGTTGCACCCGCATCGCTTCTGGGCCCACTACTGGGAGCAGTCCTCAGCGGAACCTGGCATGGCGCCGTGTTTGCCGCCATCGGCATCGGTCTGCTGGTCACGGTGCTGGCCCTCAGCCCTCAGGTCGGAGACGTGATGGTGAACGGCTCGTCATACGGGCCGGAGCGACGGCTCGCTCTACGCACTCCGGCCTCACTGCTAATGGGTCCAATCCAGCTGACCTGGCTCATCTTGTTCTTCAGTGTCATCAGCGGCCCCCTGCTGTTGGCCAGTGGTCACTACATCATTGGGGCCATCGCCGGAATCATTGGCGCCTTTCTTGGGGCTCAAATGGGCCACTCACTACATTCGCTTTCTCGCCGCTGGGTGGTCTTTGTTCCCGCAGGTTTTGTTATTCATGACTTCTGGGTCCTGGCCGAGTCCATCTTGTTTCGCCGCCCCCAAATTCGGGCCCTTGGCCCGGCCGCTCTGGATATCGGCAACTTCCTTGATCTCAGCGCCAACGCTCAGGGGCTAGCCCTCATGGTGCAGCTGGATGAGAAGGTTCCGTTGGCACTGCGGGCCAAGAAGGACGTACAAACCTTCTCCGCTCACCGACTGGTGTTTTCGCCCTCGTTGCCTGGTGTCCTGATGCACGAAGCTCGGGTTCGGGGAATCAAGATCGGTTCGGACCCCGAACTTCTGGATGATGACCCGGCCGAAACAGGCGACGATCAGAATGAGGCGACCTAGTCCACCACGGTGAGATCAGGGACAAGGTCACGCTGGAGCCAGTGGAAGACTTCGAGCCCACTATTGGATTGCACCAGCGCGGCTGACGCAACCTCGGCTGCCTCGGTCGAGATTGGGATGGCGTTTGGTGCCTTCACATGCACCTCGGCCACCCGCTCGGCGATGACGAAGTTGGCCACGGCCTCTTCGACCGATGTTCCAACGGTGAGTAAGCCGTGATTGCGCAGGATGCACAATGAGGTGTCACCGAGAGCCGTCGCGATGCGTGCACCTGCCTCGGTGCTACGAATCTCGACTTCCTCATCATCAAAGAGCGACTGATCAAAGACGAAACGACAAGATTCTTGACTGATTGCTTGGAAGGGCTTGACGTTGGCCGACCACGGAGTGCCGTACCCCGTGTGGGTATGAGCAGCCGAAACGGCCTCGGGTCGGGCAGCCAGAATCGGTGAGTGAATGTTGTAGCCCGCCGTGTTGGGGCCACCACTTCCCAGCCCGGTTGGGTCGCCGCCTTCAGCCACGGTTCCTTCGGGTGAGACCAGGATGAGTGCGCCTACCGTGGCCAGTCTGAACGGGATTCCGTAGTCCAGCACCCAGAAGTGGTCGGTCCGCTCCGGATCACGGGCACTGATATGTCCTGCACCCATCTGACCCCAATGCATGGCACCAAAGATGCGGTAGCCAATGGCCACCATCCGTTTGCGGTGTGCTCGCTCCTCATCAACTGAACGATCAGCTTCATCGGCACCAGCCAGGCGTGGATACTCCATCGCTCGATCCTACTCGCCGCCACTCAGACGATCGAAACGCCCCCGCTCGCTGCGCTCACAACTCCCCCCACTCACCCCTCCCAAATCGTCCCCGCTGGATGAAACTGAGTCCAGGCGAACCAGAAGGCTTGGTGGGCTACCAGTTCGTTGCCGTCAACATCCGTTGCTCGGAATCCACCGCCGTCCTGAATAAGGGTCACTCCCCCAGCCTCAACCTGTCCACCCGCAGCAAACGCCTCGGTCGCCTTCTCAACCACAAACCCGACGGCGGCACCATCATCGGTCACCACCCCAATCACCGGAGTGTGAGCGACATATCGAGAATCAACATCACCGACCGGAAAGATCGGGCCATCGTCGTCTCGTCCATGCAGCGGATCAACCGGATAGGTCCGGCCGATTCCTCCGAACTGATCAACAATGGTGGTTTCGGGATGGGCTGCCTTCCAGTCTCCCCAGGTTGAGGTAACCACCGTGACCTGTTCCAGCACGACCCCGGCATCAAAGAGAGGGCCGGTGACTGCTTGACCGGTGAAGGTGTCGAAAACCGACTGGGTGTTCAGGTCATACATCACCTTGTTCGATCGACTCAGCAGACCCGACGTGCGCAAGACGGGAACATCCAGATCAGCGGCAACCGAATCGGTCAAGTAGGCCTGAGCCGAGCCACACAGGGTGCAATAGGGAATGCCAATACGTCGCCCGCCAAGTGAGTCGTTCACCATCTCGTGAACTTCCATGATGTTCTTGGGATAGGCCCTGGCATCACCATTGATGACCACGCCAAAGACAATGGCTTCCTCGTCATACCAATCGCCACCGGCGGCATCAGTCGTCTTCGGGTCATCCAACGCGGGGATGCATCCCTCATCGCATGGGTCCGGGTCGCCAAGAGAGCGATCATCAATAAGCACCCCACCCCAACTCAGGATCCGCCAATCAATGGCTGAGGCTTGGCCAACCCCCGCATCTTCAAAGAACGGAATCCAGCCAGGCTCAATACGGGTGAAGAGGGCAGCCTTGTAGCTCACATACTCATCGAAGGCCGGAATATCCCAGGCCAAGAGATGGTCCGTTGTCTCACCCCACGCATTGTTGTCGTCAATCTTCGCCCCGGTTAGCTTGGTGAATCCATCGGTCAGCGCACTGGCTTGCGGGCCAGGTCGCAGGAAGCGAAGCAGGTCAGCAAAGAACCAGGCAACGCGGGCATCCCCATGGGAAGCGACCGCATCAATAGTGCTCGGATGAAAATCACCATCAAGAGCGGCCAACAGCAAGTCCAGATCAGCCAACAGGGCAGGGTCGGTCGCCCCACTTGGCACCTCGGGCGCAGGCCCGAAGTCAACGACGAGGGGACCGAACGACTCAGTGGTTTCTGCGGCGTCTCTGCCGGTATCGCTAACCGTGTCGTCTGAGACATCGTCGCTTTCGGCACCAGCACCAACGTCATCCAGGTCACCAGTCGAAGATGAGCAGGCGGCAACGAGCATCACCAAGAAAACAATCCAGGTCAGGGGGAGAACGAGTCGAGTCCGGGCCATCAAGAAACCGTACTCAACGTTACGGTCGTCACTCAGCCGAAACCGGTGAACAAGCTGAGAACTATCCGATGGCTGAGGCCTTGGCTAGTCGGTCAAGAACAGCATCAAGCATGGCACCCGATGTTGGCGGAAGAACCAGGATCTCACTGGGATTGTGGCTATCTCCTGTCCGCAAGGCGGCGTACAGCCCACGAGCGAAACCGGCAGCATCGGCTGGCAACTGCTCGGTCCAGATCACATTCTCTTGATGCCAGCCATCCATGTCGGCCAGCTCAGAATCCCTGCCAATGATCAACGCTGTCTTCGCACCGCGGTCGAGATCGACCAGCGACTCAATGACACGGACCGGTGAAGCCGGGGCGTAGTGCGAAGTCAGCATGCCCGCGGCACGAGAATCGCCGGATCTGCCGTCACTCAAGACCTCACCGAGCACCCGTTCCAACTGATCAACGGCAATCGCCCCGGGGCGCAAGAGGACAACAGGACCATCACCAACAATCTCCACAATGGTGGATTCGATACCTACCTCCGCAGGCCCCCCATCCAACACCGCGTCGATCCGGCCATCAAGGTCCGCCAGAACATGGGCAGCCGTGGTTGGGCTGACATGGCCAAATCGATTGGCCGATGGTCCGACAACGCCTCCACCGAACTGGTCAAGCAAGGAGCGGGTCAAGTCGTGGTTGGGCACCCGAAGGCCAACGGTTTCTCGTCCCCCCGTTGCCAGCAAAGATACCCGGTTTGAGCGGGGCACAATCAGGGTCAGCGGTCCCGGCCAAAATTCCTGAGCCAATCGACTGACCCGTTCGTCGGTGGTGACAGACCAGACAGATAACTGCTTCGCGTCAGCCAGGTGCACGATGAGCGGATGTCCGGTCGGACGTCCCTTCGCTTCATACACCCGGGCAATAGCATCATCATTGGAGGCATCCGCGCCCAAGCCATAGACGGTCTCGGTTGGAAAGGCCACCAGCCCACCCGCTCGCAAGATCGACACTGCTTCAGCAACCTGATCAGGCCCCAGAACCCTCGTCATGAGAAGCCCAGCTCAAGCTTCTGGCACCGACCAGATGTCGCATATGGATCTCTAGCGGTGCCAGAACGGGGAAGTCGCTCGATCACGGGGAGGCCGGCGTGGGGCCGGCCATACCGCCGCCGACAACCGTGTCATCGACGTAGAGCACAACTGATTGGCCCAGGGCCACCCGCTGGTGAGGCTCATTCCAAAGCACCGTCGTACCGTCGACCGGATCAATAACTGCTGGCTTGCGTGAACCGTGGGCCGAACACTGGACAACGAACTCGCCCTCGACTGGACCATTGGTCCAAGCCAAGTCGGGAACCGCGGTGCGCTCAGTCAGGGTTTCATCGAAGGAGCCAACCGTGACGACAGCTGCCTCATGGTCAATATCAATCACATAACGCCGGTCAGGTGCGCCACCAAGATCAAGACCCTTGCGCTGACCGACCGTAACCAACTCGATGGATGGGGCCGAACCGACCGTCTTGCCTGACTGATCGACAATGGTTGCCGGTCGCAGGGGAATCCGCTCCCCCAAGAAAACCCGTCGGCCAGCTTCTCCTCGGCCTGGTGTTCGTTCGATGAAACAAACATCCTGGCTATCCGGCTTGTTGGCCGTTCGTAGGCCGAGCTCACTCGCCAGTTCTCGGACCCGGTCCTTGAGGAAGGTGCCAACAGGCAGCCGCAGCCGTCGCAGCTGGTCCTGCCCAAGCATGTGCAAGACATAGCTTTGGTCCTTGGTTGGGTCGGCGCCACGACCGACCCGAAGGCTGCCATCATCAGCCTTGATCACTTGTGCGTGGTGGCCGGTGGCGATCAGGTCGAAACCCAAGGCGTCAGCGCGGCGAAAGAGCTTGTCGAACTTGATGTGGCGGTTGCATTCGATACACGGGTTTGGCACCTTGCCCGCGGCATAGTCAGCGACATAGGGGTCAACCACAAACTTGTCGAAGTCGTCACCGAAGTTGAAGACATGGTGATCAATACCAAGCTGCTGGGCGACACGCCGAGCATCCTCAACATCAGAAACCGAGCAGCAGCCCGAGTCGGTTTCGCCACCCCACAGCTTCAGGGTCACTCCGGTGACATCGTGCCCTCCCTGAACCAGAAGAGCAGCGGCAACGGTTGAATCAACACCGCCGGACAAAGCAACAAGAATCTCAGCCACGACCCTCCTCCGAATCCCGCAATTGTTGCACTGCTTTAGGCAAGACGGTCAAGACCGCATCAATATCGGCGTCACTGGTGGTGTAGCCAAGGGAAAGCCGCAACGAGCCAAATCCAAGTTGGCGAGAAAACCCCATGGCGGCCAAAACATGGCTCGGCTCCATCGCGCCACTTGAGCATGATGCAGCGGCCGAAGCGTAGACGTCAGCCTTCTCCAATAAGAAGAGCAGGGACTCACTCTCCACATCCTCAAAGCACAGATGAGCAATGTTTGACGTCTTGAGCGTCCTCGGTCCGGTCTCCAACGATCCAGGAACCGCGTCCAAGATTCCGTCCAACAGCCGGTCGCGAAGTCGTCGGGTTCTCTCTACCTCGGCTTCCCGGTTGCTGACCATTTCTTGGGCCGCGGCAGCCATGGCCACGATCCCGGCCACATTCTGAGTTCCGCTACGGCGTCCCCGCTCCTGACCACCGCCGACAGCTCGAGCGGCAAGCGTTGCCGAGTCGCGAATAACGAGCACCCCAACACCCTGAGGACCGCCGAACTTGTGAGCACTGACCGAAACCAAGTCGGCCACCTGGCCAAGCTCGGCCACATCGAGCCAGGAGAAGGCCTGAACCGCATCGGTGTGAAGCAGGGCCTGCGGTGCATGTTCACGAACTATTCCTGCCACTGCGGCCAGTGGCTGGGTCAACCCGGTTTCGTTGTTGGCCAACATGACCGAGACCAGGCTCACGCCATCCCCAAGTGCAGATTCAAGTTCGTCCAACCGGATCTGGCCATCGTGGTCAACGCCAACAACCGAGCCACCCTCGTTCTCAATCGGCTCAATCACCGCATGATGCTCAACCGCCGAACAAACCGCTGGACCCGGCCGAGCCTTCAGCGTTCCGAACACCGCCAGATTGTCGGCCTCGGTGCCGCCGCCAGTGAAGACAACTTCGCCAGGCTGAGCACCAAGCAGGTCGGCCATCAGTTCTCTGGACTCATCAATGGCCTTGTTGGCATTCCTGGCCAGCCGGTGGGCTCCGGACGGATTTCCGTACTGGGTAGTGAGATAGGGCAACATGGCTTCCAACGCAACCGGGCGGACCGGAGTCGACGCCGCATGATCCAGATAGTGGATGGGCTTGTCGCTGGCCGGGGTAACCCGGGGAATGTCGTTGTGGGTTGATCTGGTGGAAGCCACCCCAAAAGGCTAGCGGTCAGCAATGGTGAGCGGTACGGTTCGGTCCTATGACAGTATTCGCTCCGGATTCATGACCGTGTTCGGACCGGGGACCTATGGCGACTCCTTCGCCGATGTTTATGACCAGTGGTACGGTCAGATAACCGATGCGGAAGCCACCGCTGACTTCGTTTCCCATCGATGCCTTGATGGACCGGTCCTCGAACTCGGTGTCGGAACGGGCCGACTGGCGGTTCCCTTGGTCGAGCGGGGCCATGAGGTCATTGGCCTTGATGCCTCCATGCCAATGCTAAGCCAGTGTCCCCAAGCGGTAGTCAGGGTTCTGGGCGACATGGCCGCCCTCCCCTTCGCCGAGCAAGCGCATGGCGTTGCCCTCTGCGCCTTTAACACCCTGTTCAATCTGGCTTCTGAGCAGGCTCAGCAAGAGTTCTTCCACCAGGTGACACACATGCTGGCACCAGGTGCCCCGCTCATCATCGAGGCATTCACCGGCACCGGCCTGGACCAGAGTGAGCCATCCTCGCTCGGAGTCTCCCGAATCGCTGCCGACCGACTCGTTCTGGCCGCCACCATTGTTGACTCCAGCGCTCAAACCATCACCGGTCAACATGTCGACATCTCCGAAGCCGGAATCACATTGCGGCCCTGGCGCATTCGTTGGACCACACCCGACCAGCTGGATGAGCTCGCATCCAACGCAGGGCTTCACCTGGTTGAGCGCTACGCGTCGTGGGATCAACAAGAGTTTGATCCAGACGGGGACCTGGCGATCTCGGTCTATGCCAGCCGTTAGGCGACCTCAGCTACACGCCGGCCAATGAGGGGCCGATATCGGTTCCAGCAAAGACCGCTAACACAGCAAGAGCAACGACTACCGCGCCAGCTACCAGCTGGGCAACGGCCTGAGACTGTCCATAACGAACGGGCAGAAAACTCAATGCCGCGCCAACCAGCGCTCCACCAATGATGCCGCCGAAGTGGCCCCAGAATGATATTCCACCGATGAGAAACGGGATAGCCAGGTTGAGCAGAAGCACTCGACTGAGCGGTGACTGGGTGATCGATTGACCCCGAGATGCCATGATGGCAACGGCACCTCCGCCAAGCCCAAGGGCGGCACCGGAGGCTCCCAGTGTCGGGACTTCCCAGTTGAACAACAGAACCGCAGCAGATCCACCAAGAAGCCCACCGGCGTAAATCAAACCGGTTCGTAGCCAACCAATACCTTGTTCGAGGTAGCGGCCAAAGGTATAGATGAAATAGGAGTTGAAGAGGAGATGGATGAGTCCGCTGTGGAGGAACGCTCCGGTCACAATCCGCCAATACTCACCCCCGACGACACCCGGGGCCAAACCGGGTCTGCCTTCTCCCCACAAGACATAGTCATTGCTGAACTTGAAGCGAGTACCACCCCCGTTGTCCAGATACAGCTCCAGGAGGTAGACGCCGACAATCGAAGCCAAGATGGCGTAAGTGAAATAGGTGTTCTTGCTCTGGGTCCCCGGGCGGTGGATTTTCTGGGCACCAGACTTGGTACATGCTGGGCAATGGAACCCGACCGAAGCGGCATGCATACACTCCGCGCAGATGGGTTTATCGCACCGTTGGCAGCCAACCGCAGCGGATCTGTCGGGGTGGCGATAGCACTTGGCGTCTGAAGAGACCATTTGGGTAATTTATCGCCCTTTGCGCGTATCGAACCTTCTTTGGTCCATACTTGCGGCGCTAATACCCGCACAAAAGGAAAACACATGATTCAAGAATTCAAAGATTTCGTGAACAAGGGTGGAGTATTCGAAGCCGCCGTCGGTCTCATCATGGCTCTGGCCTTTGCTCCCGTCGTACAAGGCATGGTCGATCACCTCATCATGCCAATCGTTGCTCGCATCTTCGGTAAGCCGGACTTCAGCGATCTGAAGATCGGCCTCGGCGGTTCCACCGAAGTTGTTGCCGATGACGGCACCGTCTCCATGGTCGAGCCCGCAATCGAGTACGGCGCGTGGCTCACCCTTCTCCTGGGTTTCATTCTCATCGCTGCCGTCATCTTCATGCTGGTCAAGGCCTACAACAAGTCAGTCCAGCCTGAGGAAGAAGAAGACGGACCAAGCGAAGCCGATCTTCTCGGTGAGATTCGCGATCTTTTGGCCGCCAAGTAATCAATCTCTCGTTACTACGAGGCGAACGGGGAGACCTTTGGGGTTGAGCCGGTTAGCGATACCAAGGTGCCATCTTCGGCACCCATGAGTTCCTCACCGACATGCTCAACCCCGGTCACCCCGTCCACTCGTTTTCTCAAAATCCGTTCAATCCCGTCCTTCATTGTCGCACTCGACGCCGGACAGGTAACGCAGGCCCCCATCAGTTCGACGGAGACAAGGCCATCAGCCGATACCGCCCGCAACGCGATGTCGCCCTCGTCCGCCTGAATGGCGGGCCGCATGATGTCAACCACCTTTTGGACTTGTTGATACAAGTCGCTTGATTCTTCAAGTAGCTGGCTTTCTGACATTCGTTCCTCCATGCGACCTTCTGGGTAGGTTAGCGCCGTACCCTGCACCACCATGTTCGGGCATGCTCCACTCTCTTCAGCGCTTGGAGACACCGTTTTGTTCCCGATTTATGGTCATCAGGGCGGTTGGGACGAAGTATTGCTGGTAGCCATCCCCCTCGGCCTCATTGCGGGGCTGCTTTGGATCGCAAACAGGCGGGTGAATGCCCAGCTGAAGGAAGCAGAGCGCGTCGACACGGGCCAGACAGACACGGGCCAGACAGACACGGGCCAGACAGACACAGGCCAGTCGACACCAAAGAATCTGTGACCACCGTAGCCCTCGATCAAGTTCTCGATCCCAAGACTGCGAAGCGTCTGGCTGAACCTCGGACCGACTTCCTGATCGAGGACGAGGTGACGCCGGGGGTGTTCGTCCAAGAACATGGCCCATTCAGTAGCTACCAGCGAACCCTCATTCATGAGCCCCAGGCTGATGGCCAGGTACGGATCGTCGAAACCACCGAGTTTCGACTGGACATCCCCGTTTGGCGACCAATGTTCACCCCCCTTATGCGGCGCGGGCTCATCGAGCTTGATCGAGAGCCGCATCGACGTCGGTGGTGGCCAGAGGAAGTCATCACAACCCGAACGACCACCTTACTTTCGGTCCTGGCTGTCTTGAGCGTGGTTGCCGGCTACCTCGGTGTTGTTATTGGCCAGACCATCGCCTTTGCCGCCAAGGACTTCGGCGCCAACACCTCCCTGCAAGCGAACACCCTGGCTGCTCTACGGGTCGGAGTAGTGCTCTCAGCCATCTTGATCAGGCGGGCGGACCGCATCGGGCGGAGGCCTCTTCTTCTCGGCTTCGCCCTTGCATCTATTCTTTTTACCGCCAGCGGTGCTTTGTCCAACGACATGCTGACCCTCGGCATCACCCAGGCACTGGCACGCGGTTTTGATACCGGCTTGCTGACCCTGTTGACCTTGGCCGTCACCGAAGAAGTACCGGCAGGGGTCCGCTCGCTGAGTATTGCCCTCATGGCCCTTGCCACTGGCTTTGGTGGTGCTTTGGTGCTTGCCGTACTTCCAACCGCAGATATTTCCAGCGGCAGCTGGCGAATCGTTTTTGTGGCCTCACTGGCCTTCTTGCCCGTCCTATGGTGGGTGGCGAAGAACCTTCCCGAGACGCGACGCTTCGACGTTGCGTCTGAACATCACTCACCAGGTCAGATCAACTGGCGGCGCTTCGCCTTGCTCGCCGTTTCGTCTTTTTGCGCCTCCCTGTTCTTGTCCCCGGCTTCTCAGCTTCAGAACACCTATCTCGATGCCGAGCGTGGGTTCTCCGCGGCGAAGATCAGCTTGTTTCGGGTCCTCATCTCTACCCCGGTTGGCCTCGTGATTCTGGCCGCTGGCTATTTCGCCGACCGCTATGGCCGCAAGCGAATTGGTTCAATGGGTCTAGCCCTCGGCACCGTCATGTCACTGACTTCCTATTATCAGAGTGGCGCCACGCTCTGGGTGTCGTCCTTGCTCAGCGTCTGGCTGCTCGGGGCTTCGTTCACGGCTCTGCGCGGCTATCAAACCGAGCTGTTTCCCACCAGAGCCCGAGCAAAGATTGGCGGGATGCTGGACGTTATTGCCGTCTCTGGTAGCGCACTTGGCCTGGTCATCGTTGGTCATCTGAGCGTGGTATGGGGAAGCATTGGACCTGCCCTTCTCATGTTGCTGTGGGCTCCTCTCCTGGTGGCGTTCCTGGTCTCGACCAGGTATCCCGAAACCGCGTCCCGGGAGCTGGAAGAGTTCAACCCGGGTGACACCGCACTGGAGGCGCCCCATCACGAATAGCTCATAACCAACCCGCCCAGCCCGATAAGTATGCATAAAACCTTGGAGGCTGGCACCGTGCACAAGACCTTTTTTGCGCTCATCGCAGCAGCTTTCTCTGCCGCAAGTCTCATGACGATTAGTCCAGTCGAAGCAGCGATCCAGTCCTCAGTGCTGATATCTGAGATTCACTACCATCCGACGGATGGAACCGAGTACGAGTTTATCGAGCTCTACAATCCCGGCAGCGATGAAGTTTCGCTTGACGGATTCGCCTTTACCGAGGCGTGACTGCTTCACTCGACGGCATCACGATCCCAGCCAACGGATACGCCGTTCTCACGCCAGAAGCCAACCTCTCCGAGGATGCCTACGGCATTGTTCCCGCCGGCACCTATCAAGGCAAGCTCTCGAACAAGGGTGAGATCATCGTCCTGACTCAGAGCGAACTCATCATCGATGAGGTTGAGTATGACGACAAGGGCTATTGGCCGGTTGCAGCTGACGGCGACGGTTCCTCACTCGAGCTGATCGATCCCACCGTTGACAATTCACTGTCGATTAACTGGTTCGCCGCTGATGCAGCACCGACACCTGGTGCAGCCAACAATCAACCGCCTGTCTTCGAGTTCTCCATCACAGATGTCGCTACAACACCGCTCGTTCCGAGTGCCAACCAAACAGTCCAGGTAGACGTCCAAGTTGAAGGCGAAGGCGTACCAGACCTTACTTATCGGGTTGGGCAAAACACGCCAGTTACCGAATCGATGCTTGAGGTCGGATCAGGCCACTTCCAGTCTGAGATTCCAGGCCAATCTGCGGGCGTGCTCATTCGATATCGGGTGGAGCACGGCTCAGTTTCAGTACCAGCTTCGAACGATTCACGGGGCTATCTCGGTGTTGTTGTCGCTAACCCATCAGCTACGACCGATGGTGCACCAATACATGAGTACTTCATGGATGACAGCGACTACGCGACGATGATGGCCAATCCCATGGATCGGACCCTTTCCTTCTCCGCTGTTGTCGCTTACGACGGTGAGGTCTTCGACGGGTCCACTGTTGCTATCCGGGGCGGTGACTACTCAAGACAAACCTATGACAAGCTCGCATTGGCGTTCGACCTTCCCAAAGGTTTTACCTTCGAGATCCCTGGGATCACGACCTATCCGGTGGACGAGTTTGCTTTGGCAACCGACGGTTCGGTCTCCGACTGGGGTCGCGCCGAGACCTCGTGGTGGCTATTTCAACAGGCAGGATTCCCCAAGGTTCACTCGGGGGTCTTGCGACTAGAACGAAACGGTACATTCCAAGGCGTCTATCGCTTCCAAGAAAAGCTTGACGGGATCTGGCGGACTGCCAATGGACTGGTTGACGGCGACTTCTTCAAAGCCCCGCCGGACCTATATCGGACTGTCAACCGGCTACTTTCATCGACAAGTTGCCCTGGTTCGCAACAAGTTCGCCACTGAGTCTCGCATCCCGGCGCTTGGTGAACCAGCTTCCATCGTGATCTCAGAGATTCACCACAGTCCTCAAAACCAGGGCGCTGAGTTCCTTGAGCTGACGAACACCGGCGCTCTTCCAGTTGATCTCTCGGGTTGGCGAGTTGATGCCGTGTTTAAGAACGACAGGCCTATCCCCGGAGGAACCATTCTTCTGCCCGGTGCGCGCCTCATCATGACTGAGTCGATCACACGACTCCAAGCTACTTACGCGGACCTTACGGACATTCCACTGATCGAGTTCAACGGGGGCCTCAAGGGATCTGGCGAAACAATCGAGCTAGTCACCGTCAATGGCCTCGTCGCCGATTCAGTCTCCTACTCCAAAGATGACCCGTGGCCCCAACCTGTCGACAATCGAACTCTCGAACTGATCGATCTCCAATCCGACAATGGCCTCGGCTCGAACTGGTCAGTCTCCTCCATCAATCTCGGTTCTCCAGGTGAGGAGAACTCACCTACGGACGACACTGGTAACGACACCCATGACACCAACGACACCGACGACAGTTCCGACGACACCGACGACACCGACGACACCGACGACACCGACGACACCGACGACGACACCGGCCACCACACCATCACCCTCACCGCCAAAGGCACCACCGGCCAAGAACAAATCAAACTCAACATCAACGGCCAAACCCACGCCGACCTAACCCTCACCACCACCCTCACCACCTACGAATTCACCACCACAGCAATCAACAACCTCAACATCCAATTCACCAACGACAAAAGCCAACCAACAGACCGCAACGTCTACATCGACAACATCACCATCAACAACACCACCTACCAAACCAAAGCCCCATCCACCTACTCCACCGGCACCTACGGCCGCGGAACCGGCTGCGCACCAGGCAACAAATCCTCATCCTGGCTCCACTGCAACGGCCACCTCGAATACGCCATCCAACCCCTCCCAACACCAACAACTGCGCCACAAGCTCTTGTCGTCCGCAGCCCGGTGACTCAGTCCTGATCTAGCTCTCGCACGCGTCTCGCAGCATCTGTTTGAACAAGGCTTCGTCGGCAACGGCGACATACTCACAATTCGGCTCATCCACCAGATGGCCATAGTGGTCAATGAACGTGCCACCCTGTCCAGCATCGTCCATGCCGATGTCGACATTCACCGCTCGAGTTTCCAGCGCTACCGCCGGGTTGATGGCAACGGCCATCGCGATTGGATCCGGCAGGTCATAACCAGCCAAGCCTGTCTGGGCAATGGCGTAGTCGTTCACCGCCTTGTTGATGTCAACCGCAAACTGGCCAATCGGGCCCAAGGCTCGAAGTTCGGCTTGCTCTTCCGAGGTGATGACGGCGTAACATCGCGAAATATCCCAGCCGACAAAGGTCAAGAGCCCGGGGGCATCGAGGACAATCTTGGCTGCCTCGGGATCACTCCAGATATTGAACTCACCAGCTCGGCCCACGTTGCCAACACCATCGAAGGCTCCGCCCATCACCACAACGCGCTTGAAACACTCCAAGAAGTCCGGCTGCAACACAACCGCGGCGGCAATATTGGTCAATGGTCCCAGCGTTACCAAGGTGTGTTTGCCTCGCTCTTCGACTGCGATTCGGCGCAGCATGTCCACTGCGTGCTCTAGGCCAGCTGACCGGGTCGGTTCGGGGAGCTTCACATTGCTCATCCCGTCAGAGCCATGCACAAACTCCGCGTCGGCCTGTCGCCGGAGCAGCGGATGCTCTATCCCTTGGTACAGGGGAATGTCTGAACGGCCGGCCATGTCGAGGGTCACGAGCGCATTTCGGGTGGCTTGGCCAAGATCGATGTTGCCGTACACCGTCGTGACTGCCCGGACCGAAACGCCAGGCAGGCGAGCAGCCATCAGTAGGGCTACGGCGTCATCGGAGCCCGTGTCGGTATCAACAATGAGGCTGACGTCAGAGGAGAGCGAATTCACCGGATCAAGCTAGCTCGACCGGCTCCACGCCACACAAGCTCCCAACACCAGTCAGGTGGGCGATATGGCTCTCAAGACAGCCAGTCAGCAACTGCTGCCAGCACGGCTGGATCATGCTTAGGAACCGGATCATGACCAGTCCGCTCCAACCAGAGTTCCGTGACCTCGCCAGCAATAGCAGGAAGGTGCGCGGCGAACTCGGGTTCCTTCCCAAAAGGATCGCTGGCGCCTTGGATGAGAAGAACCGGCAAGTCCAATTCCGGAAAGTGCTCAACTCGGAGTTTTTCCGGCTTCTTCGGCGGGTGCAAGGGGTAGCTCAGGAGAAGCAGCCCAGCCGCAGGCAGTCCGTCGGCAATAGCAATGGAGCAGGCCCGACCACCCATGGAACGGCCTCCCAGAACAAGATCTTCACGCTTCAACCCCCAGTCCTTGGCCAGTTGTGCCGTCTGGTCTTGGATGGAGGCAACGAGCTTGGGCATTCGGTCCGGCGGGCGTCGCCCAGGATTGTTCTTGCGGTATTCAAAATTGCAACGAGCAACCGGAATATCCAGATGATCTTCGAGAGCCAGAAAGAGACGGTGGTCCCGATTGCCTCCGGCTCCATGGAACAGAACGAGCCCTTTCATCAATCCATTCCTTCTTGTGTCGCACCGAGCAGTACACGTCGAGCCTCGGTGAGGTCAGCAATTCGCTTTGCCGCATCTGCACTCACTCCCCCGTGATCAGGGTGGGCATCGCGCACCAACCTTCGAAAGGTTCGTTGAACCTGACGACGATTGAAACCAGTCACCTCAACCCCACCCATGCCGAACAGCTGCAGAGCCCACGAGGTCGGATCATTCCATGCTGTCAGCTCAAGGAGGTTGGCGCCACGACCTCCCATCACCTGGCTTATAAAGCGACCGTCAACTTCGCCTGTCCACATCAGAGCCACCAAAATAGCCTCAAAGACCGACACCTGACACTGCTCAGGCAACGAGGCCGCAGCATAGGAGGCAGCCAGAGCCTGCTGGATCGGCCGACCCGTATCCTCGGCGAATTCAAACCGGAGCTGGCCGCCAACGCCAATGAGCCGGTGCACACTGCTTAGGAGGCCCACCCGGTCGGTCTGGAAGCGATGTCGAACGCGAGGTTACACCACTCTGTGGCCAGCCGCCAGCTGCTCAATCAGGTGATACAGGCCCTCACGCAGTTCAGGCTCGACCCGGTCCGCGGTGTTGGCAACGATTCCGGCCAGCAACAGGCCGCCAGCGCCCGGCGAAGGCTCAACTGGCAGATTCCGTGCACCCAGGGCAATGCGTCGGGTCGGAGCGATGGCACGGGAGTGACAAACCTCAAGCTCGGCGACAATCATTGGAAGGCAACCTATCTACCGCAGGCAAGTGCAGCGAGTCGCGCTGACAGCGGTCAGCTCGCAGATGTGGGATCATCGAAGGATGGCCTTCGATATTGATGAACTCCGAGTAAAACCCAACTCGAACCTTGACCTTTCCAAGATTGACCCAAGCGGGACTCCGGAATGGTCCAATGCCGACGAGGATGGTGGATCCTCCAACAAGGATGCTGGAAAAGCCCGAGGTCTTGAACTGAACCAGCGGCTAGAGGAGCTCCAGGAGCTGCTCTATGCCGAGGGCAAGCACCGGGTCTTGATCGTGATCCAGGCCATGGATGCAGGCGGCAAAGACGGAACCATCAAACATGTATTCGAAGGAGTCAACCCTAGTGGGGTCAAGGTTGCGGCCTTCAAGGCTCCATCGTCGTTGGAACGCTCTCATGACTATCTGTGGCGCATCCACCAACACGCGCCAGCCGATGGTCAGCTGACCATTTTCAACCGCAGCCACTACGAGGATGTTCTCGTGGTTCGTGTCATGGATCTGGTGGACAAGGACCGCTGGCAGAAGCGATACGAACACATTGCCAACTTCGAACAGATGATGGTTGACGAGGGAACAACCATCATCAAGCTATTCCTGCATATCTCCAAGCAAGAGCAACAAGAACGGCTTCAGGAACGGTTGGATCGCCCCGAGAAGAACTGGAAGTTTGACAGTGGCGACCTTGTCCACCGGGAGAAATGGAACGACTATCAAAAGGCCTTTGAGACGGCCCTAGAAAAGACAAGCACCAAGGACGCTCCTTGGTATGTGATCCCCGCCAATCGCAAGTGGTACCGCAATATCGCCGTTTCGGAGATTGTGATTCAAACCCTGGAGTCTCTACAGATGGAGTATCCGCCCGCGCCCGCCGATATCACCGAGATGCACATCCCCGATTAGGCCCGCTAGAGCATGCTGGTACGTGCTCCAGCGGTGCCAGAACGCAGTCCTCGGGGCCAGCTACTCGGCGCGGCGAGAGTAGTGGAGAGCTCCCATTTCACGGAGCTTTGATGGCTTGTGGTGCGCATCAATTACTCGGACCGTTCCCGATCGTCCTCGCATGACAAGCGACTGGGTCGAGATGCCATCTTCGGTGTATCGCACACCACGAAGCAGGTCGCCGCTGGTGATGCCGGTTGCAGCAAAGAAACAGTTGTCGGTACTGACAAGGTCATCCAGCGTGAGGATCTTGTCCAGGTCATAGCCCTGCTCTTCAGCCGCAGCCCGATCGGCATCGTCGCGAGCCCAAAGTCTGCCCTGAAGGTCGCCGCCCATGCACTTGAGGGCAGCAGCCGCGATCACACCTTCTGGTGTTCCTCCGATACCCATCAAGATGTCAACACCAGCGCCTTGCCAGGCCGTGGCAATGGCAGAGGCGACGTCGCCATCTCGAATGAGCTTGATGCGAGCGCCAGTTTCGCGGATCTCGGCCACGAGGCCATCGTGTCGAGGGCGGTCAAGCACAACGACGGTCAAATCTTGAATGCTGACCCGCTTAGCCTTGGCCAACGCGGTCAAGTTGCGATCGACGGGGAGGCGGATGTCAACAATGCCGGCACCCGAGGGGCCAACGGCAATCTTGTCCATATAGACCATTGGCCCAGGGTCATACATCGAGCCGCGTTCGGCCACGGCAATAACGGCAATTGCACCCGCCTGCCCTTGAGCAGTCAGGGTTGTGCCATCGACCGGGTCCACGGCGATGTCGGTTTTCGGTGGCTCACCGTTGCCGATGCTCTCACCGTTGTACAGCATCGGGGCTTCGTCTTTTTCGCCCTCACCAATGATGACTAGTCCATCCATGGTGACGCTGCGAAGAACCTCACGCATGGCGTCTACCGCCGCCTGGTCGGCACCAATCTTGTCTCCTCGCCCCATCCAGCGAGCTGCGGCCATGGCCGCGGCCTCTGTTGTTCGGACAAGGTCAAGGGCCAGATTTCGTTCTGGTGCCAATCGTTCAGTCATAGCAAACCACCGTAGTAAAGAGAATCGTTCCAAACAGAGACTGTCGCACAATCACCCAGCGCTTCGGGCTGAATGGACCAGAAACGCCTCACCGCCAATACCGATCGCACCTTGCACCTCAAGAGCCAGCAACAATCGGCAAAGGCCAGCCAGAACCAAAGATTCGAGCTGGCCTTCGTGCCGCGTGTGTACTATCGGCCGAACAGGCCAGATCGTGAACGAACTACCCGGGAATACCGGTACTAATCAGACTGCGCGGCCAGGCTGAGCTTTAGCTCGGCCCACTGCTTGTCTTGGGCGGCGAACTTGTCGTCCTCATCGGTTTTCAAGGCTGCTTCGGCCTCAGCAAGGTCAGCCTTGGCTTCTTCGAGGTCAATGTCAGAGACCAGAGAGGCTTCATCGGACAAGACCGTGACTGAGGTTCCGGTCACCGAAACGAAGCCACTGCGGACAGCGAAGGAGGCAACCGTCCCAGAACTCTCTGTGACTCGAACCTCCGAGGCAAGCAAGCTGCCAATAAATGGCTCATGACCGGTGAGAAAAGCGATCTCGCCGCCACCACGGGTTCGAGCAACAACTTGCGTTGCCTCACCCGAATAGAGCGACGACTCCGGAGAGACGAACTCGACGGCGAACGCCATTACTTGGTGTCCTTCAACAAGCGCTCGGCCTTCTCACGAACCTCATCGGCGCCACCAACGTTGAGGAAGGCCTGCTCAGGCAGATCATCCATGTCGCCGTTGACCAGAGCCTCGAAGGACTCGACGGTTTCTTCAACCGGAGTGAACACGCCATCGAGGCCGGTGAAGACCTTGGCCACAAACATTGGCTGAGACAAGAAACGCTGGACCTTGCGAGCCCGGTTCACAACCAAGCGATCCTCTTCAGAAAGCTCATCAAGTCCGAGAATGGCGATGATGTCTTGCAGCTCGTTGTATCGCTGGAGAACTTCCTGCACCTTGCGAGCGACCTGGTAGTGACGATTGCCAACAACCTCAGGAGCGAGGATGGTGGAAGTCGATGACAGCGGATCCACAGCCGGGTAAATACCAAGAGCAGCAATGTCACGGCTCAGCTCGGTGGTGGCATCCAGGTGGGTGAAGGTGGTGAAAGGTGCTGGGTCGGTGTAATCGTCGGCGGGGACGTACACAGCCTGGAGCGAGGTAATGGACTGTCCACCGGTTGAGGTGATGCGCTCCTGGAGTACACCCATCTCGTCCGCCAGTGTTGGCTGGTAACCAACGGCAGATGGCATACGACCGAGCAGGGTGGATACTTCAGATCCTGCCTGGACGAAGCGGAAGATGTTGTCGACAAACAACAAGACGTCCTGCTTCTGCACATCACGGAAGTACTCCGCCATGGTCAGAGCAGACAAGGCAACACGGAGGCGAACTCCGGGCGGTTCATCCATCTGGCCGAAGCACAAGGCCGCCTTGGACAATACGGAGGTTTTTCCGTCGCCCATCATGGTTTCACCCATCTCGATGAAGAGGTCGGTTCCTTCACGGGTGCGCTCGCCAACACCGGCGAATACCGATACACCACCATGGTTGGAAGCAACACGGGTGATCATCTCGGTGATGAGAACGGTCTTGCCAACACCGGCACCACCGAATAGCCCAATCTTTCCACCCTGGAGGTACGGAGTCAGCAGGTCGATGACCTTGATGCCGGTCTCGAGGACTTCCTTGGACGGTGCCAAGGTGTCAAAGGCTGGTGCAGCGCGGTGGATGCCCCATCGGGTCTCGATGTTGACCTCATCCAGACTGACGTCCAGCGGCTCACCAACAACGTTCCAAATATGGCCGAGGGTGACATCACCGACCGGTACTTGGATGCCGTGTCCAAGGTTGCGGACTGGCTGGTTGCGGCGCAAACCGTCGGTCGGCTTCAAGGCAATCGCTCGAACACGGCTATTGCCGAGCTGCTGGGCGACTTCGGCCATGACGGCCGTGGTTTCCCCATCAACAACGACGTCGAACTCGACAGCGGCATTGATCTCTGGAAGAGCGCCCGGGGGGAACTCCATATCGACCACTGGGCCGGCGATACCGACGATGCGGCCTTCTTTGAGCTGCGGTTCGGTTGCAGTCATTGTTGACTCCTGGGTGTTTCTCAGGTGAGGTTTACGAATTAGGGACAGAAAAAGGATTCGGCTACAAAGTAGCGAGACAGCTACTGGTGAGCGTGCTCGGCAATCAGGTGTTCAGGGTGAAGATGATCGAGAATGAGGTCAAGGCGAGTAACCGCCTGATCATCATTTAGCGACTCTGCGCCACTGACGATCTCCATGATCTCGGTGGTGATGGACTCTTGGCGAGCCCGGTTCATTTCACGAGACAGCTTCACGATGAGGTCTTCGGCGTTCTCGGTCGCGGCCTTCATGGCCCGTTGGCGGTTGGCATGCTCAGAAGCGGCGGCATCGAGCAAGGCGGCGAACAGGCGAGCCTCGACATATCGTGGAAGCAAGTCTTCAAGCACACCCTCGGGTGACGGTTCGAAGGAGTAGCCAGCAACGGCTTCGGCGTTTCCACCACCAGATTCGGCGATGGATTCGGTCGATTCGAGTGGAAGGAACCGGCGAACTGTCGGCTCTTGAGTTCCCATCGAGATGAACTGGGTGTAGATCAACTCAACCTGATCAACTTCACCAGCATCAAAGAGGTCTCGGACGCTGCGAGCAATCTCACGGGCATTTTCATACGTCGGATTGTCGGTGAAACCGGAGAAGTCTTTCTCGATGTCGAAGCCCCGGTACTTGAAGTAATCGTTGACCTTGCGACCAACAGCAATGATCTTGTAGTTCCCACCATCTGCTCGCAAGGCCTGAATCTCGGCCTCAGCCGAACGAATTACGCCGGAGTTGTAGCCACCAGCGAGACCGCGATCTCCCGCGCAGACAACGAAGGCCACGTTCTCGACCTTCTCTGCTTGACGCAAGAGCGGGTGACTGACGTCGGCGCCAGCCGCGGCCAGATCTTCGATCACACCGGTGAGTTGTTCGGCATATGGCCGCGCAGCCTTGGCCCGTTGTTGAGCGCGAGCAACGCGTGTTGCGGCAATGAGTTCCATCGCTCGAGTGATTTTCTTGGTGTTCTTCACACTGCCAATGCGGCGGCGAAGAATGCGTTCGGCTCCACCAGGCATTGGACTAGGCCTCTACCCGACTGGTGTCGGTTTCTGGCAGGGTGGAGTCGTCGTCCACCAAGGTGGTTTCGGATGCTCCCTGCGCTTCGATTCCTGGCTCTTCATCACCCTCAGAACCAGCGAACTGGTCAGTAAAGGCAGCGATGGCGGCAAGCAGCGCTTCTTCGTCTTGCACCTTGCCGGTATCGGCGATGTGGCGAAGCTGATCACTGTGGCGAGAGTTGAACCACTCCAGCAATTCGGATTCATAGCGAAGAACGTCAGCAACTTCGACACCGTCGAGATAGCCGCGAGTGCCGGCATAGAGAACCACGACCTGCTCTTGAACTGGCACTGGCGCATTAATGCCCTGCTTGAGCAATTCAGTAAGGCGATAGCCACGGTCGAGCTGGGCCTGAGAAACTGCGTCAAGGTCAGAACCAAAGGCAGCAAACGCAGCCAGTTCACGGAATTGCTGGAGGTCGGACTTCAGGGTTCCGACCGCATTCTTCATGGCCTTGACCTGGGCAGCAGAGCCAACCCGGCTCACGGAGATTCCTACGTCCACCGCCGGGCGAATACCCGACTTGAACATGTCGTCCTGAAGGAAGATCTGACCATCGGTGATGGAAATCACGTTGGTGGGAATGAAGGCGGAGACGTCGCCAGCCTTGGTTTCGATGATGGGTAGGGCGGTTAGTGATCCGGCTCCCAGTTCCTCAGAGAGTTTGGCTGCACGCTCGAGCAAGCGGCTATGGAGGTAGAACACGTCGCCGGGGTAGGCCTCACGCCCTGGTGGACGACGAAGCAGGAGCGATACCTGGCGGTAGGCCTCGGCCTGCTTGGAAAGGTCATCATAGATGATGAGGGCATGCTCACCGTTTTCCATCCAGTGCTGGCCCATTGCACAACCGGCGTAGGGAGCGAGGAACTTGAAAGGTGCCGGGTCAGACGCCGGAGCGATGACGACCACGGTGTACTCCATGGCCCCAACTTCCTCCAGTAGGGCAACGGTCTGAGCGACGGTCGAGGCCTTCTGACCAATGGCGACATAGATGCACTTCACCCCAAGACCCTTCTGGGCCAGGATGGAGTCAATGGCTACGGTGGTCTTACCCGTCTTGCGGTCACCGATGATCAGCTCTCGCTGGCCACGGCCAATGGGAATGAGGGAGTCAACAGCCTTGATGCCGGTCTGGACTGGCTCATGAACTGGCTGGCGCCCAAGAATACCGGGAGCCTGAATTTCCATACGACGAGTCTGCACGTTGGTGAGCGGGCCTTTGCCGTCAACCGGCTCACCCATCATGTTGACTACCCGGCCAAGCACACCATCACCGACTGGAACCGAGAGGATCTCGCCCGTGGACTCCACGGCCTGTCCTTCTTCAATGCCAGCGACCTCACCAAGAACAACAGCACCAATGCTCTCTTCGTCCAAGTTCAGAGCCAGGCCAATGGTCCCGTCCTCGAAACGAAGCATCTCGTTGACGGCGGCGTCAGGAAGCCCGCCGATGCGGGCAATGCCGTCGCCGACTTCGAGGATGCGACCGACGGTCTTGTTGGAGACGTCGGCCTCGTAGCTCTCGAGGTTTTTCTTGAGTGCGCCGGTGATTTCGGCCGGATCGAAGGTGAGTGCCATGTGAGAATCTCTCTGTAACTCTGGAGGTTTGGTAGCTCTGCTACCGAGGACTGACTGATTGGTACGTGTTGGAGTAGGGGATGGCGGCCGCGATGGCAGCCGACTAGATCGTCTCTCGCATCTTGGAAAGACGATTGCGAAGGGAGCCATCAATAACGGTGTCACCAATGGTGGTAACTGCGCCGCCGACAACGGACGGGTCGATCACGACCTGGAGTTCGACATCATTGCCGGTGTTGGCCTTGAGTGCCTTGGCCAAACGGGCTTGCTGTTCATCGGACATGGCAACGGCGGTTCGCACGGTGGCCACAGTTTTGCCCGATGCTGCAGCAGAAGCCGCAACAAAGGCATTGACGATCTCGGAGAACTGGGCACCTCGACCAGAGTTGACAATCAGTCCGGACAAGGCCCGGGTGGTGTCGGTGGTCTTGTTGGCTAAAAGGTCATCAATGACCTGGCCCCGAATAGCCGCGGGCAAGGTGTTGTTGCTCAAGGTTGAGCGAAGCTCTTCGTTGCCTTCGATGGCTGCTGCCACGTCGGCCAACTGAGCCTTCACTGTTTCGAGGTTGCCATCGGCCCGAGCCACAGCCAGCAAGGCTTGGGCGTATCCGGTGATGTGATCTGACATCTGGTGTTCTCCGCGTCGTCAGTCAGGGGGCTCAGCTGAGCTGGCCGACCTGATTGATGTAGTTCTCGATGAGTTCGGCATGTGCTGCTTCGTCAAGGCCTTCAGTAACGATGGCTTCGGTGGCATCACGGGTAATGATCGCGACCTCGTCTTGCAGGTCGGTGAGAGCCTGTCGCTTCATATTGGCGACATCGGCAACACCTCGGGTCTTGAGGGCTTCGGCGTCGGCTTTGGCCTTGGCCACCATGTCCACCTTGAGCCGAGATGCTGTTTCCAGAGCCTCGTCACGAATTCGGACCTCTTCGGCGCCAACATCAGGAAGATCGGCGGTCGAAGCGTTTAGGGCAGCTTCGGCTTCGGTGCGAGCAGCCTTGGCTGCATCAAGTTCAGCCTGAATCCGCTCGGGACGTGAGGCCACCATCTTCTTGATGGCGGGACCGAACTTCCAGGCAATCAAGGCAAAGAGTACAATTGCGGCCGACGAGCCCCAATAGACCTCTTTCATGTCACCGGCGAGATGCACACCATTCGGGTGGTGAACGACCGTTTCGGTGCCCTCGCCCGGGTCGCCTTGGTGTTCTTCATCTGTTTGGAAAAGATACATCAGCGTCCTCAGTTCGAACTGTTCAGGAATCGGTCAACGACCGGCTGAGCGGCACTGACGTCAACAGTGCGATTCATGACGCGAGATGCAGCATCGGCAGCAAGTCCGGCAACCGAGGGACCAACCCCAGCCATAGCGGCCTCACGAGCACCAGCGATCTCGGCCTCGGCTTCGGAGCGAGCGGCCGCGATCTCGTCCTCGGCGGCGCCGATGATGCGGGCACGGTCAGCTTCAGCCTCGGCGCGAGCAGCGTCGATGATCTGGGTGGCTTCGGCCCGGACATCGGCCAGCTGGTCAGAGACGTCGCTAGCAGCAGAACCGGCCTGACTTCGGGCCGCATCGGCAGCATCCAGGTCAGAGCGAACCAGATTTGCTCGATCTTGCATGGTTTTTTGTACTGGCGGAAGTAGGACGAACTTCACCAACGCAAACAGAGTTGCGAAGGCAATAGCGCCCCAGAACAGCTCGGGAACGGTTGGAAGAATCGGGTTCGCCGCTTCCTCAACCACATGGTCTCCGAGCTCTCCACCTTCCTCCGCCAAGCGGAGCATCAGTGTTTGAGCAAGCATGTGATCAGGCGAACTTCAGAAGAATGAAGACAACGAAGCCGATGAGGGCCAGAGCTTCGGTGAAGGCAATACCGAGGAACATGGTCGTCTGGACCTGTCCGGCGGACTCGGGCTGGCGGGCCATGGCCTGGACAGCTTGGCCGACCAGGTAACCGATGCCGATTCCGGGGCCGATGGCGGCAAGGCCATAAGCCATGCCTGCTCCGGAAGCACCGGCGTTGGCCTTTGCCTCAGCTGGTGTGTACTCCTGGGCAAGCTCAGAAATCTGAGCGGCAGTACTAGCAATGATGCTCATTGGAAATTGCTCTCCTGAATTATTGCTCCACTACGGAGCGGTTTGTTGTTCTGCCCGAGGGCGAGAAATGGTTGGTTGACAGAAAAATGAATTACTCGAACGGAAGAATTAGTGGGCATGCAGCGACAGCTGGATGTAGACCGCAGTCAACAGGCTGAAAACAAAAGCCTGGATAAGAGAAACCATGACCTCAAAGCCCGTAAGTCCGACCAGCATGGCATAGCTGAAGGGAAGGATGGCGGCCAACGGCGAAGCGGTGGCGAGGGTGATACATAGAACCCCGAAGGTCACCAGCAAGATATGGCCAGCCAACATGTTGGCGAAAAGACGAACGGCTAGGCCGAATGGGCGAAGCAGGAAGGTTGAGAGAAACTCGATTGGTGTGACGAGGATGTACAAAGCCTTTGGCACTCCAGGAGGGAACAAGGAGGACTTCATGAATCCTGCAAAGCCCTGGGACTTGATACCAATGGTGACGAAGGAAACCCATGCAACAACGGCCAGGATCAGTGGGTTGGCCATTCGGGCGTTGGCTGGCATCTGGAAGGTTGGGATGACTTCGAAAATATTGCCGAAGAAGACGAACAGGAAGATGGTCAGGATGAGAGGGGTGTACTTGAGCCCTTCTGGACCGATGGCCGAGAGCACAACCTGCTTCTCGACGAATTCGACGGTTCCCTCAACGATGTTCTGCACACCTCGAGGAACCATCTCTTTCTTGGCCAACAAGAACAAGGCGGTGGGGATAATGACCGCCAGCATGCTGATGAGGGCAATCTTGTTGAAGGCATAGAAGGTGCCATCGCCGAAGAATGCGGGCCATTCGACCAGATTTTCAATTGACGGGAACTCAAGTGCTGCGAACACAGGAATGACTCCTTGAGGTCTTTACGAGAGCGATAGAGAGACGAGATTCGAACGATTAGCGCCGACCGGCGGCCACTGGCCGCGAGCTGGAGCGAGAGACTTTTGGCTTGAGTCCGGGGTAAGCCATCGATGCCGAAACATGACGGAGTTCCCAGATCAACAAACCGAGATGGGTCACGATCAACGTGATTCCAAGCGGCAACATAGCCACCCAGGACATGTCTTTCACGATCCACACGGCAAAGAAGATTAGACCAAGGCGCATTGCATAGCCGCCTAATGCAGCAGATGCGACCGCGGCGAAGGAAATCTTTGAGGCCCAGGCCAACAATGCCGCAGACAGAATCAGGTTGACCAAGACAAGAAACATGCCGTAGGTCACCGACATGGCACCGTTGAAGCCTCCGAGCAAGGCACCAAAAGCCATGCCAAAGGGAAGGACGACGAGGCCACGCTTGACCATGTCAAGGGCGACTTCGGCTGCGGGTGAAGGCCCAACAAGTCGATCGGTAACAGCGGCCATCAGCTGGGCTGCTCCTGTTGGGATGATTGCTTGATGACCGCCCTGGCTGCTGAATCATCCGCAGCAGCACGAATGGAGATCGTTTGCTGCTTGAGCGCAGTCGTTTCGGCGTTCAAGACCGCGATGTCATGGGTGTACCGGTAGTAGACCGAAACCGCGGCACCAAAGAAACCAAGAACCGTGAACAAGATCATGAAGACTGGGCGGGTACCGACCCAGCCATCCAGAAAGTAGCCGCCGAGACCGAGCATGACTGCAGAAAGAACCAGCTCGAAGGAGCCGGAGCTGTTGTGCATCTGCTCAGAGAGTTGAGGTCGTCGGTCAGTCACGGTGCCTTGCAAAGCTAGAAGTTTCGATCAGAAATTGGTAAGACACGCGGATCTAATCACCGTGCGCTGCACGAACGATATGGAGTGTCCATACACCTTCGCAACCCCAATCATCGGTCACTACCCAGTCTGTGCCCGATCTCCCTCTCGTCGTTGAGGAGTTTGGCCCGACTTGTTGGCTCCATTGGAATCCCCATTTCGGCCCTTGCCTGGGCGAAATGACACATAGAGAAGCACGCCTAGAGCGATCACTCCAACCGGGACAATTCGGTCACCGCGGCCCTCCCGATAAACCGGCCAAAGAACCAGGCCCGACAAGACCGCAGTCCACGCCCAGAGAATTCCAACCGTTCGACGATGGCCATGTCCCAGCCTCATCAATCGATGATGGAGATGGTCCTTGTCTGCCGTTGCTAGGCCTTGGCGACGTGACGCCCGACGGACAATAGCGAACAAGGTGTCAACCATCGGCACTCCCAAGATGACCAGAGGGATCACCAGTGGAGCGTAGAAGAAGAAGGTCTGGCCACTAAAGGGGGATCTTGTTCGACCGCCGACCGCCATGGTGCTGGCCGCCATCAGGGAGCCGAGGAGCAGGCTGCCACCATCTCCCATGAAGATCTTGGCTGGATTCACGTTCCACGGTAGGAATCCCAGACACACGCCGGCCACCGCGGCAGCAATGAGCGGGCCGATGTTTCCTTCGAGCAGAAGCCCTTCTTCCCGCAACTGGATCGAGTACAAGAAAAAGGCGAATGCCCCGATTCCCATGGTTCCTGCGGCTAGGCCATCCAGCCCATCAATAAAATTGACCGCGTTGGCCATGCCCATGAGCCAGATCACACTCAATAAAAAACTTAGGTCGGCAGGAAGAATGAGGACCGGAACGAAGGGAATTCGAAAAACCTGGAGGCTGATACCACTGAATTGCAAGGCGCTGGCGGCCAGAATCAGACCGGCGGTCTTGGCTGGGGCGGAGATCTCTCGAACATCATCCACCAGGCCTACCAGGTAGGCCATGGTGGCCACCGCGATTACCCCGAAGGGCTCAGTGGTTCCGTGGAATGACGCCTCAAACCATCCGCTGGTGGCGGCAACGGCAAAGGCAACCAGGAATCCCAGAAACATTGCTCCCCCGCCCAGAGTTGCCGTGGGCTGGACGTGGGATCGACGCTCGTCTGGATCAACAATCAGGCCGCGTCCAATGGCGATAACTCGAAAGATCGGGACCGTCAAAACTGTCACCCCAGCGGCGATGCCGATGATGATCAGGTACGACGAGATCGTTGGCAAGGAATCTGGTCCCTCAAAGACCGGGGTAGGGACTAAATCCCGTACAGAGATCTCGGACTTCTGCCCGAATGGCGGCGATCGCCGCTTGGTCCGTCCGGTCGCGCAGAGTACGGGCAATCAAACGGCCGATAACGGCCATCTCCTGCTCTTTCATGCCCTGAGTGGTGACCGCCGGGGTACCGATTCGCAGCCCGGAGGTGACAAAGGGCGAGCGAGGGTCATCGGGAATGGAGTTCCGATTCAGGGTGATACCAGCCTCGTCGAGAACGTTCTGGGCCTCCTTACCGGTGAGTTCTTCGTCGAAGGTACGAAGGTCGACCAGCAGGAGGTGATTATCCGTGCCCCCAGACACCAATCGGAACCCTTCCTCAGCTAACTGGGCAGCCAACGCACTGGCATTGCTGACGATCTGGGCGGCATAGACCTTGAACTCCTCGGTCGATGCTTCGGCAAAAGCAACAGCCTTGGCCGCAATCGAATGCTCCTGGGGACCACCTTGTTGACCGGGGAAGATGGCCTTGTTGATGGCTGGGCCTAGCGATTCGGTGGCCAAGATGCAGCCGCCGCGTGGGCCGCGCAGGGTCTTGTGGGTGGTAAAGGTGACAATGTCGGCAATGCCAACCGGATTGGGATGGACTCCGCCAGCCACCAGGCCGGCAATGTGGGCGGCGTCAAACATCAAGAGCGCCCCGACCTCGTCGGCGATGCGACGGAACGGTTCGGGATCGATGATGCGGGGATAGGCGGTGGCACCAGCAACAATCAGTTTCGGCTTGTGCTTGTTGGCCAGTTCGCTGATGGCCTCATAGTCCAAGCGTTCGTCGCCTTCGGTTACGCGGTAGGCAACGAAGTCATACATCAGGCCCGACGCATTGACCGGTGACCCATGGGTGAGGTGGCCACCATGGTCAAGGCTCAGTCCAAGAACGGTGTCGCCCGGGTCGAGAACGGCCTGGTAAACCGCCATATTGGCGTTGGCCCCAGCATGAGGCTGAACATTGGCGAACTCCGCACCAAAGAGTTGACAGACACGATCAATAGCCAGGGACTCGACCTCATCAACCACCTGATTGCCACCGTAGTAGCGCCTTCCCGGATAGCCCTCAGAGTACTTGTTGGTGAATACCGAGCCAGTCGCAGCCATAACCGCAGGCGAAGCAAAGTTCTCCGAAGCAATCAGTTGGAGCGCCGTATTTTGGCGTTCCACCTCTCGCCCTATCATGTCGACAATCGGCTCGTTGGTCAGTATTGGCCAGGGCATAGGACTACTCAGACTTTCTGGGATAGATAGTGATTCTGGGTACCGGTCTTCCGGTACGGGGATTGCTTCCGGGTCCACTCTGGATTGCTGAGCGAACACCGACAGTGGGAGATCGGTGGGTTAGGAGTCAGGTTGTCGAGCGATCAGGTTGATCTTGTCGACTCGACGACTGTGCCTGCCGCCTTCGAAGCTGCCAGTGACGAAGGCATCAACAGCGTCAAGGGCAACTTGCACGCCGGTAAAGCGCTGGCCCAGGCACATCACGTTGGCATCATTGTGCAGCCGAGAGAGGCGAGCCGAGGTGACATCATGCACCGTCGCCGCCCGCACTCCGTCAACCTTGCCTGCGGCCATACAGATACCGATTCCGCTGCCGCACACCGCAACACCAAGCATGGTGTCGCCCGAGGCAACAGATTTCCCCACTGCTTCACCGAAATCGGGGTAGTCCACCGACGCAGTGTCGTTGGTACCCAGATCAACAACCTCATGCCCACATGACCGGAGATGGTTGCCGACTTCTTCTTTGAGATCAAACCCCGCGTGATCTGACCCGATTGCAATACGCACCAAAACTCCAATTGACTAGTCGAACAAGACACCAACCCGACTGCTCAAAGCCGACTCGTGATCCGGTTGTTGGCGCCCAAGCAGACTATAGACGGCCTGACCCAAGCAGAATCGGCTAGCTCACGCAGATTCGTCGTTGTGGCGGGAAAGATTGGCCCGACTGCGCGCATCCAACAGGGTCAGGATCCGATCCTTGGCTGTTGGGTTTCGATCCAGCAAAGACCGGAACTCTTCGATTCCGAACGAAACCAAGACCATTTCCGTTTCGGCAACGACCGACGCCACCCGAGGACGGTGCTCCAGTAGGGACATTTCGCCAACGACGGAGCCCGGTCCGACCGAGGCGACGTACTCGCCGTTCATCAAGACGTTGGCTGTACCTTCGACGATGATGTAGGAGACATCGCCGAAGTTTCCCTGGTCGGTCAAAAGGGCTCCAGGGTCAGCAGTGACCTTCTGACCCAGTGACGACACTTCTTCCAACTGCTCTGGGGTGAACTGGTCAAAGAAACTGACCTGACCCAGCCAGGTGGTATCCAGCTTGTTGTTTTTACCGAACAATTGATTGACCTCCGGAGGCGGCGATTCTCGATCGTAGCTCGCCTAGCCGCTCGATTTCCTATCCAACCCAATCAGGGTGACGCGATGGCTGTCCAACAGTTCTACAGATGCAAGCGACGGGGGAAGCGAGCAACAACACCACGCTGTCTCCCGGAGAGGTCAACCTTGGCCTCGACTTCTTCGAAGTAGTTCGCAGCCAGCCGACACATCACATCAACCTGGTCAGGTGCCATCTCCACCACGATGGCTCCATCGGCCCTCAGCCATCGTGGCGATGAGGTGATCAGATGGTGAACGTCCTCGGTTCCCAGCGGTCCGGACACCAGGGCCTGTTCTGGTTCCCAATCAGCGACCACGGGCGGCAACTCGTCACGTTCGGCTACGTAGGGTGGGTTCGTGATAATCAGGTCAATCGCGCCAAGTAACACGTCTGGCAAGGCCTCAAACCACGAACCAGAAACGATCCGACCTCGCACACCGGCTCGACCAAGTGCAGCCAGGTTGGCACGACACACTGCCAGTGCCTCTTCGGATGCATCACTCATCCACACCTGAGCTTGCTGGACTTCAGTGAGAACAGAAAGCCCGATGGCGCCGCTTCCTGTTCCGAGGTCGGTCACGAGGGGTTCGATGCTTCCCGAGAGGGCGCAACGAGCCAGCTCTTCCAGGCCCCATTGCACAATCTCTTCAGTCTCTGGTCGGGGTATCAGAACCCGTTTGTCGACCAGCAAGTCCAGGTGCCGAAAGCCCCAGCTTCCAACCACATATTGCAGGGGTTCGCCCTTGAGTCGACGGGCCACCATGGCATCAAATTGGGCGACTCCGCGAATAGTCGCTTGTTGCTCAAGGCTAAGAGCTAGTTCTGCGGGGCCGAGGCCGGTTGCAGCCTCGACAATGCGGCGCGCGCTGCCCTCAGGATTCTCAACATTGGCCCGCCCAAACCGGCCAATGGCTTCACTCAGAAGGCTTGACCACGAGATGGTGCCGTCACCCTGTGAGGACTTAGCCAGTGGAGGCTCTTCCTTTGCTGACTCTCCCTGTTCTGGCTCTCCCTGTGCAGGCTCAGTCACCGGGCATCACTGGTCGTCGGGATCAGCTTGCAGCTGACGAGTTCGTTCGTCGTGCACCAGCGCGTTGCTGATTTCCATCAGGTCTCCAGCCAAGATCTTTTCCAGCTGGTAGATGCTCAGCCCGATGCGATGATCGGTAACCCGGTTTTCTTTGAAGTTGTAGGTCCGGATCTTCTCCGAGCGCCCGCCCGAACCTATCTGATCCTTGCGAGCCGCTGAGGCCTCGGAGGCGACACGGTCCTGCTCCAACTTGAGCATGCGCGACCGCAAGACGACCAAGGCCCGGGCCCGGTTCTGAAGCTGACTCTTCTCATCCTGCATGGAGACGGTGACACCGGTGGGGATGTGGGTCATGCGAACAGCCGAGTCCGTGGTATTCACGTGCTGGCCTCCCGCTCCCGAGGAGCGATAGGTATCAATTTGCAAGTCGTTGGGATTGATCTCAATGTCAACCTCGTCAGCCTCAGGTAAAACCGAGACCGTGGCCGAGGAGGTATGGATCCGGCCTTGGGATTCGGTGACTGGTACGCGTTGCACCCGGTGTGGTCCGGCCTCAAACTTCATCCGCGTCCACACATCATCACCCCGCAGGGTGAAGGTGCATTCACTTAGGCCACCAATGTCGGAGTTCTGAACCGACATCAGTTCAATCTTCCAACCAAGACTGGCGGCAAACTCGCGATACATGTCGAATAGGTCGCGGGCAAACAGGTTCGCTTCTTCCCCACCTTCGGCCCCACGAATTTCAATAATGACGTCACGCCCGTCGTTCGGGTCCTTGGGAAGAAGTAAGACCTTGAACTCTTCTTCGAATTTGGCGATGTCGGATTCGGCCTCGTTCACCTCGGCCCGCATCTCATCTCGATCGCCGGGCGAAGCCTCGGCCATCAGCTCCTTAGCCACCTCCAGGTCCTCATTGCGGTCACGCAGTTTGCGGCCGACTCCGACGATGTCAGAAAGCTCCCGATAGCGGCGCATTGCTCGCACATATCGGGCGTTGTCCGAGATCAGCTCCGGGTCAGCAATCCGAGCTTCGAGCTCGTGAAATTCTCGTTCGAGTGATTCCAGCCGTTCCAACATATGGGCGAAGGCTACAGAGGGGTGCCCCAAGGTGGTGGGAAACTCACGAATGATGCCTGATGAAGTCGCTTGGCTGTTCGGACGACTGCTGGGTGTTGATCAGCCTGGGGAACAACAAGAAGCAGTTCAGCGTCTGGGGCTGATCGGTGGCGATACTCCGCTGCTTCAGCGGTGAGGTCGACGTCCACCCCAACCGAGCAGACAACAATGGTCCGCTTTCCCGCCTGATTCACGCCAATGGCGGCAGATGGTTCGGTGCCAAGAAGAGTCGATCGGGGTCGTAGTGGAGGTAGAGGCTCGGCACTTGTGAGACCGACCAGGCTCGGCTGATCCAGAATCTCTGAACGAAGCCAACGTTCACGGGCCAGTCGATTCAGCGGGTGAAGCGGCGCGTTGGGTCGTCGGTGCTCCAACACCATGCCAACGGCACGTTCTAACGCTTCTTGGCGTTCGAGCCCCCCGTGAACCAACATCTGGAGCTCTCGATCGGCCTGGCCAACACCAACCTCCAAGTAGACGCCTTCTTCGTCGCTGCTGACACGGGCAACTTCCAGACCAGCGACCTCAGCCACGAGGCGGCCGTGGTCATCAACCGGACGAGTACCAGCCGCTTTCATGACGGGGCCGAATGCAAGTTCTTCCAGCGACAGTTCGGGAGCTGGTTCGAGGGCCGCTGGCTGGGCCCGTCTGAGCTGGGTTCCTTGAATCTCCCAAACAATCGGAGCTGGGTCCAGAAGTCCTGCGCGCCGGGCGAGATCAGACGCATCACCGGCCTCGGCCAGGACATTGAGTTCACTGACCTTGGCTCGATCGGCCCAGATCAAGGCTTGGCCAAGGCTCCGAATCTGGGAACCCGTTTTGTGATCGGCTACCAAGAGGCAGAAGCCCCGCGACGCGGCGATGCCCCCGACGGCGCCGGGAGCATCGATCAGTTCGAATGTGGCGTCATCAGCATCGAGAACGGAACGGACGAGGCCTTTCAGCTTCGTCTCTTGCAGTCCCCGTTTGATTTCAGTGCTTGTCATATCGCCTCTTCTTGGGGCAGGTGCCTCGCGAAGAGAACGAATCAAACGCCGAGATCAACTCTCGTCTGATGTCGCTTCGGTCTTGGCTGGAGCCTCAGTTGCTTCAACGGGAGCAGCTTCAGCGGCTGGCGCTTCAACTACCGGAGCAGCTTCGACCTTTGGCGCAGTCTCTGGAGCGGCTTCGTCGGTAGCCGGAGCAGCGCCTTTGCGGCGACCAAAGCGACGCTCGAAGCGCTCAACACGGCCAGCGGTGTCGATGATGCGCATCGTTCCGGTGTAGAACGGATGGCTCGCTGAGGAGATGTCGACCTTGTAGAGAGGATAGGTCTCTCCGTCTTCCCAGTCGATGGTCTCCGATGTTGCAATCGTTGACTTCGTCAGGAAGGCGAATTCCGCGCCGACGTCTTGAAAGACGACTGGGCGGTAGTTGGGGTGAATGTCCGGCTTCATAGCTGCTCCATTGTGGCGGGTCCGCGTTGATCGCGAAACCTCCATCGATATTTACTCACGGTCGATTTGCTTAAGACTTGGCGATCTCGGCCAAGAACTCCTTGTTGGTCTTGAACGACTTGAGCCGGTCCACCAACAAATCAATGCCAGCGCTTGGCGCGGCATCAGAATCGGCAAGGGCGCCGAGAACACGGCGAAGCTTCTCGACCTGGAGCCGTTCAGTTCGCTCACTCAGCAATTCGGGCCGACGAGTCGAACTGCCGTCAATATTGATGGCAGGGAAGACGCCACGCTCGGCCAGCCGGCGGTCAAGCCGTAGCTCCATATTGCCGGTCCCCTTGAACTCTTCGAAGATGACCTCGTCCATGCGGGACCCCGTCTCGACCAAGGCGGTAGCCAAAATGGTGAGCGAGCCACCCTCTTCGAGGTTTCGGGCCGCACCAAAGAAGCGCTTTGGTGGATAGATGGCTGCAGTATCCAAGCCACCCGACATCAGGCGACCCGAGCTGGGCCCGGCCATGTTGTATGCCCGAGCAAGGCGGGTGATGCCATCAAGCAAGATCACAACGTCATCACCGGCTTCGACCATTCGCTTGGCTCGTTCAATGGTCAGCTCTGCCAGGGCGCAATGCTCCTCTGGCGGGCGATCGAAGGTAGAGGCGACGACCTCGCCATGCTCAAGGCTGCGAGCCATGTCCGTGACTTCTTCTGGCCGCTCATCGATTAGAAGGACAACGAGGTGAACCTCGGGATTGTTTTTCTCGATGGAGCGAGCAATGTCCTTCATGATAGACGTCTTGCCTGCCTTGGGTGGCGAAACAATCATGCCACGCTGACCCTTCCCAATGGGTGCTACCAGGTCAATGATCCTTGGGGTGATCTGGAGCGGCGACCGGGTTTGCTCCAGGCGGAGTCGCTCGTCGGGGAACAGTGGTGTGAGGTCTTCAAACAGGGGTCGGTTCCTGGAGTCTTCCTGGTTCAGCCCGTTGACGGTCTCAATCACCTCCATTGCTGGATTCTTCTCGTTGCGGTTGGCCGGACGGGCCGTTCCAACAACATGATCACCCTTGCGAAGGCCCCATTGACGGACCATGCGGACCGGAACATACACATCGTCCTTGGACGGCATCCAGCCATTGACCCGGAGGAATCCGTAGCCATCATCGCGGAGTTCCATATAGCCAACAACGGCTACCGGTTCCAGGTTGGCGACCTCATCATCACGATCACGGTTGCGACCTCGACGACGCCGACGGCGATTGTTGTCCCCGTCATCGTCCGCCCCGCCCTGGTTTTGATTCTGATTCTGGCCGCCCTGATTGCGGCCACTGTCCTGCTTTGACCCGTCCTTCTTCGAACTGTCCTGCTTGGAACTGCTCTCAGACTTGGAGCTGCGGTCGTGCTTTGGCGCGCCGTCCTGCTTGGTACTGCGGTCCTGCCTTGAAGTGCCGTCCTGCTTGGTGCTACCGCGCTTTTGGCTGTCTCGCTTGGAGGAGTCCTGGCGGGACTCACCCGAGAGCTCGGTTTCCCATTCTGCTGGCGGCTCGCCGCCACGACCGCGCCGAGAGCGTTGACGCTTGGAGGACTTGTCGCCGTTTTGACCGGCCTGTCCGCCTTGCCCAGCCTGGCTGCCAGACCGAGATTTCTGTTGCCGCGGCTGAGACCTGGAGGAATCCTGGTCTTGACGGCTTCCAGCGTCCGAGTCAGCAGGGACGCCAGACTCATCACGAGAGTTGCGATCAGAAGAAGCCTGAGACCCACTGTCAGCTGGCGACGAAGCCGCACTGTCAGCCGAGGAACCGGCATCTCCTTGAGAGTCGACACCATCAGACGATTCGTCTGAGTCACTGGTTGTCTCGCTTGCCGGAACAACGCCAGACAGCTCAAGAATCGTATCGACGAGATCAGCCTTTTTCAGTCGACTGGAGGCCTTGCCACCCAGTGCTTCGACGATGGCTTGAAGCTCGCCCTTGTCTTTCTTCTGAAGGTCGGCGCGGCCGACTGTTCCTTGCTCGCTCACGACACACTCCTGTTGTGAAGCCGACGAACTTTCGCCGGAGAGGGTCCGATGCCAGATCTTCGCCCTACCGTGAGCTGGTACTAGGCGAAAGACATCAGGGTTGCAGGTAAGCGGATGACGGCTGTCAGCCTCTACTGTTCACTGCAGACCAGAATGCTACCAAGTCAGGACTGGTTCAACGCCCTCATTTGTGTGACAACCGATTCAAGGTCCGCAGCCGAGCGCTCAACACGCTCAATACGACTGTGTAATTCGGCCAGGAATGGTGGCAACTCGGGATGGATTCCCGTCGCCTGTTTTACCGCGTCGGGGAACTTGGCTGGGCTAGCTGTTGACAGGACAACCATGGGGTTGCCCGAGTCATCGCGCTGCTCGCGGGCGACCTTGAGACCGACCGCTGTGTGCGGGTCAATCAAGAGTCCGTACTCGGAATGGGTCCGTTCCATCTCGGCCAGGGTCTCTTCATCGTCCGCACGCCCCGATGCGAATTCAGCGCGGATGAAGCCAACCCAATCGGCCTCAAGAGCGACTTCACCCTCGGTTCGGAAGTCGGACAAGACCTTACTGACGGCTTCTCCTTGGCGGCCAGAAGCTTCCCACAAGAGTCGCTCGAAGTTGGATGAAACCTGGATGTCCATACTGGGGCTCAAGGACGGGGCAACGTTCTGTGCCGTCAGCGAACCGGTGGCAAAGAATCGGGTGAGGATGTCGTTGCGGTTGCTGGCAACAATCAGCTGGCCAGTCGGGTTGCCCATGCGTTTGGCGTACCAACCGGCAAGAACATTGCCGAAGTTTCCGGTTGGCACGGCGAAGCTGACGGGGCTTGTGCCGCCGGTCAATCGAAGGCTCGAGCTGACGTAGTAGACAATCTGAGCCATAACTCTGGCCCAGTTGATGGAGTTGACTGCAGCTAACCCAAACTCTGAGCGCAGGGACGGATCAGCGAAGGCGGCCTTGACCAGATCTTGGCAATCATCGAAGTTTCCATCGAGAGCGACATTGCGAATGTTGGGGGCAACAACGGTGGTCATTTGTCGACGTTGCACATCGGAAACTCGGCCATGAGGATGGAGCACGACCAGGTTGACGTTCTTGCGGTTCTTGAGGGCTTCAATGGCCGCCGAGCCGGTGTCGCCCGATGTTGCCGCCAACACGGTGACCCGTTCGCCTCGACTGGTTAGTTCGTAGTCCAACAAGCGGCCGACCAGTTGCAAGGCGACATCCTTGAACGCCAAGGTTGGTCCTTGTGAAAGGTCCAACAGGTGGAGTCCGTCACCTAGATCGACCAGGGGAACGATGTCGGGGTGGTGGAAGACGCTGTAGGTTTCTTCCACCATGGTGGTGAAGGTTTGCTTGTCGATTGATCCCTCGACGTAGGGCCACATGACTGCGAGGGCAATGTCGGCATAGCTGGATTCTGGGCCCAGCCCGTCCAGGTTCAGTTCGGGTACGTCTGCCGGGCAGTAGAGGCCACCATCGGTCGCTAGGCCGGTCAGGAGCGTGTCAGCAAACCCTAGTGCTGGGGCTATCCCTCTGGTTGATACATACTCGATGCCCACGTCTTCGATGCCCACGGCGTCTCCTCCCCTAGTCTTCGATTACTCGCAATACCGAGCGAATGGCTCGTACCGAGCCGAGTTCGCCAAGCTCAATCAGGGTTTGCTGAAGTGCCCGTTCCTTGGCGATGTGGGTGATGAACACCAGGCGAGCATCATCCCCAAGCCCTGTTTGTTCCATTGAGCCAATGGAAACACCGTTCTGACCAAAGACACCGGCCACCTCCGCCAGCACGCCGGGAGCGTCGCCGACTTCCATGTTCAGGTAGTAGGCACTATCCACCTCATCAATGGAGCGGATCACGGCTGGAGCACCAGCGGGAACAGGCAGGAAGGTATTGCCACGCAAGTTGACGGCCGCATCAACCAGATCACCAAGAACCGCGGAACTGGTTGGGTCTCCGCCTGCACCACGGCCGTAGAACATCAGCTCACCGGCGGCTGCTCCCTCAACGAAGATGGCGTTGAAACTTCCCCGAACCGATGCAAGAGGATGGGTGAGGGGCACCATCACGGGGTGAACGCGAACATCAACTTCCTTGTTTGCTCCAGTGCCGAAGACTTCGGCGATCGCCAACAGCTTGATGCGATAGCCAAGGCGGTTGGCGAAGGCAATATCAGTCTGATCGATGTTGGAGATGCCTTCGTGATGCACGTCATTGGCGACAACCTCAACGCCAAAGGCAATGGAAGCCATGATGGCGGCCTTGGCACCGGCGTCGAATCCTTCGACATCGGCGGTCGGGTCGGCCTCGGCGTAGCCAAGTTCCTGAGCCTCGGTGAGAGCTTCGTCGTAGCTGGCTCCGTCCTCGGTCATCCGGGTCAGGATGAAGTTGGTTGTGCCGTTCACGATGCCCATGATTCGGATTACGTCTTCGCCCAACAATGACTCTCGCAGTGGTCGCAGGATCGGTATTGCCCCAGCGACGGCCGCCTCAAAGAGGAAGTCAACCTTGTTCTTGGCCGCGGCGGCAAACAGTTCGGCCCCATGGTTGGCAACCAGTTCCTTGTTTCCGGTGATGACCGGTTTGCCGGCGTTGAGGGCCCCAAGAATGAGTTCTCGGGCTGGCTCAATGCCACCAAGAAGCTCAATCACGATGTCCACATCCTCAGCCGTTGCTACTGCGTTGCTGTCGGTGCTTAGCCAGTCTGGATTGACGGCCGGTCCGCGGTCGGCTTCGAGATTTCGGACGGCAATGTGCCGGACTTCAAGGCGAATACCGACAGACTCTTCAATGGCGGCAGCTCGCTGGCTGATGAGGTCAACCAGGGCACCACCGACCGTTCCGCAACCGAGAATGCCGACTCGGGTGACCGCTACTTGACTGTCTGTAAATCTAGTTTTGTTCACTGGCTGCTTGGCTGGTTTGGCGGTTGACTTGGCTGGATCAGGCACCAGGTCAGGCTAAGCCAAGAACGAACCCGAGCTGCGCCATTTTCGCAGGTGTGTAGAGACAAGGTTTAGCCAAGGTCAGTGGCCAGGAGGTCGTCGTAGGTCTCTCGCCGCACAACAAGCCTGGCGTTGCCGTCCTTGCAGAAGACAACGGGTGGACGCAGGACCTTGTTGTAGTTGGATCCCATGGAGTGGCCATAGGCGCCAGTGACCGGTGTGCCAATGATGTCGCCGACCTTGACACTGGCTGGGAGTTTGCCTTCGCGAACAAGCACGTCCCCGGACTCACAGTGCTTGCCAACAACCTTGGCGGTGAGAGTACGTTCGGCGGCAATGTCGCGGGCCAGGAAGGTTTCATAGCCTGATCCGTAAAGGACGGGACGGGGATTATCGCTCATACCTCCGTCTACAGCCAGGTAGGTTCGGATGCCTTCAAGATGCTTGATGGTGCCAGCCTCATAGAGGGTGACGGCTGCGGCTGCGGTGATGGACCGGCCGGGTTCGATGCCGAGTTCGGAGGTGATGCCAACGTCGGCGGCGGCCTTCTTCAGGGTGGTTCCCCATTGGGAGATAGTTGCGGCTTCTTCACCTTCGATGTAGGCAACACCAAGGCCGCCACCAATGACTAGCTCGGGCAGGTTCAGGGGTTCGGCGAAGCGACCCATGACTTCGAGAGCCTTGGCAAAGTTGTCGACCTGGAAAACTTGGGAGCCAATGTGGCAATGCACGCCAATGAGTTCGACAGAGTCTGACGCGCTGGCCCGTTGTACCGCTTGGGTGGCGATGCCACTGGAGACGGTGAAACCAAACTTTGAGTCGTCCTGGCCGGTGGTGATGAACTCGTGGGTTTCGGCTTTGATACCGGGGGTGAGGCGAAGCAAGACCTTGGGAGGAGTCGCACCTTCGGTGACCAGGCTCTCGATCCGATCCAATTCTTCGAAACTGTCGACAACGATGCGGCCCACGCCAGCATCGAGAGCTTCAGCCAGTTCGCGTCGTGACTTGTTGTTGCCGTGCAGGACAAGGTCAGTTGGAGGGATGTCGGCGGCAAGAGCTACAGCGAGTTCACCACCGGTGGCGACATCGAGGCGCATGCCTTCTTCGTGTACCAGTTTGGCCATGGCGGTGCAGAGGAAAGCCTTGGTGGCGTAGGTGGCGTGTCGTCCAAAGGCATCGACGGCTTGGCGGCAGCGGTCACGGAGGTGGTCTTCGTCATACACAAAGACCGGTGTCCCAAATTCGGCTGCAAGTTCGAGGGTGTCGCAACCGCCGATGATGAGCTGCCCGCTGGGGCCAACAGTTGAGTTGTCGGGGAGGAGATACCACGGGATCGGATTCATGAGCGGCCGAGCGTAGCGCGCCAGGCGAGTGGGCTGGAAGTTGATTTCTGGTTGGGAATCACAATCACATCTGATCGATCCCCCTTGGGTGACACTCAACCGAGAAAGGTGACCAGGCGAGGCGGGAACACCGATACCCTCACTCCGACGGTGTTACTGCCGTGCAGTGTTTGCCCCCGTAGCTCAGTGGATAGAGCATTGGTTTCCGGAACCATGTGCGTGAGTTCGATTCTCGCCGGGGGTACTAGCCGATTTAGCGCTATGACCAGGGTTTATGCAGATTCTCCTTTCGTCCTCTGCAAACCGCTGGAGACGCCTAAACACCCCTGTTTCCTCTCGGCTGTGGGTACTGTCTGGGTACAAGCCGGAAAGCGGCGCTGCTTCGAACAGGACGCTGACATTCGCTATATCGCCGTGAGCCCCGATACCTCTCGGAGTTCGCACCCTTCAATCTGCGCCGGGCAAGATTCGGGGAGCGGCCCCGACCAAGTAGCCCCTCTCGGTCCCTCACGGGTTTGTGCCGTGAACGGATCACCGATAGCGGGGGCTGACGGGCTGGGAGCGACTTTCGAGGCCTGCCAGAGCGAATCACTCTTGCAGCTCTTTGCTACGCTTTCCCTGGTTGTAGGGCCATTCACTTGATCAAGTTCTTAACAGAATTCTCTGATACAGACCCTTGCTTGCCCCTGCCAGTGTCCACTCAGTGTCCGAATCGGCACTGGACACCTTGCTGTGCAGATCTGCAATCCCGCACCGGACTTGCAGAGTCGACGCCACGGCCGTCACGCAGCTTCCGAAGCGAGCCTTTCTGTCGCTTGAAGGTGCATGGACGCTGAGACGTAGCCTGGGCAGACAGCGTTACAGCGGATCCCCATATCACCGGACTCGGCTGCGATGGTCTTGGTGAGCCCTACCACAGCATGTTTGGCGGCGTTCTAGGCCCCGAACCCGGCCTCAGCTCTAAGCCCAGCGGTGGAGGCAGTGTTCACAATGATTCCGCAGCGGTTGGCGATCATCGATGGGCGAGTTGCTTGACAGAAGTCCGCCGTGCCTTTCACGTTTGGCACCCGTTCAGAAAACGAGGTGCGCTCCATGTTTGTGGGCTTCCGTCCAGGCCGTTGCCGAAGGCTGACATTGATTCACCCTGGGAAAGTTGGAGAGTCATCCGTTTGACGAAAGGATGAAAGCTATGCCAACACTAGGAAAATCGGGGGCAGCAACAACCGCCCGATACACAACCCAGGAGAAAGCCAGAACCGTCCGACTCTGCCG